>NZ_JAOWHJ010000048.1:0-32975 GCF_030332695.1 Citrobacter sp. Cpo089 | reverse complement strand
CTGGCTAAAACCTACGGCGGTGCTGCTCGTGCATTCGACCAGATCGATAACGCGCCGGAAGAAAAAGCTCGTGGTATCACCATCAACACTTCTCACGTTGAATATGACACCCCGACTCGCCACTACGCACACGTAGACTGCCCGGGCCACGCCGACTATGTTAAAAACATGATCACCGGTGCTGCGCAGATGGACGGCGCGATCCTGGTTGTTGCTGCGACTGACGGCCCGATGCCGCAGACTCGTGAGCACATCCTGCTGGGTCGTCAGGTAGGCGTTCCGTACATCATCGTGTTCCTGAACAAATGCGACATGGTTGATGACGAAGAGCTGCTGGAACTGGTAGAAATGGAAGTTCGTGAACTTCTGTCTCAGTACGATTTCCCGGGCGACGACACTCCGATCGTTCGTGGTTCTGCTCTGAAAGCGCTGGAAGGCGAAGCAGAGTGGGAAGCGAAAATCATCGAACTGGCTGGCTTCCTGGATTCTTACATCCCAGAACCAGAGCGTGCGATTGACAAGCCGTTCCTGCTGCCTATCGAAGACGTATTCTCCATCTCCGGTCGTGGTACCGTTGTTACCGGTCGTGTAGAGCGCGGTATCATCAAAGTTGGTGAAGAAGTTGAAATCGTTGGTATCAAAGAGACTGCTAAGTCTACCTGTACTGGCGTTGAAATGTTCCGCAAACTGCTGGACGAAGGCCGTGCTGGTGAGAACGTTGGTGTTCTGCTGCGTGGTATCAAACGTGAAGAAATCGAACGTGGTCAGGTACTGGCTAAGCCGGGCTCTATCAAGCCGCACACCAAGTTCGAATCTGAAGTGTACATTCTGTCCAAAGACGAAGGCGGCCGTCATACTCCGTTCTTCAAAGGCTACCGTCCGCAGTTCTACTTCCGTACTACTGACGTGACTGGTACCATCGAACTGCCGGAAGGCGTAGAGATGGTAATGCCGGGCGACAACATCAAAATGGTTGTTACCCTGATCCACCCAATCGCGATGGACGACGGTCTGCGTTTCGCAATCCGTGAAGGCGGCCGTACTGTTGGTGCGGGCGTTGTTGCCAAAGTAATGAGCTAATTGCCGAATAACATTTGACGCAATGCGCAATAAAAGGGCATCATTTGATGCCCTTTTTGCACGCTTTCACACCAGAACCTGGCTCATCAGTGATTTTTTTTGTCATAATCATTGCTGAGACAGGCTCTGAAGAGGGCGTTTAGTCCGAAACGCACCAGAGCATTTCGGTTTGGATCGCCTCGCTTACGCGGGGTGAAAATGTTTGTAGAATACTTCTGACAGGTTGGTTTATGAGTGCGAATACCGAAGCTCAAGGAAGCGGGCGCGGCCTGGAAGCGATGAAGTGGGTTGTTGTCGCTGTATTGCTGCTTGTAGCTATCGTTGGCAACTACCTCTATCGTGACATGATGCTGCCGCTGCGTGCGCTGGCCGTAGTGATTCTGATTGCCGCAGCGGGTGGTGTCGCGCTGTTGACAACAAAAGGTAAAGCGACCGTTGCTTTTGCCCGTGAAGCGAGAACCGAAGTCCGTAAGGTCATTTGGCCAACTCGCCAGGAAACATTGCACACCACATTAATTGTGGCTGCGGTTACCGCAGTAATGTCACTGATCTTGTGGGGACTGGATGGTATTCTGGTTCGCCTGGTATCCTTTATCACTGGCCTGAGGTTCTAAGATGTCTGAAGCCCCTAAAAAGCGCTGGTACGTCGTTCAGGCGTTTTCCGGTTTTGAAGGCCGCGTAGCCACGTCGCTGCGCGAATATATCAAGTTACAAAATATGGAAGAGCTGTTTGGCGAAGTCATGGTGCCGACCGAAGAAGTGGTCGAAATCCGTGGTGGCCAGCGTCGCAAGAGCGAACGTAAATTCTTCCCGGGCTATGTACTGGTCCAGATGGTGATGAATGACGCAAGCTGGCACCTGGTGCGCAGCGTGCCGCGTGTGATGGGCTTTATCGGCGGTACATCTGACCGTCCGGCGCCGATCAGCGACAAAGAAGTTGATGCGATCATGAACCGTCTGCAGCAGGTTGGCGATAAACCACGTCCGAAAACGATGTTTGAGCCAGGTGAAATGGTTCGCGTTAGTGACGGTCCGTTTGCTGACTTTAACGGTGTGGTTGAAGAAGTGGACTACGAGAAGTCCCGCCTGAAAGTCTCTGTTTCTATCTTCGGTCGCGCGACCCCAGTAGAACTGGACTTTGCCCAGGTAGAAAAAGCCTAAACAGCGATCAAAAAAGCGGCGATTTAATCGTTGCACAAGGCGCGAGATTGGAATACAATTTCGCGCCTTTTGTTTTTATGGGCCCTGTCCGTAAAACGAATTTAATCACGGGGAGCCTCCTTGAGGCGCTATAACCCAACTAGAGGAATTTAGAATGGCTAAGAAAGTCCAGGCCTACGTCAAGCTGCAGGTTGCAGCTGGTATGGCTAACCCGAGTCCGCCGGTAGGTCCAGCACTGGGTCAACAAGGCGTGAACATCATGGAATTCTGCAAAGCGTTCAACGCAAAAACTGATTCCATGGAAAAAGGTCTGCCGATCCCGGTTGTTATCACCGTTTACGCTGACCGTTCTTTCACTTTCGTTACCAAAACGCCTCCGGCAGCAGTTCTGCTGAAGAAAGCGGCTGGTATCAAGTCTGGTTCCGGCAAGCCGAACAAAGACAAAGTGGGTAAAATTTCCCGCGCTCAGCTGCAGGAAATCGCGCAGACCAAAGCTGCCGACATGACTGGTTCCGACATTGAAGCGATGACTCGCTCCATTGAAGGTACTGCACGTTCCATGGGCCTGGTAGTGGAGGATTAAGAAATGGCTAAACTGACCAAGCGTATGCGCGTGATCCGTGACAAAGTTGATGCAACTAAACAGTACGACATCAACGAAGCTATTGCTCTGCTGAAAGAGCTGGCCACTGCTAAATTCGTAGAAAGCGTAGACGTTGCCGTTAACCTCGGCATCGACGCTCGTAAATCTGACCAGAACGTACGTGGTGCAACTGTACTGCCGCACGGTACTGGCCGTTCCGTTCGCGTAGCCGTATTTGCCCAGGGCGCAAACGCTGAAGCTGCTAAAGCTGCAGGCGCTGAGCTGGTAGGTATGGAAGATCTGGCTGACCAGATCAAGAAAGGCGAAATGAACTTTGACGTTGTTATTGCTTCCCCGGATGCAATGCGCGTTGTTGGCCAGCTGGGTCAGGTTCTGGGCCCGCGCGGCCTGATGCCAAACCCGAAAGTTGGTACTGTAACCCCTAACGTTGCTGAAGCAGTTAAGAACGCTAAAGCAGGTCAGGTTCGTTACCGTAACGACAAAAACGGCATCATCCACACCACCATCGGTAAAGTGGATTTTGACGCTGACAAACTGAAAGAAAACCTGGAATCTCTGCTGGTTGCGCTGAAAAAAGCGAAACCGACTCAGGCTAAAGGCGTGTACATCAAGAAAGTTAGCATCTCCACCACCATGGGTGCTGGTGTTGCCGTTGATCAGTCCGGTCTGACTGCGACTGTGGCGAACTAATATTCGCCTTTACGTGGGCGGTGATTTTGTCTACAATCTTACCCCCACGTTTCTGCTAATTGCAGACGTATATCCGAGATATTCAGGCTGTGGCAAGGCGACAACTGAGTGAATCGCCAGAAGCATAGTTAACTATGTGACTGGTGTGAACGAAGGCAGTCAACGCCGTCACAGATTGAATAGCGACAGATAGACAAGATTTGTTCGTTGGAGCCTGGCCTATCCAGGCCTCCGTCGAAGACCGCAGGTGTTTCGTAAGAAACTTAATGCCCTGCGTAGACGGTGACAGAACGCTAAGATTATTTCTGATACTCTGGCTTGTTTCTGCTCACCGTATTTAGACGCTCTCTCAGTTGGGGAGAGTGAAGTGAGTTCCGGAACATGAGTTCCGGCAAACATCCAGGAGCAAAGCTAATGGCTTTAAATCTTCAAGACAAACAAGCGATTGTTGCTGAAGTCAGCGAAGTAGCCAAAGGCGCGCTGTCTGCAGTAGTTGCGGATTCCCGTGGCGTAACTGTAGATAAAATGACTGAACTGCGTAAAGCAGGTCGTGAAGCTGGCGTATACATGCGTGTTGTTCGTAACACCCTGCTGCGCCGCGTCGTTGAAGGTACTCAGTTCGAGTGCCTGAAAGACACGTTTGTTGGTCCGACCCTGATTGCATACTCTATGGAACACCCGGGCGCTGCTGCTCGTCTGTTCAAAGAGTTCGCGAAAGCGAATGCAAAATTTGAGGTCAAAGCCGCAGCCTTTGAAGGTGAATTGATCCCGGCATCGCAAATCGATCGCCTGGCAACTCTGCCGACCTACGAAGAAGCAATTGCACGCCTGATGGCAACCATGAAAGAAGCTTCGGCTGGCAAACTGGTTCGTACTCTGGCTGCTGTACGCGATGCGAAAGAAGCTGCTTAATCGCAGTTATCTTTCTCAAGCATCTGCTTACGTATAAACTTATTCTGATTTTCAGGAACAATTTAAATGTCTATCACTAAAGATCAAATCATTGAAGCAGTATCCGCTATGTCCGTAATGGACGTTGTAGAGCTGATCTCTGCAATGGAAGAAAAATTCGGTGTTTCCGCTGCTGCTGCTGTAGCTGTAGCTGCTGGCCCGGCTGAAGCTGCTGAAGAAAAAACTGAATTCGACGTAATTCTGAAAGCTGCTGGCGCTAACAAAGTTGCTGTAATCAAAGCAGTACGTGGCGCAACTGGCCTGGGTCTGAAAGAAGCTAAAGACCTGGTAGAATCTGCTCCGGCTGCCCTGAAAGAAGGCATCAGCAAAGACGACGCAGAAGCACTGAAAAAATCTCTGGAAGAAGCTGGCGCTGAAGTTGAAGTTAAATAAGCCAACTTTTCTGGTTGCAGCCTAAGAAATTAGGCTGATGGCTGGTGACTTTTTAGTCACCAGCCTTTTTGCGCTGTAAGGCGCCAGTAGCATTTCACACTGTTTGACTACTGCTGTGCCTTTCAATGCTTGTTTCTATCGACGTCTTAATATACTGCGACAGAGCATCAGTTCTGTGTAAATCGCAATGAAATGGTTTAAGCGTGATAGCAACAGGCATTGCGGAAAGTATTCGATTTTCCGGTCAACAAAATAGTGTTGCACAAACTGTCCCTTCGTCGGACAGATGGGTCGACTTGTCAGCGAGCTGAGGAACCCTAATGGTTTACTCCTATACCGAGAAAAAACGTATTCGTAAGGATTTTGGTAAACGTCCACAAGTGTTGGACATACCTTATCTCCTTTCTATCCAGCTTGACTCGTTTCAGAAGTTCATCGAGCAAGATCCTGAAGGGCAGTATGGTCTGGAAGCAGCTTTCCGTTCCGTTTTCCCGATTCAGAGCTACAGCGGTAATTCCGAGCTGCAATACGTCAGCTACCGCCTTGGCGAACCGGTGTTTGACGTTCAGGAATGTCAGATCCGTGGCGTGACCTATTCCGCACCGCTGCGCGTAAAACTGCGTCTGGTGATCTACGAGCGCGAAGCGCCGGAAGGCACCGTAAAAGATATTAAAGAACAAGAAGTCTACATGGGCGAAATTCCGCTCATGACTGACAACGGTACCTTTGTAATCAATGGTACTGAGCGTGTTATCGTTTCTCAGCTGCACCGTAGTCCTGGCGTCTTCTTTGACTCCGACAAAGGTAAAACCCACTCTTCGGGTAAAGTGCTGTATAACGCGCGCATCATCCCTTACCGTGGTTCCTGGCTGGACTTCGAATTCGATCCGAAGGACAACCTGTTCGTACGTATTGACCGTCGCCGTAAACTGCCTGCGACCATCATTCTGCGTGCACTGAACTACACCACTGAGCAGATCCTTGACCTGTTCTTTGAAAAAGTTGTTTTCGAAATTCGCGACAACAAGCTGCAGATGGAACTGGTGCCGGAACGCCTGCGTGGTGAAACCGCCTCCTTTGACATTGAAGCTAACGGCAAAGTCTACGTCGAAAAAGGCCGTCGCATCACTGCGCGCCACATTCGCCAACTGGAAAAAGACGATATCAAACATATCGAAGTTCCGGTTGAATACATTGCTGGTAAAGTTGCGGCTAAAGACTACGTTGACGAATCTACTGGCGAGCTGATTTGCGCAGCTAACATGGAGCTGAGCCTGGATCTGCTGGCTAAGCTGAGCCAGTCTGGTCACAAGCGTATCGAAACGCTGTTCACTAACGATCTGGACCACGGTCCGTACATTTCTGAAACTGTACGTGTTGACCCAACCAACGATCGTCTGAGCGCACTGGTAGAAATCTACCGCATGATGCGTCCTGGTGAGCCGCCGACTCGTGAAGCTGCTGAAAGCCTGTTCGAGAACCTGTTCTTCTCCGAAGACCGCTATGACCTGTCTGCGGTTGGTCGTATGAAGTTCAACCGTTCTCTGCTGCGCGACGAAATCGAAGGTTCCGGTATCCTGAGCAAAGACGACATCATCGAAGTGATGAAGAAGCTCATCGATATCCGTAACGGTAAAGGCGAAGTCGATGATATCGACCACCTCGGCAACCGTCGTATCCGTTCCGTAGGCGAAATGGCGGAAAACCAGTTCCGCGTTGGCCTGGTACGTGTTGAGCGTGCGGTGAAAGAGCGTCTGTCTCTGGGCGATCTGGATACCCTGATGCCTCAGGATATGATCAACGCCAAGCCGATTTCTGCAGCAGTGAAAGAGTTCTTTGGTTCCAGCCAGCTGTCTCAGTTTATGGACCAGAACAACCCGCTGTCTGAGATTACGCACAAACGTCGTATCTCCGCACTCGGCCCAGGCGGTCTGACCCGTGAACGCGCAGGCTTCGAAGTTCGAGACGTACACCCGACTCACTACGGTCGCGTATGTCCAATCGAAACGCCTGAAGGTCCGAACATCGGTCTGATCAACTCCCTGTCCGTGTATGCACAGACTAACGAATACGGCTTCCTCGAGACTCCGTACCGTAAAGTGACCGACGGTGTTGTAACTGACGAAATTCATTACCTGTCTGCTATCGAAGAAGGCAATTACGTTATCGCTCAGGCGAACTCCAACCTGGATGACGAAGGCCACTTTGTAGAAGATCTGGTTACCTGCCGTAGCAAAGGCGAATCCAGCTTGTTCAGCCGCGACCAGGTTGACTACATGGACGTATCCACCCAGCAGGTGGTATCCGTCGGTGCGTCCCTGATCCCGTTCCTGGAACACGATGACGCCAACCGTGCATTGATGGGTGCGAACATGCAACGTCAGGCGGTTCCGACTCTGCGCGCTGATAAGCCGCTGGTTGGTACCGGTATGGAACGTGCTGTTGCCGTTGACTCCGGTGTTACTGCAGTGGCTAAACGTGGCGGTACTGTTCAGTACGTGGATGCTTCCCGTATCGTTATCAAAGTTAACGAAGACGAGATGTACCCGGGCGAAGCAGGTATCGACATTTATAACCTGACCAAATACACCCGTTCTAACCAGAACACCTGTATCAACCAGATGCCTTGCGTATCTCTGGGCGAGCCGGTTGAACGTGGTGATGTGCTGGCTGACGGTCCGTCCACCGACCTCGGTGAACTGGCGCTGGGTCAGAACATGCGCGTGGCATTCATGCCATGGAATGGTTACAACTTCGAAGACTCCATCCTCGTATCCGAGCGTGTTGTCCAGGAAGACCGTTTCACCACCATCCACATTCAGGAACTGGCATGTGTGTCCCGTGACACCAAGCTGGGGCCAGAAGAGATCACCGCTGACATCCCGAACGTGGGTGAAGCTGCGCTCTCCAAACTGGATGAATCCGGTATCGTTTATATCGGTGCGGAAGTGACCGGTGGCGACATTCTGGTTGGTAAGGTAACGCCGAAAGGTGAAACCCAGCTGACGCCAGAAGAGAAGCTGCTGCGTGCAATCTTCGGTGAGAAAGCGTCTGACGTTAAAGACTCTTCTCTGCGCGTGCCAAACGGTGTTTCCGGTACGATTATCGACGTTCAGGTCTTTACTCGCGATGGCGTAGAAAAAGACAAACGTGCGCTGGAAATCGAAGAGATGCAGCTGAAGCAGGCGAAAAAAGACCTGTCTGAAGAACTGCAGATCCTCGAAGCTGGCCTGTTCAGCCGTATCTACGCTGTGCTGGTTTCCGGTGGTGTTGAAGCTGAGAAGCTCAACAAACTGCCGCGTGACCGCTGGTTAGAACTCGGCCTGACCGACGAAGAGAAACAGAATCAGCTGGAGCAACTGGCTGAGCAGTACGACGAACTGAAACACGAATTCGAGAAAAAACTCGAAGCGAAACGCCGTAAAATCACTCAGGGCGACGATCTGGCACCGGGCGTGCTGAAGATTGTTAAGGTTTATCTGGCGGTTAAACGTCGGATCCAGCCTGGTGATAAGATGGCAGGTCGTCACGGTAACAAGGGTGTAATCTCTAAGATCAACCCGATCGAAGATATGCCACACGATGCTAACGGTACGCCGGTAGATATCGTACTGAACCCGCTGGGCGTACCATCGCGTATGAACATCGGTCAGATCCTTGAAACCCACCTGGGTATGGCTGCAAAAGGTATCGGCGATAAGATCAACGCCATGCTGAAACAGCAGCAGGAAGTCGCGAAACTGCGCGAGTTCATCCAGCGTGCTTACGATCTGGGTTCAGATGTTCGTCAGAAAGTTGACCTGAATACCTTCAGCGATGAAGAAGTTCTGCGTCTGGCTGAAAACCTGAAAAAAGGTATGCCGATCGCAACGCCGGTATTCGACGGTGCGAAAGAGTCTGAAATCAAGGAACTGTTACAGCTGGGTGGCCTGCCGACTTCCGGTCAGATCACACTGTTCGACGGTCGTACCGGTGAGCAGTTCGAGCGCCAGGTTACCGTTGGCTACATGTACATGCTGAAACTGAACCACCTGGTTGATGACAAGATGCATGCGCGTTCTACCGGTTCTTACAGCCTGGTTACTCAGCAGCCGCTGGGTGGTAAGGCGCAGTTCGGTGGTCAGCGCTTCGGGGAGATGGAAGTGTGGGCGCTGGAAGCATATGGCGCAGCATACACCCTGCAGGAAATGCTCACCGTTAAGTCTGATGACGTGAACGGTCGTACTAAGATGTATAAAAACATCGTGGACGGCAACCATCAGATGGAACCAGGCATGCCGGAATCCTTCAACGTACTGTTGAAAGAGATTCGTTCGCTGGGTATCAACATCGAGCTGGAAGACGAGTAACTCTCGATCAAACAGGTCACTGGTGCTGGCGTAACAGCCAGCGCCAGATTGTGCTAACTCCGACGGGAGCAAATCCGTGAAAGATTTATTAAAGTTTCTGAAAGCGCAGACTAAAACCGAAGAGTTTGATGCGATCAAAATTGCTCTGGCCTCGCCAGACATGATCCGTTCATGGTCTTTCGGTGAAGTTAAGAAGCCGGAAACCATCAACTACCGTACGTTCAAACCTGAACGTGACGGCCTTTTCTGCGCCCGTATCTTTGGGCCGGTAAAAGACTACGAGTGCCTGTGCGGTAAGTACAAGCGCCTGAAACACCGTGGTGTGATCTGTGAGAAGTGCGGCGTTGAAGTGACCCAGACTAAAGTACGCCGTGAGCGTATGGGCCACATCGAGCTGGCGTCTCCGACTGCTCACATCTGGTTCCTGAAATCTCTGCCGTCCCGTATCGGTCTGCTGCTTGATATGCCACTGCGCGATATCGAGCGCGTACTGTACTTCGAATCTTATGTAGTTATCGAAGGCGGTATGACTAACCTGGAACGTCAACAGATCCTGACTGAAGAGCAGTATCTGGACGCGCTGGAAGAGTTCGGTGACGAATTCGACGCGAAGATGGGTGCAGAAGCTATTCAGGCCCTGCTGAAGAGCATGGATCTGGAGCAAGAGTGTGAAACTCTGCGCGAAGAGCTGAACGAAACCAACTCCGAAACCAAGCGTAAGAAGCTGACCAAGCGTATCAAACTGCTGGAAGCCTTCGTACAGTCTGGCAACAAGCCAGAGTGGATGATCCTGACCGTTCTGCCGGTTCTGCCGCCAGATCTGCGTCCGCTGGTTCCGCTGGATGGTGGTCGTTTCGCAACATCGGATCTGAACGATCTGTATCGTCGCGTTATCAACCGTAACAACCGTCTGAAGCGTCTGCTGGATCTGGCTGCGCCGGACATCATCGTACGCAACGAAAAACGTATGCTGCAGGAAGCGGTTGACGCCCTGCTGGATAACGGTCGTCGCGGTCGTGCGATCACCGGTTCTAACAAACGTCCTCTGAAATCTTTGGCCGACATGATCAAAGGTAAGCAGGGTCGTTTCCGTCAGAACCTGCTCGGTAAGCGTGTTGACTACTCCGGTCGTTCTGTAATCACCGTAGGTCCATACCTGCGTCTGCATCAGTGCGGTCTGCCGAAGAAAATGGCACTGGAACTGTTCAAACCGTTCATCTACGGCAAGCTGGAACTGCGTGGCCTGGCCACCACCATCAAAGCCGCTAAGAAAATGGTTGAGCGTGAAGAAGCTGTCGTTTGGGATATCCTGGACGAAGTTATCCGCGAACACCCGGTACTGCTGAACCGTGCACCAACACTGCACCGTCTGGGTATCCAGGCATTTGAACCGGTACTGATCGAAGGTAAAGCTATCCAGCTGCACCCGCTGGTTTGTGCGGCATATAACGCCGACTTCGATGGTGACCAGATGGCTGTTCACGTACCGCTGACGCTGGAAGCCCAGCTCGAAGCGCGTGCGCTGATGATGTCTACCAACAACATCCTGTCTCCGGCGAACGGCGAACCTATCATCGTTCCGTCTCAGGACGTTGTATTGGGTCTGTACTACATGACTCGTGACTGTGTTAACGCCAAAGGCGAAGGCATGGTGCTGACTGGCCCGAAAGAAGCTGAGCGTATCTATCGCGCAGGTCTGGCCTCTCTGCATGCGCGCGTTAAAGTGCGTATCACCGAATACGAAAAAGATGAAAACGGCGAATTCGTTGCGAAAACCAGCCTGAAAGACACGACCGTTGGCCGTGCAATTCTGTGGATGATCGTACCGAAAGGTCTGCCTTTCTCCATCGTCAACCAGGCGCTGGGCAAGAAAGCTATCTCCAAAATGCTGAACACCTGTTACCGCATTTTGGGCCTGAAGCCGACCGTTATCTTCGCTGACCAGACAATGTACACCGGCTTTGCATATGCAGCGCGTTCAGGTGCATCTGTTGGTATTGATGACATGGTCATCCCAGAGAAGAAACACGAGATCATCTCTGAAGCGGAAGCTGAAGTTGCTGAGATCCAGGAGCAGTTCCAGTCTGGTCTGGTAACCGCAGGCGAACGCTATAACAAAGTTATCGATATCTGGGCTGCGGCGAACGATCGTGTATCCAAAGCGATGATGGATAACCTGCAAACTGAAACCGTTATTAACCGTGACGGCGTAGAAGAGCAGCAGGTTTCCTTCAACAGCATCTACATGATGGCCGACTCCGGTGCGCGTGGTTCTGCAGCACAGATTCGTCAGCTGGCCGGTATGCGTGGTCTGATGGCGAAGCCAGATGGCTCCATCATCGAAACGCCAATCACCGCGAACTTCCGTGAAGGTCTGAACGTACTCCAGTACTTCATCTCTACTCACGGTGCTCGTAAAGGTCTGGCGGATACCGCACTGAAAACAGCGAACTCCGGTTATCTGACTCGTCGTCTGGTTGACGTCGCGCAGGACCTGGTTGTTACTGAAGACGATTGCGGCACTCTGGAAGGCATCACCATGACCCCGGTTATCGAGGGTGGTGACGTTAAAGAGCCGCTGCGCGATCGCGTTCTGGGTCGTGTAACTGCTGAAGACGTTCTGAAGCCGGGTACGGCGGATATTCTGGTTCCACGCAACACGCTGCTGCACGAACAGTGGTGTGATCTGCTGGAAGAGAACTCCGTAGACTCCGTTAAAGTCCGTTCCGTTGTATCTTGTGACACTGACTTTGGTGTATGTGCGCACTGCTATGGTCGTGACCTGGCGCGTGGCCACATCATCAACAAAGGTGAAGCAATCGGCGTTATCGCGGCACAGTCCATCGGTGAACCGGGTACACAGCTGACGATGCGTACGTTCCACATCGGTGGTGCGGCATCTCGTGCGGCTGCTGAATCCAGCATCCAGGTGAAAAACAAAGGTAGCATCCGTCTGAGCAACGCGAAGTCGGTTGTGAACTCCAGCGGTAAACTGGTTATCACCTCACGTAACACCGAACTGAAACTGATCGACGAATTCGGCCGTACCAAAGAAAGCTATAAAGTGCCTTACGGCTCCGTTATGGCGAAAGGTGATGGCGAACAGGTTGCTGGCGGCGAAACCGTAGCAAACTGGGATCCGCACACCATGCCGGTTATCACCGAAGTGAGTGGTTTCGTCCGCTTTACTGACATGATCGACGGCCAGACCATTACTCGTCAGACCGACGAGCTGACCGGTCTGTCTTCTCTGGTGGTTCTGGATTCTGCAGAGCGTACTGCGGGTGGTAAAGACCTGCGTCCGGCACTGAAAATTGTTGATGCTCAGGGCAACGACGTTCTGATCCCAGGCACCGATATGCCTGCTCAGTACTTCCTGCCGGGTAAAGCGATTGTTCAGCTGGAAGATGGCGTACAGATCAGCTCTGGTGACACCCTGGCGCGTGTTCCGCAGGAATCCGGCGGTACCAAGGATATCACCGGTGGTCTGCCGCGCGTTGCGGACCTGTTCGAAGCACGTCGTCCGAAAGAGCCGGCAATCCTGGCTGAAATCAGCGGCATCATTTCCTTCGGTAAAGAAACCAAAGGTAAACGTCGTCTGGTCATCACCCCGGTAGACGGTAGCGAACCGTACGAAGAGATGATTCCGAAATGGCGTCAGCTCAACGTGTTCGAAGGTGAACGTGTAGAACGTGGTGACGTGGTTTCCGACGGTCCGGAAGCGCCGCACGACATCCTGCGTCTGCGTGGTGTGCATGCTGTAACTCGTTACATCGTTAACGAAGTTCAGGACGTATACCGTCTGCAGGGTGTTAAGATTAACGATAAACACATCGAAGTTATCGTTCGTCAGATGCTGCGTAAAGCCACCATCGAAAGCGCTGGTAGCTCCGACTTCCTGGAAGGCGAGCAGGTTGAATACTCCCGCGTCAAGATCGCAAACCGCGAGCTGGAAGCGAACGGCAAAGTGGGTGCAACGTTCTCCCGCGATCTGCTGGGTATCACCAAAGCGTCTCTGGCAACCGAGTCCTTCATCTCTGCAGCATCGTTCCAGGAAACCACGCGTGTCCTGACCGAAGCAGCTGTTGCAGGTAAACGTGATGAACTGCGCGGTCTGAAAGAGAACGTCATCGTGGGTCGTCTGATCCCGGCAGGTACTGGTTATGCGTACCACCAGGATCGTATGCGTCGTCGCGCAGCGGGCGAACTGCCAGCTGCACCGCAGGTAACTGCTGAAGATGCGTCTGCCAGCCTGGCAGAACTGCTGAACGCAGGCCTGGGCGGTTCTGACAACGATTAATCGTTGCCGACCATAATAAAAACCCGCTTCGGCGGGTTTTTTTATGTCTATGTTATTTCTGATGGCGATTATCAGGTCTACGAAACCATCCGGCAGTGTCATTAATTTACCGGTGGTAACCGCCGATAAAGCTCAATCATATCGCCGGCCAGATCCTGAATCACCATGGCATTCATCAGGTGGTCCTGCGAATGAACGGTGATGAGATTAACCGGTAGTTTGCCGGTACCTTCATCAATGCCGATCAGCTGGGTCTGGATTTTATGTGCCTGTTTGACGTACTCGCGTGATTCCGTCATTGCTTGTTCTGCAGCGGAGAAATCACCCTTACGAGCCAGTTGCAGTGCCGTCAGGGCCTGGCTGCGTGCAGCGCCAGCGTTTACCAATAACTCCATGATGATCGTTTCTAACTCTTCCATACCATCACTCCAGTAGTTTCAGCGCCTTATCCAGTACCGCATCGCCTTTCATCATGCCGTAATCCATCATGTCGATAACGGCGACCTTTTTGCCTAGTGGGTCGGCGATCGCCTGTAGCTTGGCCTGTTCATACTTAACCTGTGGACCGAGCAAAACGATATCCGCTGTAGCGATATTCTCTTCAAACTCGGCCACCGGGACGGCTTTGATGGTGACGTCGACGCCTTTTTTCTGGGCGGCATCTTTCATCCTTTGCACCAGCATGCTGGTGGACATTCCGGCGGCACAGCATAAAACGATGTTTTTCATAAGCAGTCTCGATCAACATGTGTGAATTGATAATTATCGCGAGCCAGCTATAGCAACAACTGCTTTGCAACGAATGTGTGCAAGGCATCACAAAGAAAGCCGCTTTTTCTGAAACCGGTTACAAAAAGAGGCAGAACCCTGCGATCTGGACCAGGGCCAGCGGCTTTTTGACTCGCTTATCACATGCTGGAATATATAATTACTGTCAATAAATACATGTTATAAAAAACAGTATTGACAGCGTTTTTTAAACCCGTATGTTAATACTTAACAGCGGAGAAATTGTAGTTTGCTGTTAACGTAGTAAGTGTTAGTAGAGCTTGATTGGGGTTTGCGATAAAGGCCACGAAGTATTTTTTGTATGGGATAGTCGATGCTGAAAACGCTATTTTTTCACCTCGACAATGCTTTCAGGCCACGTAGTTGATATATCTAATCGCAAAAAATCAGTAAAACGCGACGATGTAACGCCATGATTTAATAGTAAATGTTCGTGATTTCTTCTTTTTTGGTTATCACGAGAGAAATAAGGCAACGCATCAAAGAGTATATGTCGCGAGGGGAAGTGTACTTGTTTAGGTCACCAGCCTTGAGTTCTATTATCAAGCGGGTGGAATGTGTTTAACGGTAAATAGAGGAAAGCTTTAGTTAGTATCAATATCCAATATTATCTATAGTAAACGTGTACATTTTAAAGTAGTACCATCAGCAGTATTAAATCGTTAAGTTTATTAATGTTAAATTTGAAGTGTGTAGTAACGTAAAGCCCTGACTGCAATAGTCGGGGCTTTTGTTCATTGTAGATCAAGCTGTTATCCAGGATGCTTGGCCGCGATGGTTCAACATTGCATCACTCAGTGGGCATTAAAAAAATTAATGCTTGCTTAATGATTAGAAGTAGGTCTACTATAGCGGTATCGGTTTGGAACACAGACCTTATGCAAGCAGTTTTAGTAAAGCAGTTCTCAGTTCAAGCGTTATCCTCAGATACTCTTCTTCATGAGCCTCCTCCCTAAGTGCCCCATAAGTTAATTTCTGCAAAACAGGCCATCTTCGCTGCATAAGCGGCTCAAAAACATGAAAGGAAGTATCTATGTCTAACAAAATGACTGGTTTAGTAAAATGGTTTAACTCTGATAAAGGCTTCGGCTTTATCACTCCTCAGGACGGTAGTAAGGATGTGTTTGTACATTTCTCCGCTATCCAGAGTAACGATTTTAAAACGTTAGACGAAGGTCAAAAGGTGGAGTTCTCCGTGGAGAATGGCGCTAAAGGCCCGTCTGCTGTTAACGTTGTCGCGCTGTAATCGCCGATAATTTCACGAACGCTTACGATAGCGATGAAGGCCAGAGCCCGAGCAGTTAAGTGCCAGTGAAGAAAAAACCCGCGAAAGCGGGTTTTTTTGTTTATGCGATTGCTCCTGACCTACGGCACCTGTGAAGCGCGCCCCAGATAGCTGTCCCAGTCTTTCCACACGGGCTGTAAACCCTGGGCCATGAGTGCTTCAGCAACGGCTTCTGGGCGACGATCGTCGTGCGGGGAGAACTGTTCCAGTTCGGGGTGGTTATCGGCATAACCACCGGGCTGGGTTTTTGAGAAGGCGCTGACGTTGTTGATCGCCAACGGGATCACATGGTCACGAAACCATGGCGATTCGCGGGTGGAGAGCGACAGCTCAATTTCTGGCGCCAGTAAACGAAACGCGCAAATGGTCTGGACCAACTGTCGCTCATCCATGATCGATGCAGGCTCAACGCCTCCGGTGCATGGGCGCAGGCGAGGGAAGGAGATGGAATAGCGGCTCTGCCAGTAGTGCTGCTGCATCCACAGCAGATGTTCTGCCACCATATAGCAATCAACCCGCCAGCTATCGGACAAACCAATTAACGCGCCAAGACCGATTTTGTCGATCCCTGCGCGGCCCAGCCTGTCCGGCGTTTCCAGGCGCCAGAAGAAATCCTGCTTTTTCCCTTTTAAATGGTGACGAGCGTAAGTTGCCTCATGATAACTCTCCTGATACACCATCACGCCATCCAGCCCCAGCGTCTTCAGCTCTGCATATTCAGCCTCTGACAACGGCTGTACCTCCATCTGTAAAGAGGCGAACTGGCGGCGAATGGCAGGCAAATGGCGACGAAAGTAATCCATCCCCACTTTGGCCTGATGTTCACCGGTGACCAGCAGCAGATGCTCAAAACCCAGCTCACGGATAGCCGCACACTCCCGTGTTATCTCATCTTCGTCCAGCGTTTTGCGTTTGATACGGTTGCTCATCGAAAAACCGCAGTAGGTGCAGTCGTTGGCGCAAAGGTTGGAGAGATACAACGGCACGTAAAAGCTCACCGTGTTACCAAAACGCTGACGGGTGAGCTTCTGCGCCCGCTGCGCCAGCGGCTCCAGATAATCGGCGGCAGCAGGAGAGAGCAATGCCATCAGATCGTCGCGACTAAGATGCGAAGCGTTGAGGGCGCGCTCCACGTCAGCGGCGGTTTTACCGTTGATGCGCAGGCGGATGTCGTCCCAGTCCAGCTGTCGCCAGCGGTCGCTGAACGTTTTCATGCGAAGGCCTCCAGGAATCCGGTTAACGGGCTGGTGGCGCTGGCCTGCGAACTTTTGCTTCCTGGTACCGCCTGGCGTGCCAGCAAGCCAGCTTCAACGGCCAGACGGAAGGCGGTTGCCATCATCACCGGGCTGTAGGCTACCGCGATTGCCGTGTTGACCAACACTGCGTCGGCACCCATTTCCAGTGCCTGTGTGGCGTGGCTGGGGACGCCGATGCCTGCATCAACCACCACCGGCACGGTCGCCTGTTGGATAATAATCTCCAGCATCGCTTTGGTTTCCAGCCCCTGATTAGAACCGATGGGCGCGCCGAGCGGCATCACCGCCGAACAACCAACCTCTTCCAGCCGTTTGCATAGCACCGGATCTGCGCCACAGTAAGGAAGTACCACGAAGCCCTTTTTCACCAGTGCTTCTGCAGCTTTCAATGTTTCTATTGGATCGGGTAACAGCCAGCGGGCGTCCGGGTGGATTTCTAATTTCAGCCAGTTTGTGCCCAGCGCTTCACGCGCTAACTGGGCAGCAAAAATCGCCTCTTCAGCGGTTTTTGCCCCCGAAGTGTTGGGCAACAGCGTCACACCAGCTTCTACCAGCGGCGCCAGAATGGCATCGTTGTGCTGACGCAAATCCACGCGCTTCATGGCCAGCGTTACCAGTTGGCTGCCGGAGGCGCGAATCGCCTCGACCATCAGCTGCGATGAAGCAAATTTCCCGGTGCCGGTGAACAGATGCGAATCAAACGTTTTGTCGGCAATACGTAACATATCAACCCCCTGCAATAACCTGAAAAAGCAGGATCTGGTCGCCTTCCTGCACGATTTGCTGCTCCCACTGCTCGCGCGGGAGGATCTGCTGATTGAGCGCCAGCGCCGCGCCCGGTTTAAACTGATTAAGCGTAGTGAGCAGCCCACTGACGGTTTGTCCTTCGGCGCACTGCATCGGCTCATCATTGAACTGAATCTGCATGTTGCCCTCCGCATACCGGGCAGCCGCTGGCACGTCGTAGTGCGAAGCTGCGCCACTGACTGGTTTTACCGTCAAACAGGCGTAGCTCTCCGCTGGGCGTCTCAATACCGCTGAGCAATTTAATCGCTTCCAACGCCTGCAAGGTGCCCATCACGCCCACAACCGGTCCGACGATACCGGCGGTACGGCAATTGCGTTCGGGCTCTACATCGTCCGGCCACAGGCAGCGGTAACATCCTTGTTCCCACGGGGGCGTCAGCACCATCAGTTGGCCGCCAAAGCCGACGGCGCTGGCGGTGACGAGCGGGGTGTTGAGCGTTACGCAGACGGCGTTAATTTCCTGGCGCGTGGCCATGTTATCGGTACAGTCGAGCACCACATCGGCACGCGCTACCGCATGCCGAAGCGCATCGCCTTTCAGTCGCTGCTGGAGTGACACCAGCTCGATATCCGGGTTGAGCCGCGTCAGGCGCTGCTGGGCAACCTGCGATTTTGAACGTGCGATATCATCAGTGGTAAACAGGATCTGGCGCTGCAGATTGCTCAGATGAATGTCGTCATCGTCTACCAGCGTCAGTTTTCCGATGCCTGCTCCCGCCAGATACAGCGCGGCAGGCGAACCTAACCCGCCTAAACCGACAATCAGCACATGGCTATCGAGTAGCTTTTGCTGGCCTTCAATGGCGATATCGCCGAGCAGGATCTGCCGGCTGTAACGCATAAAGTCGCGGTCATTCATCGCCCACTCCCGCGATATCCAGTAGTTGGGCCGTAGCGACCTGCCAGTCAGCCGCCTGGGTAATGGCGCTGACCACGGCAATGCTGCCGACGCCGGTCGCCAGTACTGCCGGGGCGCGCTCAAGGCTGATACCGCCAATGGCGACGGTCGGGTAATCCGCTAATCGTTCAATATGGTTTGCCAGTTGCGTAAGTCCCTGCGGGGCGGAAGGCATCTGTTTGGTTTGCGTGGGGAAGACATGACCCAGCGCGATATAAGAAGGCTTAGCGGCGAGCGCGACGTCAATCTCCATATCATCGTGAGTGGAGACCCCCAGGCGTAGCTCCGCCGCCTGGATCGCCTTCAGGTCGGTGGTTTCAAGGTCTTCCTGGCCCAGATGTACGCCGTAAGCGCGGTGCTTAATTGCCAGACGCCAGTAGTCGTTGATAAACAGGCGGGCGTTATAGCGACGACCCAGTTCAATGGCGGCCATAACGTCGGCTTCGACCTCTTCATCACGCTTATCTTTAATGCGCAGTTGGATTGTGCGTACGCCCGCCTGCAGCAAGCGTTCAATCCATTCCACGCTGTCTACCACCGGGTAAAGCCCGAGGCGAAACGGCACGGTCGGGAAATCAGGCTGGTACATTACGCCTCCTCTTTTTTGAGGTAGATTTCGCCGCCTTTGGCTCGGAAGTTCTCCGACATATCCGCCATGCCGACTTCAATCGTTTGTGCAGCAGCGTAGTCGCGAACCTCCTGGCTGATTTTCATCGAGCAGAACTTCGGCCCGCACATGGAGCAGAAGTGGGCGACCTTGCCGGACTCCTGTGGCAGTGTTTCATCGTGGTAGGCGCGGGCGGTGAACGGGTCGAGCGCGAGGTTAAACTGGTCTTCCCAGCGGAATTCGAAACGCGCTTTCGACATGGCGTTATCGCGGATCTGCGCGCCTGGATGACCTTTTGCTAAGTCAGCGGCGTGGGCGGCAATCTTGTAGGTAATCAGCCCTTGCTTCACATCTTCTTTGTTCGGCAGGCCGAGGTGCTCTTTTGGCGTGACGTAGCACAGCATCGCGCAGCCAAACCAGCCGATCATCGCCGCACCGATCCCGGAAGTGAAGTGGTCGTAGCCTGGCGCGATGTCGGTCGTCAACGGCCCTAAGGTGTAGAACGGTGCTTCATGGCAGTGCTCCAGCTCTTCGGTCATGTTGCGCTGGATCATATGCATGGGCACATGACCTGGGCCTTCTATCATCACCTGCACGTCGTATTCCCAGGCGATTTTGGTCAGCTCGCCCAGCGTATGCAGCTCGGAGAACTGCGCTTCGTCGTTCGCATCCTGAATTGAACCTGGGCGCAGGCCGTCACCCAGCGACAAAGAGACGTCGTAGGCGGCGCAGATTTCGCAAATCTCGCGGAAATGTTCGTACAGGAAGTTCTCTTTGTGATGAGAAAGGCACCATTTCGCCATAATTGAACCGCCGCGTGAGACAATGCCGGTCAGGCGTTTGGCAGTCATCGGCACGTAGCGCAGCAGCACGCCCGCGTGAATGGTGAAGTAGTCGACGCCCTGTTCGGCCTGCTCCAGCAGCGTGTCGCGGAAGGCTTCCCAGGTGAGATCTTCGGCGATCCCGTTGACCTTCTCCAGCGCCTGGTAGATCGGCACAGTACCGATCGGTACCGGACTGTTACGCAGGATCCACTCGCGGGTTTCGTGGATATAGCGACCGGTGGAGAGATCCATCACCGTGTCAGCGCCCCAGCGCGTCGACCACACCAGCTTCTCTACCTCCTCTTCAATGGAGGAGGTGACGGCAGAGTTACCGATGTTGGCGTTAACCTTCACCAGGAAGTTGCGACCGATAATCATCGGCTCGGATTCCGGGTGGTTGATGTTGGCAGGAATAATCGCGCGGCCCGCGGCCACTTCATCACGCACGAATTCCGGCGTAATGTTTTCCGGCAGGCGTGCACCAAAGTTCATCCCCGGATGCTGGTGGCGAAGCACTTCACTGCGAATGCGCTCGCGGCCCATGTTTTCACGGATGGCGATGAACTCCATCTCTGGGGTCACTATTCCCTGGCGGGCGTAGTACAGTTGGGTGACTCGTTTACCCGCTTTGGCGCGCTTTGGCGTCAGCAGGCCGGTGAAACGCAGATCGTCCAGGCCATCGTCGGCCAGACGTTCTTTGGTATAAGCGGAACTCCGGTCGTCTAATTCTTCGCTATCGTTACGCGCCGCAATCCACGGCTGGCGCAGCTTTGCCAGGCCCTGCTGGACGTTAATCGCCACGTCAGGATCGCCATACGGTCCGGAGGTGTCGTATACCGGAACGGCTTCGTTCTCTTCGAACTGCGGGTTGTCTTTGCTACCGCCAGTCAGCGTCGGGCTGAGCTGAATTTCGCGCATCGGAATGCGGATATCCGGCTGCGAACCGGTGATATAGATGCGTTTTGAGTTAGGGAAGGCGGTCCCTTCCAGGGTATCGATAAAGTGTTGGGCTTGAGCGCGCTGTTCGCGGCGTGATGGTTTAGTAGTGGCAGACATAGCTCATTCCAAATAAAAGTAAGGATATGGCTTGTCAGACGACGGATGAAGCAAGAGAGAAGCTCGCCCGGGGGCGATGCTATTGTAGATTGACTCTTGTTCCCTTCGCAGGTTTTAACCTGATCAGGTTCCGCGGATCCCGAATTAACGGTCTCAGCCTTTTCCACTCATGCTGCTGTGGAAAATAAGCACTCCGACAAGAAGTAACCTCAATAAAGAGGTAATGAATGTAAACTACGCGTTAATGCCGCAAATCTCAAGCATGACGTTTGAGAGTGCTACTCTCGTGCATTGCGTCAAATACCAGCATGATCAGCTTATCTTCCAGCACGAATCGGGCTTCTAGCGCTTCGCCGAGATCCGATAAAACCTGTTGAAATTCAAGGAAGTTATCATGATCAATCGCAGTTTCCAGGCTGGAGTCATAGTAGTCCATGATCAGCTGCGTATTGGCTTCCAGCAGCGGCCAAATTTTTGTGGCTTTTAAAAGCTGCCCGTTCCCTTCCAATTTATGGAGAATACGTTCATAAATACTGAAGTGTCCGGTGGAGAGGTAATCGACCAGGCTCTGACAAAAATCATCCAGCGCCTTTTCATTGAGTCGCATGTACGATTCTTTGCCAGGCTTAATGCCAACCAGATTGTAGTAAGCCACGAGCAGGTGCTTACGTACATGTAGCCAGCGATCAACCAGTTTATTACTTCCTCCGACGTGCTCCGTCAGGCTTTCCAGCTGGTTTAGCATGATTGACTCCGCAAGATGGTGTTTAGGAACTGCTCACCCGTAAATGTAAAAATAATGTAAACAACATGCCTGTGAAGCAAAGGTTGCGCAAGAGATATGGATCGTATAATTGAAAAATTAGATAGCGGCTGGTGGATCGTCAGTCATGAGCAAAAGTTATGGTTACCTCATGGCGAGCTACCTTATGGCGACGCAGCCCGTTTTGATCTGATTGGTCAGCGCGCGCTGCCAATAGGCGAGTGGGAAGGGGAAACTGTCTGGCTGGTACAGCAGCAGCGTCGACACGATATGGGGTCGGTGCGCCAGGTCATTGACCAGGATGTGGGCCTGTTTCAACTGGCCGGACGCGGCGTACAGCTGGCGGAGTTCTATCGCTCGCATAAATTCTGCGGCTACTGCGGCCATCCCATGCACCCGAGTAAAACAGAGTGGGCGATGCTCTGTAGCCACTGCCGTGAACGTTATTACCCGCAAATTGCCCCGTGCATAATCGTCGCTATTCGCCGAGATGATTCCATCCTGCTTGCCCAACATGTTCGCCATCGTAACGGCGTGCATACCGTACTGGCGGGTTTTGTCGAAGTGGGTGAGACCCTGGAACAGGCGGTGGCGCGTGAAGTCATGGAAGAAAGCGGCATCAAGGTGAAAAACCTGCGCTATGTCACTTCTCAGCCATGGCCGTTCCCGCAGTCTTTGATGACCGCATTTATGGCGGAGTATGATAGCGGCGAAATCGTCATCGACCCGAAAGAGCTGCTGGAAGCGAACTGGTATCGCTATGACGACTTACCGCTCTTACCCCCGCCGGGTACTGTCGCGCGTCGATTGATTGAAGACACTGTGGCAATGTGTCGGGCTGAGTACGAGTAAAGAGCGAGTGGTGATACACTGATGGACTGACGCAATAAGGAACTGCAAAAATGACCGAACTGAAGAACGATCGTTATCTGCGTGCGCTGCTGCGCCAGCCCGTTGATGTCACTCCGGTATGGATGATGCGCCAGGCAGGCCGCTATCTACCGGAATACAAAGCTACCCGTGCCGAAGCGGGCGATTTTATGGCGCTGTGCAAAAATGCCGAGCTGGCCTGCGAAGTCACGCTGCAGCCGCTGCGTCGCTATAAACTTGATGCCGCGATCCTCTTCTCGGATATCCTGACGATCCCGGATGCGATGGGACTCGGGCTGTATTTTGAAGCAGGAGAAGGCCCACGCTTCACCTCTCCGATTACCAGCAAGGCTGATGTCGACAAACTGCCGATCCCGGACCCGGAAGATGGGCTGGGGTACGTGATGAACGCGGTGCGCACTATCCGTCGTGAACTGAAAGGCGAAGTGCCGCTGATCGGCTTCTCCGGTAGCCCGTGGACGCTGGCGACCTACATGGTTGAAGGCGGCAGCAGCAAAGCCTTCACCGTGATTAAAAAGATGATGTACGCCGACCCTAAAGCGCTGCATCTGCTGCTTGATAAGCTGGCGAAGAGCGTCACGCTGTACCTGAACGCGCAGATCAAAGCGGGTGCGCAGTCGGTGATGATTTTCGACACCTGGGGTGGCGTGCTGACCGGTCGCGACTATCAGCAGTTTTCTTTGTACTACATGCACAAAATCGTTGATGGCCTGCTGCGCGAGAACGAAGGTCGTCGCGTACCGGTGACCCTGTTTACCAAAGGCGGTGGTCAGTGGCTGGAAGCGATGGCGGAAACCGGCTGTGATGCGTTAGGTCTCGACTGGACCACTGACATTGCCGATGCGCGTCGTCGTGTAGGTCATAAAGTGGCGCTACAGGGAAATATGGATCCGTCCATGCTGTATGCGCCGCCGGCCCGCATCGAAGAAGAGGTGGCGACAATTCTGGCCGGATTTGGTCAGGGTGAAGGGCATGTCTTTAACCTGGGCCACGGCATTCATCAGGACGTCCCGCCAGAACATGCGGGTGTCTTTGTGGAGGCGGTACATCGGTTGTCCGAACAGTACCACCGCTAAGGAGTCATCATGGATCTCGCGTCATTACGCGCGCAGCAGCTTGAACTGGCTTCTTCAGTGATCCGCGAGGATCGTCTGAAGAACGATCCGCCGGATCTGATCGGCGGGGCGGACGTTGGGTTTGAGCAGGGTGGTGAAGTGACGCGAGCCGCAATAGTCTTACTGAAGTATCCCACGCTTGAACTGGTCGAATACAAGGTGGCGCGTATCGCCACCACCATGCCCTACATACCCGGATTTCTCTCCTTTCGTGAAACTCCCGCGCTGATGGCCGCCTGGCAACTGCTCTCGTACAAGCCAGATCTGCTGTTCGTTGACGGTCATGGCATTTCTCACCCGCGTCGTCTGGGCGTGGCCAGCCATTTTGGCCTGCTGGTGGACGTGCCAACGATTGGTGTGGCGAAAAAACGATTGTGCGGCAAGTTTGAACCGCTCGCTGCTGAACCTGGTGCGCTAGCGCCGTTGCTGGATAAAGGCGAACAACTGGCATGGGTCTGGCGCAGCAAAGCGCGCTGTAACCCGTTGTTTATTTCTACGGGCCACCGCGTGAGTATGGACAGCGCACTAGCATGGGTTCAACGCTGTATGAACGGCTATCGTTTGCCGGAACCCACACGCTGGGCAGATGCAGTGGCATCCGAACGCCCGGCTTTTACTCGGCTTGCAGCAAAAACGCCCCATATCGGGTAAACTGCGGCTAATTTCCGTATTTGAGAACTCATCATGTTACAAAATCCGATTCACCTGCGTCTGGAGAAGCTGGAAAGCTGGCAGCACGTCACGTTTATGGCTTGTCTGTGCGAACGCATGTACCCAAACTACGCCATGTTCTGCAAGCAAACTGAATTTGGCGATGGACAGATTTACCGCCGAATTCTGGATCTGATTTGGGAAGCGCTGACGGTTAAAGACGCGAAAATCAATTTCGACAGCCAGCTGGAAAAGTTTGAAGAGGCCATTCCTTCTGCAGACGATTACGATCTGTACGGTGTTTATCCGGCGATTGATGCTTGTGTGGCATTAAGCGAACTGATGCATTCGCGTCTTAGCGGTGAAACGCTGGAGCATGCAATCGAAGTGAGTAAGGCTTCGATTACGACGGTTGCGATGCTGGAAATGACTCAGGCTGGTCGCGAAATGACCGATGAAGAGCTCAAAGAAAACCCTGCCGTTGAGCAAGAATGGGATATTCAGTGGGAAATTTTCCGACTTTTAGCCGACTGTGAAGAACGCGATATTGAGCTGATAAAAGGGCTGCGTGCAGACCTGCGCGAGGCTGGCGAGAGCAATATTGGTATAAATTTTCAGCAATGACACCACAAAACGTGATTTAACGCCTGATTTGTCGTGCCTGAAGGCTTCCCATCCGCCCCCGGTCTGGTCTACATTTGGGGGGCGAAAAAAAGTGGCTATCGGTGCGTGTATGCAGGAGAGTGCTTTTCTGGCATTTCCGTCGCACTCGATGCTTAGCAAGCGATAAACACATTGTAAGGATAACTTATGAACAAGACTCAACTGATTGATGTAATTGCAGACAAAGCAGAACTGTCTAAAACACAGGCTAAAGCTGCTCTGGAATCCACTCTGGCTGCTATTACTGAGTCTCTGAAAGAAGGCGATGCTGTACAACTGGTTGGTTTCGGTACCTTCAAAGTGAACCACCGTGCTGAGCGCACTGGCCGCAACCCGCAGACCGGTAAAGAAATCAAAATCGCCGCAGCTAACGTACCGGCATTTGTTTCTGGTAAAGCACTGAAAGACGCGGTTAAGTAATTCGCGTGGCAGTGAACAGTTTTAACGAAGGGGCGGTTTCGCCCCTTTTGTCCATCTGGCGTCATACGCTTTGGCTTTCAGGTGTTCTGTTACTGTCTGCCTGCGGTAGCCATTCTGAGCTTCCTCCTTTCACGGCCAGCGGCTATGTTGGCGATCAGGGGGCGGTACGCATTTGGCGTAAAGACTCCGGTGACGATGTTCACTTGCTCTCGGTATTTAGTCCGTGGCGTAAAGGCGAAACTACTACCAGTGAATACCGCTGGCAGGGTGATTCGCTCTCTCTGATAGAACTCAACGTTTACAGTAAACCGGCTGAACATGTCCGTATACGCTTCGATGACCGGGGCGAACTGAGCTTCATGCAGCGTGAAGTCGACGGGCAAAAGCAGCAGCTTTCCAGCGATCAAATCGCGCTTTACCGCTATCGTGCCGATCAAATTCGTCAGACCAGCGATGCGCTGCGTCAGGGACGGGTGATATTGCGTCAGGGACGTTGGCATGCGGATAACACAGTCACAACCTGTGAAGGTGAAACGCTGAAGCCAGACCTGGAATCGTGGGCGATAAACCATATCGAGCGCCGCCAGAGACATTCATCCGTAGAGGTGAGTGTGGCATGGCTGGAAGCGCCCGAAGGGTCGCAGCTACTGCTGGTCGCCAATGAAGATTTTTGTCACTGGCAGCCTACAGCCAAAACTTTCTGAAAACCTGAATACAGGAAATCAGCAGGCCTGATTCGTATAGCGTCATCAGGCATTAAGTCTTTTACCAGTGACCCATTCCCATATGGCCGCCGCTGCGATGGTTACCGCCACCGCCGCATCCGCCGTAGCCCATTCCCGCGCCACGTGGCACGCCAGCCTGCGCCATTGCGACATCACGTTTAACGCGCTGCTCGTCCAGAGACTGATTCAACGCTTCCATCTCTTTTGCAACGGCGTTAATTTTTGCCGTGTCCGGCGAGCTGGCCGTTAATAGTGCATTGTACTCATAACGTTTGGATGTCAGCTGTTGGCGCAACGCGCTGGTCTGGGAATAATAATCATCATAGATTTTCTGTGCAGCAGCCTGCTGCTCAGCGGTCATTGGCGTACCACCCCGTTGCTGCATTCCATCACCATATCCCCAGTGATTCTGTGCCAGTACTGGGGTGGAGCCAAGTGCGATAAGAGAAAGTGCAATCAGTGCCAGTTTGTTGTTCCGTTTCATCGTTCGTTCTCCTGTTGGTTAGCTTACATTTCCTTTTGCATCTTCCGTGCCAAAGCGGCAATCCCAGTCCTGCGGGCGTTGTACCCGCCGTCTTTGCAGGGAAACGAGTAAAAATGACTCGCCAGAACGCGCCAGCGAGTCATTTTTACCCGTTACTTTCAGCTGTTTGTGTCTGAGGGCAGGGTTATCAGGGGGAAAAAATGGCATGATTTCTGCTGTATACCTGCAACGATGAAAGGAACAGGCGGGGTGAAGGGAGAGCGTATGCGTCTTTATAAGGATACGGTGGCAAAGTGGTTGAGCCGACTCTTGCTGGCGGCAATCCTGGTTTTGGTCGGCTGGTTTTCGATTATGACCATTCGGGACTATGGGCGGGAAAGTGGCGCCGCGCGGCAAACGCTACTGGAAAAAGGCAGCGTGCTCATTCGCGCTCTGGAGTCTGGTACGCGTGTAGGCATGGGGATGCGCATGCATCATGCACAACAGCAGACGCTACTGGAGGAAATGGCTGTACAGCCTGGCGTGCTATGGTTTGCTGTCGTCGATGAGCATGGTGTCATTATTACCCACAGCAATTCCGCGATGGTCGGTAAAACGCTCTATTCATCGGATGTCCTGCGACAGCTTAGTCCTGGGGAGCAAGAAAGCTGGCGGAATATTGAAATTCCAGCGAGGGATGGTGAAAAAACGCCAGCACTGGAAATTTATCGCCAGTTTCAGCCGATGTATGGTCCAGGACGCCACGGCATGGCGCGCTGTGCCAGCAATGACGGGCAGCTTATCTCCCCAGCACAAACCATATTTATCGCCTTTGATGCCAGCGATCTGACAGCGACTCAGGCAAGGGAGTGGCGTAACACACTGATAGTCCTGTCTGCGCTGGCGGCTGTGTTGCTGGCCACCGTGCTGACGTTCTTCTGGTATCAGCGCTATCAGCGCTCGTACAAAGAACTCCAGGATGCGATGAAGCGTAAAGAAAAACTGTTAGCGCTCGGTCATCTTGCGGCTGGGGTGGCACATGAAATTCGTAACCCGCTTTCATCGATCAAAGGGTTAGCGAAGTATTTTGCCGAGCGAACCCCGGCAGGAGGCGAGTCGCATGAGCTGGCACAGGTGATGGCGAAAGAGGCGGATCGTTTAAATCGGGTGGTGAGCGAGTTGCTGGAGCTGGTGAAACCTGCACATCTGACGCTGCAACAGGTGGATCTCAATGAGGTTATCACCCACTCATTACACCTGGTGAGTCAGGATGCGGCAAGCCGGGAAATCCAGCTCTGCTTTTCGGCCAATTGTACGCTGCCCGCTATCCAGGCCGATCCCGACCGACTGACTCAGGTTTTGTTGAATCTGTATCTGAACGCCATTCATGCGATTGGTCGTCAGGGCACGATTACGGTTGAAGCGAATGAAAGCAGCGGCGAACGCGTTAAAATTGTGGTTACCGATACTGGGAAGGGGATTGCGGCGGAACAGCTGGAGGCCATTTTTACGCCTTACTATACGACCAAAGCTGACGGAACCGGCCTCGGGCTGGCGGTAGTGCAGAACATTATCGAACAGCACGGTGGCACCATTCAGGTGGCAAGCGTTGAGGGCAAAGGCGCGACCTTTACCCTTTGGCTGCCGACCAAAGCGAAACAACAGGATTAACAAGGATGACGCGCGGAAAAATCAATATTCTGGTGGTAGATGACGATATCAGCCACTGCACCATTTTACAGGCGCTGCTGCGCGGCTGGGGTTATGAGGTCGCGCTGGCCTATAGCGGGCGAGCGGCGCTGGAACAGGTGCGCGAACGCGTATTTGATTTAGTGCTGTGTGATGTACGCATGGCGGAGATGGACGGCATCGCAACGCTGAAAGAGATTAAAGCGCTGAATCCGGCGATTCCGGTCTTGATCATGACGGCGTTCTCCAGCGTGGAGACCGCCGTTGAGGCGCTTAAAACCGGGGCGCTGGACTACTTAATCAAGCCGCTGGATTTTGACCGTCTGCAGGAGACGCTGGAAAAGGCGCTGGCGCATACGCGGGAAACGGGCACTGAACTGCCATCAGCGTCGGCTGCGCAGTTTGGCATGATTGGCAGCAGTCCGGTGATGCAGAAGTTGCTCAATGAAATCGCGATGGTTGCGCCCTCGGATGCCACGGTGCTCATTCACGGAGACTCCGGCACGGGTAAAGAGTTGGTAGCCCGGGCGCTGCATGCCAGCAGCGCCCGTCGCGATAAACAGCTGGTGACGCTCAACTGCGCGGCGCTTAATGAATCGCTGCTGGAGTCCGAACTTTTTGGTCACGAGAAAGGGGCGTTTACCGGGGCGGATAAACGGCGGGAAGGGCGCTTTGTGGAAGCCGATGGCGGCACGTTATTTCTTGATGAAATCGGTGATATTTCACCGCTGATGCAGGTGCGCCTGCTGCGGGCTATCCAGGAGCGAGAAGTGCAGCGCGTTGGTAGCAATCAGACTATTGCGGTTGATGTCCGGCTGATCGCCGCTACGCATCGCGATCTAGCGGAAGAAGTCAGCGCCGGGCGCTTTCGTCAGGATCTCTATTATCGCCTGAACGTCGTCACCATTGAAATGCCAGCGCTGTGCCAGCGCCGGGAAGATATTCCGCTGCTAGCCGAACATTTTCTCCAGCGTTTTGCCGCGCGTAACCGTAAAGCGGTGAAAGGCTTTACTCCGCAGGCGATGGATCTGCTGATCCACTACGACTGGCCGGGCAATATTCGTGAACTGGAAAATGCGATTGAGCGCTCGGTGGTGCTGCTGACGGGGGAATATATTTCCGAACGCGAGCTGCCGATGGCGATTGCCGCGACGCCGATAAAAACGGAATTCAGTGGCGAGATCCAACCGCTGGTGGATGTCGAAAAAGAGGTGATTCTGGCGGCGCTGGAAAAAACGGGCGGCAATAAAACGGAAGCCGCCCGTCAGTTAGGCATTACGCGTAAAACGCTGCTGGCGAAAATTTCGCGTTAGCGTTGCTCGCGTTCAATGGCGCGCCAGCCGATGTCGTTACGGCTGAAGCTGCCATCCCAGCGGATGTCGGTCATCAGGGCGTAAGCGCGTTTCTGCGCTTCAGCCACAGTATGACCCAGGGCGGTGGCGCACAGCACGCGACCGCCGCTGGTCAGCACGCGATCGTCTTCGGCGAGTTTAGTGCCTGCATGGAACACTTTTCCGTCTTCTACTTCTTCCAGCGGCAGACCGTGGATCTCATCTCCGGTGTTGTAGTTGCCCGGATAACCTCCGGCAGCAATAACGACACCCAGCGAGGCGCGCTCGTCCCACTCGGAGGTTTTCTCATCCAGCTTGCCGTCGCAGGCAGCCAGGCAAAGCTCCACCAGGTCCGATTTCATGCGTAGCATGATCGGCTGGGTTTCCGGATCGCCGAAGCGGCAGTTGAACTCGATAACCTTCGGATTGCCCTGTTTGTCGATCATCAGACCCGCGTACAGGAAACCGGTGTAGGTATTCCCTTCCGCCGCCATACCTTTTACGGTTGGCCAAATAATGCGTTCCATGGTGCGCTGATGCACTTCATCAGTTACCACCGGCGCTGGTGAGTAAGCACCCATACCGCCGGTGTTCGGGCCAGTGTCGCCGTTGCCTACGCGTTTGTGGTCCTGGCTGGTGGCCATCGGCAGCACGTGCTCGCCGTCGACCATTACGATAAAGCTCGCTTCTTCGCCGTCGAGGAACTCTTCGATAACGATACGGTGGCCCGCATCGCCAAAAGCGTTACCTGCCAGCATGTCATGAACGGCGGCTTCAGCTTCTTCCAGCGTCATCGCCACGATAACGCCTTTACCGGCGGCCAGACCGTCGGCTTTGATGACGATCGGCGCGCCTTTCTCACGCAGATAGGCCAACGCTGGCTCAATCTCAGTGAAGTTCTGATATTCCGCCGTCGGGATCTGGTGACGGGCGAGGAAATCTTTGGTGAAGGCTTTGGAGCCTTCCAGCTGTGCAGCACCTTCGGTTGGCCCGAAGATCTTCAGGCCAGCGGCGCGGAACGCATCGACTACGCCAATCACCAACGGCGCTTCCGGGCCGACGATGGTCAGGTCAATTTTCTCGTTCTGGGCAAAGCTCAGCAGAGCTGGAATATCGGTGACGCTGATAGCCACGTTCTGCAACGCGGGCTCCAGTGCGGTACCGGCGTTACCCGGTGCGACAAAAACGGTATCAACCAGCGGGGACTGTGCGGCTTTCCAGGCCAGGGCGTGCTCGCGCCCGCCGTTGCCAATCACTAATACTTTCATCGTCTGCTCCGTGGATTAATGGCGGAAGTGGCGCATGTCGGTAAAGATCATCGCGATACCGTGTTCATCGGCAGCGGCAATGACTTCGTCATCACGGATAGAACCACCGGGCTGGATAACGCAGCTCACGCCAACGGCGGCGGCAGCATCAATACCATCGCGGAACGGGAAGAAGGCGTCAGAGGCCATTGCAGAGCCTTTCACTTCCAGACCTTCGTCAGCCGCTTTAATCCCAGCGATTTTTGCGGAGTACACGCGGCTCATCTGGCCTGCGCCTATGCCGATAGTCATGTTCTCTTTGGCATAAACAATGGCGTTGGATTTCACGAACTTGGCGACTTTCCAGCAGAACAGTGCATCGCGCAGCTCTTGCTCGGTCGGCTGACGTTTGGACACCACGCGCAGTTCGCCTTCGCTCACCATCCCCAGATCCCTGTCCTGAACCAGCAAACCGCCGTTAACGCGTTTGAAGTCGAGGCCCGGTACACGTTGTGCCCACTGACCGCAGGTCAGAACGCGAACGTTCTGTTTGGCGGCGGTGATTTTCAGTGCGTCTTCGGTTGCGGACGGGGCGATGATCACTTCCACGAACTGACGGGAGATAATTGCCTGCGCGGTTTCGGCATCCAGTTCGCGGTTGAAAGCGATGATGCCGCCGAACGCGGAGGTCGGGTCGGTTTTATAGGCGCGGTCGTAAGCGTCGAGAATAGAGGTACTTACCGCCACGCCGCACGGGTTAGCGTGCTTAACGATCACACAGGCTGGCTCGCTGAACTCTTTCACGCACTCCAGCGCCGCGTCGGTATCTGCGATGTTGTTGTAGGAAAGCGCTTTGCCCTGTACCTGCTGTGCGGTGGCAACGGACGCTTCTTTAACATTCTCTTCTATATAGAAGGCAGCCTGCTGGTGGCTGTTCTCGCCGTAGCGCATATCCTGCTTCTTAATAAAGTTCAGGTTCAGCGTACGCGGGAAACGCCCGGCGGCCTCTTTGCTCTCACCGTGGTAAGCCGGAACCATGCTGCCGAAGTAGTTGGCAATCATGCTGTCGTAGGCGGCGGTGTGTTCGAAGGCTTTAATCGCGAGGTCAAAGCGGGTTTCCAGAGTCAGGGAGCCTTCGTTGACATCCATCTCTTTAATAATGGCGTCGTAGTCGCTGCTCTTCACAACGATCGCTACGTCTTTATGGTTCTTGGCAGCGGAACGCACCATGGTCGGGCCGCCGATATCAATGTTCTCTACCGCATCTTCCAGCGAGCAGCCTTCACGGGCGACGGTCTCGGCGAATGGATACAGGTTTACAACCACCATATCGATAGGGGCGATACCGTGCTGTTCCATAATTCCGTCATCCTGACCGCGACGACCAAGAATGCCGCCGTGGACTTTCGGATGCAGGGTCTTCACGCGTCCATCCATCATTTCCGGGAAGCCGGTGTAATCGGAAACTTCGGTCACTGGCAGACCTTTCTCCGCTAACAGGCGCGCAGTGCCACCTGTAGACAGCAGCTCCACACCACGTGCGGAAAGTGCCTGAGCGAATTCGATGATACCGGCCTTGTCAGAAACACTGAGCAGAGCGCGGCGGACTGGACGACGTTGTTGCATGGTAAATCCCCTGGATTTGACTATTACAGAGAGCGTTAGGTGAATTCTTGGCTAAAAACTCAGCTAACGCCCCTTACGGGGCATCCTTGTTTTGCGGGGGCATTGTAACGAAAACGTTTGCGCAACGCTCGCGAATTTTTAATTTTCGATTTTGACCTCTTCTTTTTCTGTTGAAGGAGGCTGATATAACGAGAGGATCGTAGAAACGATCGTGTGGTTTGTGGATAACTCTGTGTGTAAATGGGTATAAGGCGGGGTTTCGCTGTGGAATGCAGCAGTCAGTCATTTTTCTGTCATTTAAGGGTTGCGGGCCGCAGGAAACTCCCTATAATGCGCCTCCA
>NZ_JAOWHJ010000047.1:0-64134 GCF_030332695.1 Citrobacter sp. Cpo089 | reverse complement strand
TCGGTGGAGCTGCATGACAAAGTCATCGGGCATTATCTGAACATAAAACACTATCAATAAGTTGGAGTCATTACCCAAACCGTAGGCCTGATAAGCGCAGCGCCATCAGGCACAAACCGTTGCCGGATGGTGGCGAACTCGCCTTATCCGGCCTACGAGATAGAATTGGGGTTGCTTGCATGACCGCGTATTGGCTGGCCCAGGGCGTAGGTGTCATCGCCTTTCTGATCGGTATTACCACCTTTTTCAATCGCGATGAGCGCCGGTTCCGGCTGCAACTCGCTGTCTATAGCGCCACCATCGGCGTGCATTTTTTCCTGATGGGTGCCTGGCCTGCGGGAATGAGCGCAGAACTCAACACCATCCGCACACTTGTCTCAATGCATACCCGCAAACTGTGGGTAATGACCGTTTTTATTGTCCTCACCCTGGTTCTCGGGCTGGCGAAATTACAGCATGCGATGGAGCTATTGCCAATAATTGGCACGCTGGCCAGCACCTGGGCGCTGTTTCGCTGCAAAGGGTTAACCGTGCGCTGCGTCATGTGGTGCGCAACCGCCTGTTGGGTTATCCATAATTTCTGGCTAGGGTCGATTGGTGGGACGATGATCGAAGGGAGTTTTCTGGTAATGAACGGCCTGAACATTATTCGTTTCCGGCGGATGCAAAAACGCGGAATTGATCCGTTCAAAATTGAAAAAAGCGCACAAGAAGAGAACCCCTCCGCCCGATGACGGAGGGGAACAGCGATTAGCCGCGCAGGGCGTTATTTGCCAGACGCTCGTCTTCTGCCTGGCAGGCTGCAGCGGTAAACAGGACGTCTGTAGAAGAGTTCAGCGCCGTTTCACAGGAATCCTGCAATACGCCGATGATAAAGCCAACGGCTACCACCTGCATGGCGATGTCATTCGGGATACCGAACATATTACATGCCAGCGGGATCAGCAGCAGAGAACCGCCCGCCACGCCCGATGCACCGCAGGCACACAGCGAAGCCACCACGCTGAGTAACAGCGCTGTCGGTAAATCGACCGGAATACCCAGCGTATTCACCGCCGCCAGCGTCAGTACGGTAATGGTGATCGCCGCGCCCGCCATATTGATGGTGGCTCCCAGCGGAATAGACACCGAATAGGTATCACGATCCAGATTCAGCTTCTCACACAGTGCCATGTTCACCGGAATATTTGCCGCCGAACTGCGGGTAAAGAAGGCATACACGCCACTTTCACGCAGACAGGCCAGCACCAGCGGGTACGGGTTACGGCGAATTTTCCAGAAGACCAGCAGCGGGTTGACCACAAATGCCACCAGCAGCATACAGCCTACCAGTACGGTCAGCAGTTGGGCGTAGCCCCAAAGCGTTGCGAAACCGGTGGTTGCCAGCGTGGAGGAGACCAGACCAAAGATACCGATTGGCGCGAAACGAATCACCAGTTTCACCATAAAGGTGACGGCGTTGGACATATCATTGACCAGATTTTTGGTCGTTTCATTACCGTGGCGCAGTGCAAAGCCCAGACCAACGGCCCATACCAGAATACCGATATAGTTAGCGTTAAGCAGAGCATCAACTGGGTTAGAAACCATGCTCATCAGAAGGCTGCGCATCACTTCAACAATCCCGGACGGCGGTACGATATCCCCCGCGCTGCTGGAAAGATGCAATGTTGATGGGAAAGCAAAGCTGAAGACAACGGCGGTTAATGCCGCTGAAAATGTTCCGAGCAGGTAGAGGAACAGAATAGGGCGGATATTGGTTTTTTGCCCGTGCTGGTGGTTGGCGATAGAAGCCATCACCAGCATCAGAACCAGAATTGGCGCGACGGCTTTTAATGCGCCGACGAACAGCGTACCCAGCAAACCAGCGGCTTCAGCCGCTGGTTTTGACACCAGTGCCAGTAAAATCCCCAGTACCAAACCGATCAAAATTTGTTTAACCAGGCTCCCTTGCGCCAAACGCGAGAGTAGCCCCGATGAACGTTGCGTAGTCATGTCGTGATCCTTTCATTGTGTTGTTGCCTTACCTTTGTGCGTTCTGTTGACGCATCTTTCTGGATGGGGCAAATGTTTGCTTGGCTGAGTATAAGGAAAGAACGGGGTTCTGGAAGCGAAATATCCTGGATTCCGCGTTGAGATCATATTTTATAACTTTAACTTAACATTATTTTGACATGATAAACAAAAAGCCCGACGCACGCAGTGTGCTGTCGGGCTTTTCAGCTAGCAGATGAAACTTACTGTATTTGCTGTTTTTTATCGTGCTGGTGGTTGACCCACGCGTTAACAATCAGCGTCACAAACAGAATGCCAAATACCACGCCTAACGAGATAGCGATCGGGATATGGTAGAAATCGACGATCAGCATCTTAATACCGATAAACACCAGAATGACCGACAAGCCGTACTTCAGCATGGAGAAACGCTCCGCCACGCCCGCCAGCAGGAAGTACATCGCACGTAGACCCAAAATAGCAAACAGGTTCGAGGTCAGCACGATGAACGGGTCGGTGGTCACGGCAAAGATAGCCGGAATACTGTCGACGGCAAAAATCACATCGCTCAGCTCAACCAGAATCAACACCAGCATCAGCGGCGTAACAAACAGCAGGCCGTTTTTACGCACAAAGAATTTTTCATCTTCGATGGTATCGGTCATGCGCAAATGACCGCGCAGCCAGCGTACTAACGGTCTGTCGCCAATACCGGAGGCATCTTCTTTCGCCAGCGCCATCTTCACGCCGGTAAACAGCAGGAACGCGCCGAACACGTACAACAGCCACTCAAACTGGGTGATAAGCCAGCTGCCCGCGAAGATCATGATCGTACGCAGCACAATCGCACCCAGCACGCCATACACCAGTACCCGACGCTGCAACGCAGGCGGCACGGAGAAGTAGCTGAAGAGCATCAACCAGACAAAGACGTTATCTACTGCCAGTGATTTTTCGATCAAATAGCCGGTAAGGAACGCCAGCGCCTGTGGGTCGGCAACGGCGCGCCCCTGGGTTTCTGCCAGGTACCACCAGAAGGCGGCGTTAAACAGTAACGACAGCGTTACCCAGACGATTGACCAGGCCGCAGCCTGCTTCATTGACATCGTATGTGCGCCACGACGACCCTGCAACAGCAGGTCGATGGCCAGCATAATTACCACTACGACAGCGAAGCCACCCCATAACAACGGTGTGCCGACAGTATTCATTGTATTTCCCCATGCATAAAAAAAACGGCCAACGCCGAATGGCATTAGCCGCTGCTTTTTATGCATAGACCTTGCCATTCGGCAAGGTCTCACTTACAACAACAAAGGAATACGGTGGCGTATTCCTTTGTTATCGCCCGGCGACCGGATGTGGTTTTTCACACATCGTAATGACGATCAACCGACAACGAAGTTACTCCCCTTTGCGGGTTACAAAATATTACAGGCCATGCATTCAGTCAATGGCCTGCAACATTCGTTTTACACACCTTTACGCAGTCAGCGATGTTTCCGCTTCGTCTGCCGGGAAAACCACGCCGGTCTGGCGGCGAATCTCCGTTTGCAGTTTGGCGGTGGTACGGCTGACGGCCAGTGCCGGGTGATCCACTTCGCCGGATTCAACCAAATGGGCAAAAGCCTCTGCCTCATACAGCATAGTATTGATGTGCTGAGGCGTCGTCAGATCCTGCGTTTTCCCCCCACGTGGAACGAAGCACACTTTCTGACACTCGGAGATATGCTCGATGACCAGCGATCCCGATTCGCCCTGAATTTCACTGGCTAATACCGAGTCGCTTACTTTTGAGTGCTGGAGCGTAACGCTGAAATCACCGTAATTCAGCACCACCACGCCGTGGGCATCTACGCCGCTTTCCAGCAGGCTGGCGCTGGCCTGAACGCTCTGCGGTTCGCCCCACAGCGCAACCGCTGAGGCCAGGCAGTAAAAACCGATATCCATAATCGAGCCATTGGAGAACGCCGGATTAAACGTGTTCGGGTTTTCACCGTCCAGATAGCGCTGATAGCGCGAGGAGTACTGGCAGTAATTGATAAACGCTTTCCTGATTTTTCCAACTTTTGGGAGCGATTGCTGTAACAGCAGGAAGTTAGGCAGGTAGGCGGTTTTAAACGCTTCAAATAGCACGACCTGATTTTGACGCGCGCAGGTGATAGCGGCTTCAGCTTGCGCCAGGTTGGAGGCCAGCGGCTTTTCGCAAATAACATGCTTTTTGTGTCGCAAAAACAGCTCAGTCTGCGGGAAATGCAAAGAGTTTGGACTGGCGATGTAGACGGCGTCGATCGCCTCGCTTTGCGCCATCGCTTCCAGCGAGGTAAACAGATGTTCGACTGGGTAATCGTTGGCGAAGGTCTGCGCCTGCTCAAGGCTACGAGAATAGACTGCGGTTAACTTATATTTGCCGGTTTCATGGGCGGCATCGACAAACTGGCGGGTGATCCAGTTTGTGCCAATTACTGCGAAACGTATCATAAAGGCCTTCAGGCTGCGAAAAGGGATTCTTTCGTCAATTTAGCATGCCCTGAAGACAAAGCCAGTGCGCGACTACGCAGTTTGCTTTAACGATTGTTGCGTTAACCACAGGCGGGTATCGAACTCCAGTTGGTGATACTGAGGCTCCATATGACAGCACAGCTGGTAAAACGCTTTGTCGTGCTCTTTTTCCTTCAGATGCGCCAGTTCATGAACGACGATCATACGCAAAAAGGGTTCGGGGGCATTGCGAAACACGGTGGCGACGCGGATCTCCGCTTTGGCTTTGAGCTTACCGCCCTGCACGCGAGAGACGGCGGTATGCAGCCCCAACGCATTATTCAGAACGTGGATCTTGCTGTCATACATGACTTTATTTAGCGGCGGGGCGTTACGCAGAAACTGATTTTTCAGATCCTGAGTATATTGCCAGAGCGATTTGTCGGTCGCGAAGTCATGCGTACCCGGATAGCGCTTCTCCAGCACAGCGCCCAGGCGCTGCTCAGCAATCAGCGTTCTCACTTGAGAAAGCAAATGTTCCGGGTAGCCCTGGAGGTAAGTTAGTTGGTTCATTCATGTCCACGCAAATCATAAAAGTGTATACTCACGCACCCTTTTCAGGGATACGCCGAAATTTTACCATTCAGGAGGGCCGATGAGCCACATAGACAACGGTTTCCGTTCGCTGTCACTTAAACGTTTCCCGGAAACGGATGACGTTAACCCGCTGCTGGCGTGGGAAGCTGCAGATGAATATCTGCTGCAACAGCTGGACGATACCGAGATTAGCGGCCCGGTGCTGATCCTGAATGATACCTTCGGCGCGCTGGGCTGTGCGCTGGCGGAACATACGCCGTACAGCATCGGCGATTCCTATCTCAGCGAGCTTGCCACACGCGAGAACCTGCGTCATAACGATATTGCCGAGTCGAGCGTCAAGTTCCTCGACAGTACCGCTGACTATCCGCAGGCGCCGGGCGTGGTGCTGATTAAGCTGCCAAAAACCATGGCGCTGCTGGAGCAGCAACTGCGTGCGCTGCGCGAAGTGGTAACGCCAGAAACGCGCATCATCGCCGGGGCAAAAGCGCGTGATGTACATACCTCGACGCTGGAACTGTTTGAAAAAGTGCTGGGTCCAACCACCACGACGCTGGCGTGGAAAAAAGCGCGTTTGATCAACTGTACGTTCAGCAAACCTGAGCTGGCCGCTGCCTCACAAACGCTAAGCTGGAAGCTGGAAGGTACCGACTGGACTATCCATAACCACGCCAACGTCTTCTCCCGTACCGGACTGGATATCGGCGCGCGCTTTTTTATCGAGCATCTGCCGGAAAACCTCGAAGGGGAGATTGTTGATCTCGGCTGCGGTAACGGTGTTATCGGTATGACGCTGCTGGCGAAGAACCCGGAAGCCAGCGTGGTATTTGTTGATGAATCGCCGATGGCGGTGGCTTCAAGCCGTTTGAACGTGGAAAGCAACATGCCTGAAGCGCTGGATCGCTGCGAGTTTATGATTAACAACGCGCTGTCTGGCGTCGAACCTTTCCGCTTTAACGCCGTGCTGTGCAACCCACCGTTCCATCAGAAGCATGCGCTGACGGATAACATTGCCTGGGAAATGTTCCACCACGCCCGCCGCTGCCTGAAAATCAACGGCGAGCTGTACATTGTGGCTAACCGTCACCTCGACTACTTCCACAAGCTGAAGAAGATTTTCGGCAACTGCGAAACCATCGCCACCAATAATAAATTCGTGGTGCTGAAGGCGGTTAAAACCGGTCGTCGTCGGTAATAGCGGGTGCCGGATGCGGCTAACGCCTTATCCGGCCTACAGTATAAATCTGCCTGATTCTGTAGGCCTGATAAGCAGAGCGCCATCAGGCAAATCGGTGCAGAGTGCCGGATGGCGGCTAACGCCTTATCCGGCACACGAAAAACATGACGTTATATTTCCAGCGCCAGTCGGGTGCCCTGCGCAATAGCGCGTCGGGCATCCAGTTCCATCGCCACATCGCAGCCGCCGATCAGATGCACCGTTTTACCTGCCGCGTGCAGCGGATCGACCAGTTCACGGCGCGGCTCTTGTCCGGCACAAATCACCACGTTATCCACGTTAAAGATCACCGGTTCACCGTTCAACACAACGTGTAACCCATCATCATCAATCTTCTGATAGCTGACTGCCGGGATCATTTTCACACCGCGTGAGAGCAGGGTGGCGCGATGGATCCAGCCCGTCGTTTTACCTAAACCTTGTCCCGGTTTGCTGGCTTTTCGCTGCAGCATCACTATCTGGCGCGGGCTGCGGGATAAGTGTGGGCCTTCCGGGCGTAAGCCGCCTGGCTGTTGCAGGCTGGTGTCGATCCCCCATTCCACGCAGAACTCCGCTATGTTTTGGCTGGTGGGTTCGCCGGGCTGACTCAGATACATTGCGGTATCAAAACCGATCCCGCCGCTGCCCACGATCGCCACGCGTTTACCCACTGGCGTTTTATCGCGCAGAACGTCGAGATAGCTCAGTACTTTTGGATGATCGATCCCCTCGATCGGTGGCATACGAGGCTCGATCCCACTGGCGAGGATCACTTCGTCGAAGGTGTGCAGATCGTGTGCGCTGACAAAGTGATTCAGCTTCAGGGTCACGCCAGTCACGTCGATCATCCGACGGTAGTAGCGCAGGGTTTCATAGAATTCTTCTTTGCCGGGGATCTGTTTGGCGATATTAAACTGCCCGCCAATCTCGCCATGTGCGTCAAACAGCGTCACGTGATGCCCGCGCGCTGCGGCATTAATGGCGAAGGCGAGGCCCGCAGGACCCGCACCGACAACCGCCAGGTTCTTTGGAACAGCTGCCGCAACAATCGGCATTTTGGTTTCATGGCAGGCGCGCGGATTGACCAGGCAAGAGGTGACTTTGCCGACGAAGATCTGATCCAGACAGGCCTGGTTACAGCCGATACAGGTGTTGATCTCATCTGCTCGTCCGGTTTGCGCTTTTGACAGCAGTTCGGCATCAGCGAGGAACGGACGGGCCATCGACACCATATCGGCATCGCCACGGGCCAGAATGTCATCGGCGACCTGGGGATCGTTAATGCGGTTGGTGGTGACCAGTGGGATTGTCACATGCCCTTTCAGCTTACGCGTCACCCAACTAAACGCACCGCGCGGTACTGGGGTAGCGATAGTGGGAATACGCGCCTCATGCCAGCCAATACCGGTGTTAATAATGGTGGCTCCCGCGGCTTCTATAGCCTGCGCCAGCTGGACGGTTTCGTCGAAGGTTCCACCGTTTTCCACCAGATCGAGCATCGACAGGCGGAAGATAATAATAAAGTCATTCCCGGCACGCTGGCGTACCGCTCGCACCACCTCAACGGCAAAACGCATGCGGTTGGCATACTCACCGCCCCATTGGTCATCGCGCTGGTTGGTACGCAGCGTCAGGAATTCGTTGATCAGATACCCTTCCGACCCCATCACTTCCACGCCATCGTAGCCCGCTTCCCGCGCCAGCTGTGCGCAGTGGGCAAAATCTTCAATCAACTGCAGCACTTCATCGTGCGTTAATTCATGTGGCGTAAAGCGGTTAATGGGTGCTTGAATGGCAGAAGGCGCCACCAGATGCGGCTGGTAGCTGTAACGCCCGGTGTGCAGGATTTGCAGGGCGATTTTGCCGCCTTCATCATGCACAGCATCGGTAATGACGCGATGGTGAGCAAGCTGGCTGGTGTCGTTCAGCATCGCACCGCCTTCCATTCCCACGCCGGAAAGCGCAGGCGCAATACCTCCGCTCACAATTAACGCTACGCCGTGACGGGCGCGCTCGGCGTAGAACGCGGCCAGCCGTTCTGCACCATCGGGATATTCCTCCAGTCCGGTATGCATTGAACCCATCAGCACGCGGTTTTTAAGCGTGGTGAAGCCTAAATCGAGCGGAGCGAATAGCGACGGATAGCTCATAAAGGTGTCCAGTATGTAAAATTATTGTTATGTAGTCGGATGAGTTAATAATTTAGCCGTCGCCGCGTAAAAGGGAAAAGAGGAATGCCGTGATTGTGATGGGATTCAAAAAAGGAGTGGAGCCAGAGGACGAATATGCCGGATGGCAGTGCAAGCACCTAATCCGGCCGGTGAAAATGTGTCTTTGTAGGCCGGATAAGCGAAGCGCCATCCGGCGTTATGTCACAGATTACTGTTTTTTAAGAAAATCGTTATACAGCATATAGAGATGCGCCGCGCTCCAGGAGAAATTCGGTGCGCCCTGCTGTGCGCCGGTCAGCGGGTTATAGTTTTCCTGAATCGGACCGTCGGCGGTGAGGCCTTTGGCGTGGCTGAAGAAGGTATCCGCTAGTTTTAACGCGTCATCGCGATAGCCGTAACGCTCCATCCCTTTTAGCCCGAACCAGAACTGATCCACCCAGACGCGCCCGCGCCAGTAGATATCCGCGCCGAAAGCCGGGTTGGTCAGCGCCGCCGTGCCAAGCGGGACAAAGGTGTTGAACTCTTTGGGGTCGAGCATCACCTTAACCACCGCGTCCGCATGGGGCTGCGTTACTGCACCGTTAAACAGCGGCGACCAGCCTTCCGGCCCTTTGCCCCGTTCGACGATCGGTTTACCCGCGCAGCCGTTTGCCAGCGGTTGCTCCTCAATACGAACGTCGTAAAAGAATTTTGTTTCCGGGTCGAACATGCAGGTGTTGATGTAATCTGCGAGGTTTTGCGCCAGTTGGCGATAGCGCTGCGCCTCTTCGTGTTTGCCGAGCAGGGTCGCCATCTGCGCCAGATAATGGTTGTCGCTGTACATGTAGCTGGCCTGATCGACTGACTCCTGCAACAGCGAGTAACCCAGCAAATTACCATCTTTACTGCGATTTTCGGCAAATTTCACCACCCAGTCGCTGCGTTTTCCACCGCCCGCGACGTATTTATCCAGTTGATCTTTATCGATAAAACCGAATACAGCCGCATCGTCACGACCGGACTCCCACGAGGCGGCAACCTGCGCTGGGATCTCCAGGCTGTCATACTGGCCCTTATCGATCACGGTGGCGTAGTTGTTAAGCCCGGAGAGCGTTTCTTCCTTGTCGCCTTTTTTCACCGTAAACAACATTTCGCCGCGGTCGGTATTGTGGGCTTTATCGCGGGTAGCGCCGTATTCCGGCACGCCGTTGCCGTTATGATCGCGGTTACGCAGCCACCAGTCGTGATACGCAACCAGCTTTGGATACATCTCTTCGAGCCAAGCCTTGTCTTTGGTGACGTAGTAGACCTCCATCACCGACCAGGCCGCCAGGCTGGGTTTGGTGTTGCGCTCGTTCCAGTTACCGCCGTCGCCGCCGCGTTCTGGGCTGAGATTCCAGGCAATCAGGTCGGGGATGAATCCGGCATCCTGCGGGCGAACCGGATCACCGGGTTTAACCTGCCATGAAAAGACGGCGCGAATATTCTCTTTGGCAATCTCCGGGTTAAAGTGCGCCATAGCGAAGGCCTGCTTCCAGGTGTCCCACGGCCAGGTTTGGTTGCCGGAGAACCAGCGGCCGGTGACCGATGGCGTCACGGTATTGTGTTTTACCGCACCGCCTGGCGAGCGCCAGTTGCCGTTTAGCGTTTCAATAGCTTTTACCGCGACCCGGGTTTGTTCCGTTGTGGCATCCGGATTGGTTAAGCCTTTTTGCAGATAATCCGCCCAGCGCTTTTGTGATGCAGCAAGATACCAGGCCGGGCGCGCCAGAATATCGCGGATCTGCGGCTGCTCTTTCGCCACATCCTCGGCGGTAAGCAGATGAGAATAGGTGGTGTAAATGGTTGTCGAACCGCTGATATGGGCCTTCCCCGTAAAGTGATGACCGTTAACCGTGGTTTTCATAGCGACAGATTTATGCACCTGATACTCCGACTCACCGGAGGTGAGCAGATCCCAGGTTGAGCGCACTTTGCCGAAGGTGACTTTCAGACCGTCGTGCGTGGCGGTGATTTTGCGCTGATAGCTAGGGAATTCGCTATCAATGGTTTTATCCGACAGCGCTTTTCCCTCTTTGGCTTCCAGTTTCTCCAGCAGCTCGCCGTCCCACACCAGATCCAGCGGCGTGTTGCTGGTGATTTTGGTTTCCAGCAGCGAGGTGCGCGGGCTGGCAAAACGCAGCGTCATCTCTATTTGCACATGCTTAGATGACAGCTTTTGCACCAGCGCGCCGGGAATGCCGTAGGCCTCAAGCGCGAAATCGACCTTTTTACCGTGCTGGTACACCGTCAGACGGTCAAAATTATTGGCCATAAAATTGATGTATTCTTCGGTCAGCAACGCCACGCCTGGAAAGCCGCCCATCGTTGCAGGGCCGTCCGGGAGCAAATGACCGTGCCAGGCGCCAAGATCGAAAAATGGATTAAAGCGTTGGTGGTCGTCGTGATCGTAGTCATGCATGTAGCCCGGCGCACCGGTGCGATTAATGATGTTTTTAAAGTCGTTAGCACTGGCGGCATGTGCGGAGAAGTTCATCAGCAGGATACAGGCCAGCGGCGTAAGAATAGGTTTCATGTTCATGGTATTCCGGTCCTTGTTACCAATAGAAATATTGCATCAGGAAGATTTGGTCGCTCGGGTCGCCGGATGCATTCTGCATATAGAACCGACTGTCGAAGGCAGTAGCGAAACGGCCGCCGCCGTATTCATACCAGATACCGAACTGCATAAAGGAAGTGGTTTCGTCCTCATAGCTATCCGGTCGGTGTTTGGCGTAGCTATAAGCAGTGGAGAGGTAAACGCCTTTTAGCGCTTCATACATTGCGCTGACCATATAGCCGGTTTCGGTGCCGGACACATCCAGCCCGTCGGCGCGGCCCGTGTGGTGCCAGGCGCGGGCGGCGAAGTTGGGCGAAAGGATGCCGGTCAGGAACAGCTGTCCGGTACCATCTGTTATCTCCAGGCCGTTCATCCAGGTTACGCCTTCAGTCAGGTCGTACTGGATATAGCCGTTCATCATGGCCGTATAGGTATATTTATCGTCGTAGCGATCGTATTTACCAAAGTGCAGCCAGGCTTTGCTCTCGTCGTGGTGTCCGGCGGGCGTTGCTGTCACGCTGTAGCGCAAAGGACCGGTCAGGTTTTGCACCTTAATGGCAGTCATGATGTCGCGAGTGTTGGGAATGACGTAGCCCAGGTCTGGAGTGAAATCCCCCCACCATTGCAGGTCATCCAGCGAAGAGTCCTGGCGCAGGCTGAGCATCAGCTCCGTTCCGTCATTGGTACGATAACCGCCGTAAAAGCGGTTGAGCCCGCCCTCGAATCCGCCCCAGCTATGGTCAGGAACCCAGGCATTGCCCTGATGGTCGGCCTACACGGTCCAGCCCTCGCCGTAGATCAGACCAAACCAAGAGCCGTGTTTTATCTCCAGGCCACCTTCTATATAGGTACCATCACTGTATTTATGTTTGTCTTGTCCTTCTAAATCCATATATCCCCCCATGCCCAATTCGCCATAAAAGCGAAATGAGGGGGAAGATATTTCTGGCGTTTTCGTGTCGTCGTGTTCTGCAGGGCGAACTTCTTCTGCACCCAGAGAGGAGACGCAGAAAAAGGGCAGGGCAATAATTGCCCTGCAACAATGGCTAATGTTTTTCATGCTTCGATCCTAAGCAAATAAAATTTAATTTTTATTGTTATAGCCTTGGCGAATATTGTTTATTGTTATTATGTTTTAGTCATTAATTGATATCTGAAGCAGGGGCCGCCTCAATAGCTTTTTCTTCTTTGGTTAGCCCTTTGATATATTTACTGTATTTCCACCAGGCAAAACCGAGGAAAATAACAATCCCACCGACGTTATAGAAAATAATGGTCATGATATTGCCGCCGGTTGGGAAGGTAGAGGCAATAAATCCGATGGTGAAAAGAACGATCAGCATCGACACCACAACAATGCCGGTTTTTTGCGAACCCATACGGAAGTCGCGCGGTAAGTGGTCCAGTTTTGCACGCAGATTCAGGTAAGCCAGCATAATAAACAGCGGCGGCAGCATCGAGGCGGCGGCGGTCATGTTGATGATGGTGTTCATTAAATCCTGCACGGTATTGGAGCCGAGCGTCGGGATAATCATCAGCGGGATAACGATCAGGAACTGGATCCATGCTGCACGGGCCGGGACGCCGTTTTCATTCAGTTCGACGGTTTTTTTACCGAAAATACCCGCCGGAATTTCAGAGAAGAAGATCTTCACCGGCGTTGCGGTCCACATCAGCAGGGAGCCGAACATCGCGGTAAAGGAGACCAGGCCGACAAAGCGGTTAACGACCAGCTCCGGCAGGCCGAAATATGCCGCCAGGCCGTGGAATACCTGCACCGAACCACCGGTAAACTTCAGCTCTTTGCTGCTGACGAATACGTTAATCAACACCGAGGAGATGGAATAGAGCACGCCGATAAAAATTCCGGCAATGATAATGACCTTCACGAACGATTTGGAGCCGCCCTTGACGTCGTTGACGTACACCGCCACCGACTCCGCGCCGCCTGCCGCCATAAAAATCCAGGTGGTGATACCGAGGAAGGCCCAGTTAAAATTCGGGATCATTGCGTCTACGGTGATAGGGTCAGCAGGCTGTACGCCACCAACCAGCGCCGTACCTGCCAGTAAAATATAGGACAGCGTCAGCAGCAGCATCAACGTGGAGGTGACCGAGGTAATCGGCCCTAACATTTTTGCACCATTGGTCGAAACCCAGGTGGAGAAGGCAAACAGCACCATACTTAACACGGTGGTTGCGAACGGCGTCAGAATGTATTCGTAGCCTAAAAAAGCATATGAGGCGTAGGCAATAACGCGGGGCAAAAGCGAGGTAAAAAAGAACAGGTTAACGAACCAGTAGGTGTAGGCAGTAATAAATGCCCAACGTCCACCCAGCGAACTTTTTACCCATGCGTAGACACCGGCTTCGGAGTTTTTATTCAGCGAAACAAATTCGGCGATGATTAAGCAAAACGGAATAAAGTAGAAAATCGTCGCGAGGAAAAACATCGGTGCGGATGCCAGACCAAGCTCAATATTATTGTTGATTACGTTATTAAAACTATAAACCGCGGCAAAGGTGAGTGAAAGTAAGCCGAACTTGCCGATGGTATTACGTTTGGTATCAGACATAGCACATCTCCGATTCCTGATTATTATAGGGTACTGGCGGCGCAACGTCGGCGCCGCCTGTGTTTTTATTTATTATGAAAATAACCATCTTCGATGGTGACTTTGAGTACGACTTTTTTCACTGCGTTATTACAAATAAAACGATAGGCTTCATGGTTGTCACAAATAACCATTTGTCCTTCGTGCACTTCGACGGTTTTTCCACAACCTTTCAGATATTCGCGATCGGTTTCATCGCGATAATATTCAACCACCTGGAGATCCTCTTTGGCGGCATACTCTATTTTTTGCTGCCCTTGCAGGTAGTAATGGATCTCAAAATAACGACGATGACCGGTAAACAGCGCATCGGTCGCGGAGTCTGTCTCCACGCGGTAGCTCAGGGAATCACCGATAGAGTGGGCGACGCCTGGCTGAATATTGTCAATGTTTTCAATAGCCTCGACGCAGCGTTGCCATTTCCGACCTGAAGCATAGCGTTGCTGGAACTGCTCTAAGTTGTCGATGATCCTCATTTTGTATTCTCGCTGTGCATATTCGTGGAAAAGAACCCGGTGCCAAAGGCGCGGTTGGCGGTGGTTTGAGCGCCAGATTCGCTGCCGGAAACCGGCAACAACGTGAAGCCGTAGCTGAATGACGTAAACCAGACGCGCCAGGAATCGAGTACTTCACTTCCCCACGAGTTGGAACCTAAGCCCAACAACTGGTGATCCAGATTCAGGGTGATGTCATCGCTACGTTGCAGCGCGTTGCAGTGCTGTGCGGCAAAGATATTTTCCTGCGTATAGCGCCAGGCGCTCAGGTTGACAGGGCGCTGCGGGACCACCAGCAGGCCGTTGCCGTGGCGGTTGGTTAGCGTTGCCCAGCGCACGTCCTGACGATTGCCGTTGTTTTGCGGGAACGGATAATTTTCGAACATCTCATCCACGCTGCTGCGCCAGATGTCGATGATGTTGGCCTGCTGGCTATCGGCATAGTTTTCACCGGGGCCACGTCCGTAATACGCCACCTGGCCCAAATCACCGTTGATGCCCATCGTGAAACCGATGCACGGAATAATGTCCCGGTACTCGCCGTAAGGCTGGCCAGAAAGTTCCACATTCAGCTGACCATCCGCGGCAATGCGCCAGCGATAGGTGCAGCGCATACCGAAATCGAATACCGGCGGGGCGATAATGGTCTGGCTGGTTATCAGCAGCGCATCATCGGTTTGCTCAAGGGTAAACTCGCGCAGATGCTCCTGCATAATCTGTAAATGATTCGGCTGCCAGAGGCCTTCGAACTCTTGCTTGTGGTTATCAATGGTCGGTTTGAAGAAATTAATCTTCGGCTCGCGGGTAATCAGCTCTTCTCCATTGACGTTCCAGACGATCGGTTTACCGGTCAGCTTTGAGAAGGTCAGATGGAAGTTATAACCGCGAACGGTGCAGCTCTGGCGGCTGTCTTCCAGCGTCAGAGGGGTGGCGTTTTGCAGGCTAAACGGTACGGCAGCCGCCGTTCTGGCCTTCAGCGGGAACTGATAAGTCGCGATGTGATGCCCGGCTTCGCTGTATGACGTTCGGGAATCTTTCGTCACGGTGACGTTAAGGAACGCTTCGCGCGCATCCAGCTCCGGCAGTGCGCATTGCAGCAGCGCGTCGCTGTTGGGAGGAACGTCGCGCAGTTTTATCTGCTGAACAGAGAGCGTATCTCCTTCGGCGCGAACCTCAATATGCAAGGTGTAGTCGTCAAGCGTGGTGAACCAGAGTTTGTTTTCTACCCGTAGCTCGCCGCGGGCCAGATCCTGTGCGCGCACTTTCACCGGCGCAATTACCTGCTTGTACTCTTTCAGTCCCGGTCCTGGGGTTTGATCGGAATAAATCAGGCCATCAAGGCAGAAGTTGTAGTTGTTCGGATAGTCGCCGTAGTCGCCGCCATATTTGTACCAGACGTTGCCGTCGTCATCTTTAGCCTGAATCCCGTGATCGCACCACTCCCATACATAGTGCCCCTGGATGCAATCATGCTGATAGAAGACGTTCTGATATTCCGTTAGCCCGCCGGGACCGTTGCCCATGGCGTGCGCATACTCGCAGATGATGCGCGGCTTAGGATGCGGATATTCACCAAACTCATTCATCAGCGGCACGCGGGTGTACATGGTGGAGATGATATCCACCACTTCGGCGTCACGATCTTCTTCGTAATGGATCAGACGCGTGTCATCCAGCGCTTTCGCAGCGTGATACATGGCGCGGATGTTACAGCCGTATCCGGATTCGTTACCGAGCGACCAGATGATGATCGAAGGGTGGTTTTTCTGCGCATGGACGTGGCGCACGATGCGCTCAACGTAGACATTTTCCCATAGCGGATCGTCGGTGATCCGACTGATATCGCCGATATTGGCGAAGCCGTGAGATTCAACGTCTGTTTCGGCCATCACGAACAGGCCGTAGATATCGCACAATTCATAGAAGCGCGGATCGTTCGGGTAATGGGCGGTGCGTACGGAGTTGATGTTGTGCTGCTTCATTAACAGCAGATCTTTTTCAACGCGATCCATACCGACAGCACGGCCCTTAAGATGATCGTTATCGTGGCGGTTAACGCCATGCAGCATCACGTAGCGGTTATTGATGTAAAACAGACCGTCGCGAACTTTAATATCGCGGAATCCAACGCGCTGTGGCACGACCTCAAGGATGTTGCCGCTGGCATCTTTCAGCGTCATCACCAGGTGGTAGAGATACGGCGATTCCGCCGACCACTGCTGCGGCGCGCTAACCTTGAAATGAAAAGCGGTCTGCGTTTGTTTATCCACCTTCAGAGTGTTAATCACACCGCTATGCAGCGCCTTCTCACCGTCAAACAAGGTGTATTCGAGCGACGCTATCGCTGGCGTGGAGGCCAGGTTTTCCAGCGCAATGTCGCAGGAGAGGGTGGCGTCGCGATAGTCATCATCGAACTCGGTGCGAACGGTAAAATCCTGAATGTGGGTCGCCTGTTTGCCGACCAGATAGACGTCGCGGAAAATTCCCGCCGACCACCACATATCCTGGTCTTCAACGTAGGTGGAATCAGCCCATTGCATTACGCGAACGCACAGCAGGTTATCACCGGTCTTCACCACCGCGCTGATATCAAATTCGGCCGTCAGGCGGCTGCCTTTGCTGAAGCCAACGTATTGACCATTCACGTAAACTTCGAAGTAGGTTTCTACGCCATCAAACTTAATCAGTGTCTGTTTGCCCTGCCAGCCTTCGCTGAGGGTGAAAATACGCTGATAGGCCCCGGTGGGGTTATTGGTCGGAACGTAGGGGACATCAATCGGGAAAGGAAAACCTTCGTCGGTATACTGCAGCTTGCCGTGTCCTTCCATCTGCCACATGCCGGGGACGGTGATGCTGCCCCAGTCACTCATAAACTGCGACGTAAAGGCTTCCGGCACCTGCAGTGGATGCTCAAAGAACTGAAAATTCCACTGACCGCTTAGCAGCTGAAAGAGGCTGCTGGTTTCGCGGGCAAACGAGCGAGCCTGCGCAACGGAGTCGTAAGAGAAAAAATATGCGCGTGGCGCCAGTCGATTTTCGTGGGTGAGCTGAATGTTTTCCCAGCGATTCATAAGGCCTCCCGGTGGAGAAAAATCGGAACCATTCATTGTAATGGTGGGTAAGTGTAATTGATGGTGATTTTAGTAAAACTTTTACTAAAATATAGCAAGTGAAGTGATTTACTTTAACTGGATCACGAAAATAATTCGGACGCGGAAAAGAATGCATGACAATGCGCGCCCGGCATCAGAAGAAACCGGGCGGGTTAACGGGGGATTTCAGCGGGTGGTGCCGCGCAGTTTCAGCTTGCTGGGAACAAAAACCAGCAGGGGGAGCGCACGCCCGTCACGGGCTTTTTCGAACAGCAGGTTGACGCCCTGACTGCCCATCATTTCCGAATGGATGCGAACGGTGGAAAGCGGAGGAAAGGTGAAACGCGCCGTTGGGATATCATTAACGCTAATCAGCGAAATATCCTGCGGAATATTCAGACCGCGCTCGTGGATGGCGCGCAGAACGCCAATGGCAATCGAGTCTGAAGCCACAAACAGGGCGCTGGGATAGTCGGGTTTCGCCAGCATTTCTTTAGCCAGTTCATAGCCTGATGAACTGGAGAAACCGCCGCGATAGATGTCCTGTTCAGAAACGACCTGCTGCAGACGACCGTATTCGACAAACGCGGCTTCGCGGATATCGGCCTTGCCTGGCTGGTCTTCGCCACCGATGAAGCCAATGCGGGTGACGCCCTGGGCAATGAAGAAGTCGATGCTCTCTTTGCTGATGCGGGCCAGATCGATATCGACGGCGTCATATTCGCTGCCGGATTCATGGAAATCGATAAAGCAGATATTGTCGGTAAGTGCTGTTGCCGCCTCGCGCAGAGCGGGAGAAGGCTTGCCGACAATAAGAATGCCGGTAATGTGTTTGCTCTCCGGCAGACCACTGTGCTCATAGCAGTTGGTCAGTTCGATCCCGAGTTTCTCACACTGGGTTTCAATCCCATGGCGGATCGCGAGGTAGTAAGGATCGTTGATTTCCAAATCTTGCTGATAGCTGTAGAGCGCCAGAATATGCTGGGGGCCGAGCGCGCTGGTCTGGTTCTTTCGGGCGCTGCTGGTTTTGTACTCCAGCTTTTCCGCGATCTCCAGAATGCGATGCTTAGTCTCTTCTTTTACATTCAGCGTGGGGTCATCGTTTAAAACCCGGGACACTGTCGCCAGGGACACGCCAGCTTCGATTGCGATGTCTTTAAGTGTTGCCATGTTTGCCTTTTCCCTGAGTTACCTGCGCATTGTAAATGAAGTGCTTATCTATTCATCTGTTTTCAGTAAAAAAAGCATGATTAATTGACATGCTCGGGGTAAAACTGGGCTTTCAGAGTGTGATGAGTACGTCATTTTCCCGCTTTTGAGAACAATGCTCGGAAAATATTTTGCTAATATTTAGTAAAATTTTACCAAAGGAGAAAATAATGGATACCGTCGCATTTGCTGATTTTGCCCGAATGGAAATACGTGTTGGAAAAATCGCACAGGTAAAGCGCCATGACAATGCCGATAAGCTGTATATCGTACAGGTAGATGTGGGAGAGCGTACGCTGCAAACCGTAACCAGCCTGGTGCCTTACTACAGAGAAGAGGAGCTGATGGGCAAAACGGTGGTGGTGCTGTGTAATCTGCAAAAGGCCAAAATGCGCGGTGAGACATCAGAGTGCATGCTGCTGTGCGCGGAAACCGACGATGGCAGTGAAAGCGTACTGTTGACGCCAGAACGCCTTATGCCTGCTGGTGTGCGGATTGTTTAAGTCAGGCTAATTGCCGGATGGCGGCTACGCCTTATCCGGCCTACAAAAGATTGTCTTTTATAGGCCGGGTAAGGTTGTTACATTTGCTCCACGCTCACCCGTAATGCTGCCAGGGCTTTGCGCGTCGATCGCAATACCAGATCGCATTGCTCGATCGTTAACGTCAACGGCGGTTCGATGCGGATCGTCTTTGCATTGTTAAGCGTGCCGGCAACCAGCACCCGCTGGCGGAACATCTCACTGGCAAAGTTGTAGCCGATTTCATTATCGACAAACTCAATCGCCATCAGCATGCCCTTACCGCGTACATCATGCACCAGGTCCGGGTATTCCCGCGCAAGCTGGCGGAAACCATCCAGCAACATATCGCCTTTCTGCTCCGCCTGAGCCGGTAAATTTTGCTCCAGCAGGACGTTAATGGTGGCCAGCGCAGCTGCACAAGCGAGCGGGTTGCCGCCAAAGGTGGTGGTATGCAGGAAAGGATTGTCGAACAGGACGGAGAACACCTCTTCGGTGGCAATGGTCGCGCCAATGGGCATCACACCGCCGCCCAACGCTTTGGCCAGACACATAATGTCGGGCTGCACGTTTTCGTGTTCGCAGGCGAACATTTTGCCGGTACGCCCCATGCCGGTTTGCACTTCGTCAAGGATCATCAGCGCGCCAAACTCATCGCAAAGTTTACGAACGGCAGTCAAATAGCCTTGTGGAGGCAAGATCACCCCACCTTCACCCTGGATGGGTTCGAGGATCACGGCAGCGACATCGTCACCGGTCTTTTTACACTCGCTGAGCATGGTGCGCATCGCGTTAATATCGCCAAACGGCACATGACGGAAGCCCGGCAGCAGCGGCATAAAGGGTTTACGGAAGGTGGATTTAGCTGTGGCGGACAGCGCGCCCAGTGATTTACCGTGGAATGCGCCGCTGGTGGCAATAAACGTAAATTTACCGCGCGGCGATTGATACGCTTTCGCCAGCTTCAGGGCGGCTTCAACCGACTCGGTCCCGCTGTTACAGAAAAAACTGTATTTCAGTTTACCGGGCGCCAGTGCGGCGAGAGTTTTTGCCAACATGGCCCGAAGAGGGTCAAGTAACTCCTGGCTGTGCAGAGGTTGTTTCGCGAGTTGATTCTGTACGGCGGAAACCACGACTGGATTACGGTGCCCCACGTTGAAAATTCCAAAACCACCCAGGCAATCGACGAACTCTTGCCCCTGGGTGTCGACAAGCGTATTCAGGCTTCCCGCTTGCCACTCTACGGCTCCGTAATCCCCGCCTGCAGTTACAGATTTTCGATACTCTAAGAACCCCGGATTGACATGCTCCTTGAAGTACTCAATCACCTCTTTGTTCAATGATTTCATTTCCTCATGATCAAGCGTGCGCTTTTCGATGAGATTCAGTGCGTGTGCGCTGCAGGCCAGGGCCGATGCGCTGGAAGGTAACCTGTTCAAAATATGCTCCCGGAGCTCGCGTATCACATGATACTGATTTAAGTATTGCAGGGATTGCGCCATTCCGGCGCGCTTAGCAAAAATCGGGATAAACACCAGGAAACATCTCATTTGCGCAACATTTAATGCCGTGATTTAACATTTGCTGGCATTTTGCCCAAGTAAGGAGCCTGAAAACAGATCGAATAAACGTAAATTTGCGCTAAAAATGGGCAAGATTTGCACTGTGACGGTGCGCTGGTAGAAGTGACGTTGAATAGTTACTAGATGAAAGTATTTTAAATCAATGGATTAGAATGCGTACAGATTTTGAGGTTTAATCGCAAATTGCGATCTAAATCAAATTTAACAACTAAAGATAAAAAAATTATCGCCGAAATAACATAAGCCGAAAGAGTTAACAACCAGATAACCTGCACAGGACGCAATCATGTCTTCTCATCCCTACGTTAGTCAGCAAAATACACCGCTGGATGATGATATCACCCTCATGTCTACCACCGATTTACAAAGCTATATTACCCATGCGAACGATACATTTGTCCAGGTCAGTGGCTATCAGCTGAATGAATTGCTCGATAAGCCGCACAATCAGGTTCGTCATCCGGACATGCCAAAAGCGGCGTTTGCGGATATGTGGTACACCCTGAAGCAGGGCGAGCCATGGAGCGGGATTGTGAAAAACCGGCGTAAGAATGGCGATCACTACTGGGTGAGGGCCAATGCGGTGCCGATGGTGCGGGAAGGACGCGTGACCGGGTATATGTCGATTCGTACCCGGGCAACTGACGAGGAAATTGCGGCAGTAGAGCCTTTATATAAAGCGCTGAACGAAGGGCGTTGCAACAGGCGTATTCATAAAGGGCTGGTGGTACGCAAAGGCTGGCTGGGTAAACTGCCGGCGATGCCGATTCGCTGGCGGGTACGCAGCGTGATGGCATTCATGTTTGTCCTGCTAGCGGCCACATTGCAGCAGATGGGCGCCGAATGGCCGTTACTGCTGATGAGCGCGTTGGTGATGGTGCTGGGAACGGCTATTTTCGAATGGCAAATTGTGCGTCCTATTGAGAATGTCACCCGTCAGGCTCTGAAAGTGGCGACCGGTGAGCGGAACAGCGTGTCGCATCTTAACCGTAGTGATGAACTGGGCCTGATGCTACGAGCAGTGGGCCAACTTGGATTAATGTGTCGCTGGCTCATTCACGACGTCTCCAGCCAGGTGAGTTGCGTGCGCAGCGACAGCGAAACGCTGGCGAAAGGCAGCGACGATTTAAACAAGCATACGCAGCAGACTGTCGAGAACGTGCAGGAAACGGTGACCACCATGAATCAGATGGCGGCATCGGTGAAACAAAACTCAGAAACCGCCGCCGCGGCCGATAAGCTCTCTATTGCCGCCAGCAGCGCGGCAACGCACGGCGGTGAGGCAATGGATACCGTCATCAAAACCATGGACGATATCGCCAACAGCACCCAGCGGATCGGCACTATTACGACGCTGATTAACGATATTGCCTTCCAGACTAACATTCTGGCTTTGAACGCCGCTGTTGAAGCCGCGCGGGCGGGCGAGCAGGGGAAAGGGTTCGCCGTGGTGGCGGGAGAAGTGCGTCATCTTGCTAGCCGCAGCGCCAGTGCGGCCAATGATATCCGCAAGCTGATTGATGCCAGCGCTGACAAGGTGCAGTCCGGATCTGACCAGGTTCACGCCGCAGGGCGCACGATGGACGATATTGTGGCGCAGGTGCAAAACGTCACTCAGCTGATCGCCCAAATCAGCCACTCCACGCTGGAACAATCGGATGGTCTTTCCAGCCTGACCCGCGCGGTGAATGAGCTGAGCAACATTACGCAGAAAAACGCCGAACTGGTTGAAGAGAGTGCGCAGATTTCCGCGATGGTGAAACATCGCGCGGGCCGTCTGGAAGATGCGGTTACGGTGCTGCATTAATACTAAAAATACAGGCGGAACGTCGGGCATACGGGTTCCGCCTGCTGTGCAGATTAATCCAGCTGAGTAATATCCAGCGCAGCGCGATCGATAATACCGATGATTTTTTTGATCTGCGCATCGCTGGTATCACCATGATTGACGCGTAGATCCAGCACGGCTTTGAAGTTTTCCAGCGCGCGTTTCATCTGTGGATTTTTGCGTAATTCAAAACCCACGCAGCGGGCTTTAATCCGTTCGTGGATATGTTCCAGATGTTCACGGTTTTCATCCAGCCACTGCTGGCCCTGGGTCGTGATCGCAATCTGTTTACGCCCACCTTCCTCGTCGCTGACGGTGATCAGTGCCTGATCCTGCAAGAAATCCAGTGTTGGATAGATAACGCCCGGGCTTGGGGTGTAATTACCCTGGGTCAGGGTTTCAATCGCTTTAATCAGCTCATAGCCGTGGCTGGCGTCGCGGGTCAAGATATCCAGAATCACCAGGCGTAATTCGCCGTGGCCGAAGAACCGCTGACGACGACCACCGCCGCCGCCACGACGATGCCCGCAGCCGTGCTCGTGGTGATGATCTTTGTTACAGCCTTCATGGCGATGTTCTTCACCTTTGCAGCAACCTGCATGGTGTTCGTTGTGGCGGCCTTCGTGGTGATGTCCTTCACCCTTGCAGCAGCCTTCGTGTTGGTGCTCTGTGTGCTTGCAGCAACCTTCATGATGGTTTTGCATCATCGTCTCCTGATGTTATTTAGATATATCTAATTTATATCTAAAAATTATCAGCTTGCAAGTCTATAAAATAATTTTTGTTTAATATGATGATTATTAAGTGTTTTTATGTGGTTGTGATAGCGGGATAATCATAACTCAACTATATCAAAAAGTGCTTGCAATCTTTTTGATTAGCAATCATTATCATTTGAAAATGAGTTTAGATATATCTTATTATTTTCACGAAGGCGAAAAAATGACAACAAACACCTCACGCTACCCGCAGCGCGTTCGCAATGAACTGCGTTTTCGAGAACTTACTGTCCTGCGGGTAGAGCGTATTAGCGCGGGCTTTCAGCGCATTGTACTGGGCGGTGACGCTCTGGACGGTTTTAGCTCACGCGGCTTTGACGATCATACCAAGGTCTTTTTCCCTGAACCGGGCAGCCACTTTGTACCACCTGTCGTCACCGATGAAGGCATTGTCTGGGCTGACGGCGTACGTCCGTTATCCCGTGACTACACGCCGTTGTATGACGAAGCGCGCCATGAGCTGGCGCTGGATTTCTATATTCATGACGGCGGCGTGGCAAGTACATGGGCGATGAATGCCCGCGAGGGTGACAAGCTTACGATCGGCGGGCCGCGCGGTTCTTTGGTGGTACCAGAGGACTATGCGTATCAGGTTTACGTGTGTGATGAGTCGGGAATGCCCGCGTTGCGCCGACGCCTGGAGTCGCTCTGCCGTTTGGCGGTACGTCCGCACGTTACGGCGCTGGTTAGCGTGCAGGATGCGGCGTACCAGGACTATTTTGCCCATCTCGACGGATTTACTCTTCAGTGGTTTATCGGCCATGACGAGCAGGCGGTGAATGAACACTTATCGCGGCTAAGCGTGCCCGCAGACGATTATTTCATCTGGATCACCGGCGAAGGCAAGGTGGTCAAAAACCTGAGTGCTCGTTTTGAAACCGAGGCGTTCGATCAGCAACGGGTTCGCGCAGCGGCTTACTGGCATCAACGCCGTTAATCAGTAATTAGAGGGCGGAACGCCAAACGCCTGGCGGAATGCGTAGCTAAATGCCGCGGTGCTTGAATACCCAACGTCGAGTGCCACGGCGGTTACGCTTTTATTTTTCTTCAGCATTAATACCGATTCAAGTATTCGCATTTTTTGCTTCCAGACGCTGAAAGGCAATCCGGTTTCTTTTTTGAAATGGCGTGAAAAGGTACGGGCAGACATACCCAGATGCTGCGCCCAGTATTCAACAGAATGCTCCAGTGCGGGGGATTCTTGTATTGTTCGGCAGACTTTGGTTAATTCGCGATCCTGCGGCCAGGGTAATACAAAAGCGACTTCCGGGAGTTGCAGAATAATATCGACCAGCACACTAACCAGCTTGCCCTCTTTTGACTGACTATCATAATGGCCTGAAATTGAATTCGTGGCGTAATGAATAAACTCTCTGGCGAAATCACTGATAGCCACTACTTTGCATTCATTGATGCTCTCTTCAAGAAAGCCCGGTTTAATATCCAGATTTTCTAAATACACATCATCTAATGCCCAAACCGCATGCTCCGTATTATTTGGGATCCAAATGCCATAATGCGCCGGGATTATCCAGCACTTACCGGCAACATCAATGCGCATGCTGCCTTTGCGGGCGAAATGAAACTGCATAAAAGAGTGTGAATGCTGCGGTACATGGTGGTTGGCTTCCAGGACATATGAGCGAAAGAATACGTCCTGCGGCAGTTCGGTCATGGAGTTATCTGGGAAGGAGTTCCACTGTTTTTGCGCGAGAGTTTCCATAAATGAATCGTCAATGCTCCCGATGGTGTGTCCGCTGCTCGATAGATCTTGTCCGCGGATCATAATACATACACTCTTTTTTCCATAATAATCTTGCGTAATAATTTTTAGCCCACTTTTGGTAAATACCATGAACTCGCTTTGTTCAGATGCTGTCATCGTCAATGAAACAAATGATAACTGGACCCGAATGGGAAAAGAGCTGCTTTCGCAAGCGGATATCAGAATTAATGGCTCGCGCGCCTGGGACATTCAACTTCATCATACCGGTTTCTTTAAACGGGTATTGCAACAAGGCTCGTTAGGGCTTGGCGAAAGCTATATGGAAGGCTGGTGGGACTGCGAACGGCTCGATATTCTGTTCTGTAAAATCCTGAGAGCAAAACTCGACCAGCAGATGCCAGGTAATCTGAAAGATATTTTACGCATTGCCAGCGCGCGCCTGTTTAATTTGCAGTCACGTAGTCGTGCATGGATCGTCGGTAAAGAACATTATGATATTGGTAACGATCTCTTTGCACTGATGCTTGATCCGCATATGCAATATTCCTGCGGTTACTGGAAAGACGCGACCACATTAGACGATGCGCAAAATGCCAAATTAAAAATGATCTGCGAGAAGCTGCAGCTTAAACCGGGTATGCGTTTACTCGATATCGGTTGTGGCTGGGGCGGGCTGGCGGAATATGCGGCGCGTCATTATGACGTGGCGGTAGAAGGCGTTACCATTTCCAAAGAGCAGCAGAAAATGGCGCAGCAGCGCTGTGAAGGGCTGGACGTTAACATTCTGCTGCAGGATTATCGCGATCTTGATAAACACTACGATCGCATTGTGTCCGTGGGGATGTTTGAACACGTCGGGCCGAAAAACTACGACACCTATTTCAGCATCGCCGACCGTTGTTTAAAACCGGACGGACTGTTCCTGCTGCATACTATTGGTAGCAATAAAAAAGGGATGAGCGTCGATCCGTGGATCAATAAATACATTTTCCCGAACGGCTGCTTACCGGCAATTTCCCATATTGCCGAGGCCAGCGAATCACGGTTTGTGATGGAGGACTGGCATAACTTCGGCAGCGATTATGATAAAACGCTGATGGCCTGGCATGAGCGCTTTAATCAGGCCTGGCCGGAGCTGTCATCACGTTATTCCGCCACCTTCAGAAGAATGTTTAATTATTATTTATGTGCCTGCGCAGGGGCTTTCCGCGCCAGAGATATTGAGCTTTGGCAGGTGCTGTTTAGCCGCGGCGTAGAGGGCGGGATCCGCGTTTATCGTTAACGTTCTGCCGGATGGCGGCGTTGCCTTATCCGGCCTACAAAGGTTTGCACTCGTAGGCCTGATAAGCGAAGCGCATCAGGCACTTATGGCTTAGCCCAATTCACTTTCTGCCAGCGCTTTAAATACCATCGCGACGGCGTGCGCGCCGGGGTCCATATTTCCGAGCAGGCTTTCGCTGCTGAGATACGATGCGCGACCCGCATTGGCTTTACTCGACAAACAGGTTCGTTCGGCTCCCGCTTGCGCGGCGTCGAATGCGGCCTGCAAATTTTTCGGTTGTGCGAGCAGCGAAGTCAGGGCCGGTTGCAGCGCATCAATCATGGTGCGATCGCCTTCGTCTGCGCCGCCGTAAAACTTCATCTGCGCCAGTCCCGTATTCAGGGCTTCGGCAACGTTAGCTCCCTGTTCCAGTTTCTGCCCTGCGGCAGTAAAGAAAATAGACATCAGCACACCGCTGGAACCGCCCATCACCACGGTCAGACGTTCGCCAATCAGCGCGAACAGCGTGGCAAGGTTATCCAGCGGCAACTGCTGACGATGCAGCAGGCTGGCAATTTCCCGCGCGCCTGCGGCAAAGGTTGAACCGGTATCGCCATCGCCGACTTTGGCATCCAGCGCATTAAGATGGGTCTCCAGATCGGAAAGGGTTGTGGTGACAAGTTCCACAATCCCGGCCACCAGAGTGTTCGCCGAAGGCTGGAATTCCACGCGTGCGCTACGCTGAGATGACGGTACACAGCTGATTTCACGCGGTGGGACCGGCGTCGGCCAGTTACTGGTTTCCACCTCGGTGAGCAGCGCTTTTTCGATGCTCTCTTCCAGCACGATGGCCGTCAGTGAAAAGCCTTTCATATCCAGCGCGGTAACCAGCGAGGCCGGGCCAATCAGCCAGTCGATACGCGGATGCAGCGGGCTGCTGGCCAGTTCGCGGGTAATGATGGCCATTTCGGCAACAGAAACGCCGCCAAGATTGTTAATCATCACCGCCAGACGGCCGGTTTCAGGCAGGGCAGCCAGCAGTTTATCCACCATCAGGCTCACCACCTGCGCACTGTTCTGGGTGTCGATAACCGAGGCGCCTGGTTCGCCGTGAATGCCCATACCCAGCTCCGCGTGGCCCAGATGATGACGCGGGGCGGCGTCGGTTTCTTGCGGCAGATGACAGCTGGAAAGCGCAACGCCCAGACTGAAGGTGTTATTGGCCGCGTATTGCGCTTCACGCAGGACGGTGGCGAGGTTGTAGCCGCGTTCGGCAAAATAGCCCGCGATTTTATGCACCAGGATGGTTCCCGCAATGCCGCGCGGGTGTTTGTTATCCGGCAGGGAGATGTCATCGCCGACAATCAGCATTTCGACGTTGTAACCAAGGCGACGGGCTTTCTCGGCGGCAAGACCGAAATTAAGACGGTCACCGGTGTAATTTTTCACGATCAACAAACAGCCCGCCTCACCGGTTACCGCCTGAATGGCGGTCAGTACCGCATCTACGCTCGGGGAAGCGAACACGTCGCCACAGACTGCGGCGGTTAGCATACCTTTACCGATAAACCCAACGTGCGCGGGTTCGTGCCCTGAACCGCCGCCGGAAATGACCGCCACGTTATTTTTGTTGAGGTCACGACGGACCACGATGCGAATGGCTGGATCGCTTTCCAGACGCGCCAGGTTATTCCACGGGCTGGCGATAATCGTACCGTCGATGACGTCGCTTACGAGATGGGTGCGTTGATTAAAAAAGAATTGAGACATAACGGCTCCTTGAGGTTGAGTGTAAGACAAACCCCCGGAAGTATGGTCATGGTGCGGAGGCGATAGAGAGATTCTGGCGAAGTCAGCGTGGAAAAAAACAACGTTAAAATGAGTTTCATTACGGAACGTTGTTATTGTTTTTTGTTCCGAAATGAAACCGAAAAGAACGGGGAACGACCACAATGCGAGCTCGCTCGACTTTTTCCTCTCGCGATGAATGCAGGTCACACGGTACTGTCAGCTTTTTTTTACCGGTATTTTGGCAAGTGAGTGGGTATAAGAGAAAGTGAGATTCGTCTGTGCCGGAGATTTGATGGCAAATGAAAGGATCGGGATCGCAAACCTTATATTTTTTATGGTTAAGCGTTCCAATATGAAACATGTGTCGTTTTTATCTGTTTCATATCAGAACAAAAAGACGAAAGATTTTTTTGTGCACGCCTCGCCATACAGTTATTGCATCGCTCCGGTACCTCCCGTTTTCGCCGTCAGCATCAGGCCAAACAGGTTAACGCCAGGGCTCACCATGTAAAAACATGTACTTATTTGAGGATGAAAGGAATGCTAAAAGTTATTCAATCTCCAGCCAAATATCTCCAGGGTCCTGACGCTTCCACCTTGTTTGGTCAATACGCTAAAAATCTGGCGGACAGCTTTTTCGTGATTGCGGATGACTTCGTGATGAAGTTGGCGGGAGAGAAAGTACTCAACGGCCTGCACAGCCACGACATTAGCTGCCATGCGGAACGCTTTAACGGTGAATGTAGCCATGTTGAAATTAATCGCCTGATTGCCATTCTGAAACAGCACGGTTGCCGCGGTGTGGTTGGGATTGGCGGTGGGAAAACGCTGGATACCGCCAAAGCGATTGGCTACTACCAGAAGTTGCCGGTGGTGGTGATCCCGACTATCGCGTCTACCGATGCGCCAACCAGCGCGCTGTCTGTTATCTATACCGAAGCCGGTGAGTTTGAAGAGTATCTTATCTACCCGAAAAACCCGGATATGGTGGTGATGGACACTGCAATCATTGCCAAAGCGCCGGTACGTCTGCTGGTGGCCGGGATGGGCGATGCGCTCTCGACCTGGTTTGAAGCGAAAGCCTGTTATGACGCCAGAGCGACCAGCATGGCGGGCGGACAGTCCACCGTGGCGGCGCTGAGCCTGGCGCGCTTGTGCTATGATACCCTGCTGGCGGAAGGCGAGAAGGCACGTTTTGCCGCGCAGGCCGGCGTGGTGACCGATGCGCTGGAGCGTATTGTCGAAGCTAACACTTACCTCAGCGGCATCGGTTTTGAAAGCAGCGGTCTGGCAGGGGCGCATGCGATCCACAACGGCTTTACGATTCTGGAAGAGTGCCACCATTTGTACCACGGTGAAAAAGTCGCCTTTGGTACGCTGGCGCAACTGGTGCTGCAAAACAGCCCGATGGAAGAGATCGAAACCGTGCTGAATTTCTGTCAGAAAGTAGGCCTGCCGGTAACGTTAGCGGAAATGGGTGTGAAAGAAGACGTTGACGGCAAGATCATGGCGGTGGCGAAAGCGACCTGTGCAGAAGGTGAAACCATCCACAATATGCCGTTCCCGGTAACGCCTGAAAGCGTACATGCCGCTATTCTGACGGCAGACCTGCTGGGACAGCAGTGGCTGGCGCGTTAATCAGTCGTCGGTAGGTTTTTATCCGGCATCTTCTCCCCTCTGACAGTCTCTGCCGGAGGGGTTGTCTATGGTTAAACAGCGGAAAGGGATATGACGGCGCACACGCATAGCATCGGGAAGGAAGTCTCTTCAGTCATTGCCCAGTCATGGCATCGTTGCAGCAAGTTTATGCAGCGGGAAACCTGGCAGGCGCCGCATCAGGCACAGGGGCTGACCTTTGAGTCGATTTGTCGTCGCAAGACGGCGCTGCTGACGATTGCTCAGGCTGCGCTGGAAGATGCCTGGGAGTTTATGGACGGCCGACCGTGCGCGCTGCTGATTCTGGATGAATCAGCCTGTATTCTCAGCCGTTGCGGTGATCCGCAGACGGTGGAACAGCTGGCGGAGCTTGGGTTTCGCGACGGCAGCTACTGTGCGGAAAGCATCATTGGCAGTTGTGCCCTGTCACTGGCGACGATGCCGGGACAGCCGACAAAAACCTCTGGCGATCAGCATTTTAAACAGGCGCTGCATCCGTGGTCGTTCTGCTCGACGCCGGTCTTCGATAACCATGGTCGACTGTTCGGCTCCATCTCGCTGTGTTGTCTGGTAGAGCATGAGTGCGTTTCTGATTTATCCCTGACGCTGGCGATTGCCAGAGAAGTCGGCAACTCTTTGCTGACCGACAGCCTGCTGGCTGAATCCAACCGCCATCTGAACCAGATGTACGGGCTGCTGGAAAGTATGGATGATGGTGTGATGGCCTGGAACGAACAGGGCGTATTGCAGTTCCTCAATGCGCGTGTGGCGCTGCTTTTGCATCTCGACGCGCAGGCCAGTCAGGGGAAAAATATTCACGACTTGCTCAATCTCCCCATGCTGCTGCGCCGGGCGATCAAACATGCCCGCGGCCTGAATCACGTCGAAGTTACCTTTGAAAGCCAGCATCAGTTTGTTGATGCCGTCATCACCCTGAAACCGATTGTTGAGGAGCAGGGCAACAGCTTTATCCTGCTGCTGCATCCGGTGGAGCAAATGCGCCAGCTGATGACCAGCCAGCTCGGCAAGGTGAGCCACACCTTTGAGCAGATGTCGACTGACGATCCAGAAACCCGCCGCTTGATCCACTTTGGTCGCCAGGCCGCGAGGGGGAGTTTTCCGATCCTACTGTGCGGGGAAGAGGGCGTTGGTAAAGAGCTGCTGAGTCAGGCTATTCACAACGAAAGCGAGCGCGCCAGCGGGCCGTATATCGCCGTGAACTGCCAGCTGTATGCCAACAGTGTGCTGGGGCAGGATTTTATGGGCAGCGCGCCCACCGACGATGAAAATGGTCGGTTGAGCCGTCTTGAACTGGCGAACGGCGGCACGCTGTTTCTGGAAAAAATTGAATATCTGGCGCCGGAGCTGCAATCCGCGCTGTTACAGGTGATCAAGCAGGGGGTACTCACCCGCCTGGATGCCCGTCGGTTGATTCCGGTGGATGTCAAAGTGATCGCCACCACCACGGTTGATCTCGCCAATCTGGTGGAGCAAAACCGCTTTAGCCGTCAGCTGTATTACGCTCTGCACTCTTTTGAGATAGTGATCCCCCCGCTGCGGGCGCGGCGTAACAGTATTCCCTCGCTGATTTATACGCGGCTGAATAGCCTGAAAAAACGTTTTTCATCCAGTCTGAAGATCGACGACGATGCGCTGGCGCAGCTGGTGGCCTATTCGTGGCCGGGCAATGACTTTGAGCTGAACAGCATTATCGAAAACATCGCCATCAGCAGTGATAACGGCCATATTCGGCTGAGCAATCTACCGGATTATCTGTTTGCCGAACGTCCTGGTCTGGAGACGGCGTCTTCACTGCTGCCAGCCAGTCTGACCTTTACCGCTATCGAAAAAGAGGCGATTATCCATGCTGCTCGCGTCACCAGCGGACGCGTACAGGAGATGTCGCAACTGCTGAACATTGGTCGCACTACCTTGTGGCGCAAGATGAAGCAGTACGACATTGATGCCAGCCAGTTTAAGCGCAAGCATCTGGACTAGTTTCTTCAATTCTCGCCATCGAGAACAGCGCGTCTGACAGTCGGTTGATATAGCGTCTGGGTTCATCGCGTAACGTCAGCGTTCTGCTCATCGCGATAAGGACCCGCTCCAGTCGGCGCGCCAGGGTTCGCGCGACGTGTAGCTGTGCCGATGGCAGATTTTTCCCCGGAATAACAAACTCTTTGAGCGGGCCGCTTTGCGCCATATTGCGGTCAATAAGCTGCTCCAGCGCCTGAATATCCTCATCGCCAATACGCTGTTGTAAGCGAGCGAGTCCTTTCTCATCGCTGGCGAGTTCCGCACCCAGTACAAACAGCATCTTTTGCATGTCGTGCAGATCCTGGCGTAGTTCAGCCTGGTGCGTGCTGGCATAGCAGACGCCAAGCTGGGAAATCAGTTCATCCACCGTGCCATAGGCCTCAACGCGGATGTCGTCTTTGTCGATACGGCTGCCGCCAAATAGCGCGGTCGTGCCTTTATCGCCGGTTCGGGTATAGATGCGGTACATTTAATTTATCTCGCTGAAGGGAAGTACTTTAACCAGTTGACCGGCATTAGCACCGAGGACGCGGAGCTGGGCTGCTCCGGCGCGGATATGCCCACGGATCAGCGCCCGATCTTCGGGCAACTGGGCGTGGGTTAACGCAATATCACCCGTGGCGTTAACACCCAGACCGACACGTAGCGTTGAGCTTTTGGCCGCAAGTTTGCTCAATGCCAGCGCGCAGTCATGCTCGTCGCAACAGATTGCCCGGCAAGGGACGCCTTGCTCTTCCAGTCCCCAGCACAGCTCATCAAGCACGCGAGTATCCTGCCAGCGTGAGTGATAAAACAGATGTACGCCCGGTGATGAAAGTGACATTGCGCCCCCTGCGTTATCAGAATGCCTGACGGAAGATCTCGGCAATTTCTTTCTCGTTCCCTTTGCGCGGGTTAGAGAAGGCGTTGCCGTCCTTCAGCGCCATTTCCGCCATGTACGGGAAATCGGCTTCTTTGACGCCCAGATCGCGCAAATGCTGCGGAATGCCGATGTCAGCGGAGAGACGGGCAATGGCGTGAATGGCCAGTTCGGCGGCATCCATGGTGGAAAGTCCGTCAGTATTTTCGCCCATAAATTCTGCGATATCGGCAAATTTCTCCGGGTTAGCGATCAGGTTATAGCGCGCCACGTGCGGGAGCAGTACGGCATTCGCCACGCCGTGTGGCATGTCGTACAGACCGCCAAGCTGATGCGCCATTGCGTGAACGTAGCCGAGGTTGGCGTTGTTGAAAGCCATACCCGCCAGCAGAGAAGCGTAGGCCATGTTCTCGCGAGCTTTCAGGTTGCTGCCCAGCGCTACGGCCTGACGCAAGTTGCGTGCGATCAGGCGAATAGCCTGAATAGCGGCGGCGTCAGTGACTGGGTTGGCATCTTTGGAAATATAAGCTTCCACGGCGTGGGTCAGGGCATCCATCCCGGTTGCGGCGGTCAGCGGGGCGGGTTTGCCGAGCATCAGCAGCGGATCGTTAATGGAGACCGATGGCAGGTTGCGCCAGCTGACAATCACAAACTTCACTTTAGTTTTGGTATTGGTCAGCACGCAGTGGCGGGTGACTTCGCTGGCGGTACCGGCAGTGGTATTCACCGCAACGATAGGCGGCAGCGGGTTGGTCAGGGTTTCAATCCCGGCATAGCTGTAGAGATCACCTTCGTGAGTCGCCGCGATACCGATGCCTTTACCGCAGTCATGCGGGCTACCGCCGCCAACGGTAACGATGATATCGCAATGCTCTTTGCGAAAAACTTCCAGGCCGTCACGCACGTTGGTGTCTTTTGGGTTGGGTTCAACGCCGTCAAAAACCACCACGTCAATGCCCGCTTCACGTAGATGGGCGAGGGTTTTATCTACAGCACCGTCTTTAATGGCCCGCAGACCTTTATCAGTAACCAGCAGCGCTTTTTTACCGCCTAACAGTTTGCAGCGTTCGCCGACAACGGAAATAGCATTGGGGCCAAAGAAGTTCACATTTGGCACCAGGTAATCAAACATACGATAGCTCATAATATACCTTCTTAGATTTAAATTATAATTCAGAGAAACAATTCAGTGCGGTTTCTGCTAATAATCTGTCTTGTTCGACGGTGCCGCCGCTAACGCCAACGGCACCAATTAATTTACCGTTTAATATGACAGGTAAGCCGCCGCCGAAAATAACAATGCGCTGTTGGTTGGTAAGCTGCAAACCATATAGCGAAGCACCCGGTTGTACCGCGTCGGTAATTTCATGGGTGCCCTGGCGCAGGCAGCAGGCGGTATACGCTTTATTAAGAGAGATATCACAGCTGGTGACAAACGCATCGTCCATGCGTTGCATTAGCAGCGTATTCCCGCCGTGATCCACCACGGAAAAGACCACCGGAACGTTGATCTCAAGCGCTTTAGCCTCAACGGCCTGCGCCATTTTTTTTGCAGCCGCCAGCGTAATGGTGGCAATTTGTTGGCTCTTATTCACAATCTCTCCTGAAAATGTTGTAGGGCTGAGGTCACGAAACATATCGCGCAACAGCTATTTTTATCATTGGCTTTACCTTATTTTCTCGCCGTACGTTATTAAGTCAATAGGACGGAAATTTCAGGAATATCAAATTTACCTTCCCGGTTTTGCGTTTATTGATAATGATCATTTAACCTCGTCACAATTAACGATGGATATTCCTGAATTGCGTTTCAATATGGAACGATGTGTTTTTATTAGGTGCCAAATTGGAACGAAATTAATTTTATTTTTTTATTGCTTGGCTCATTTAGAGTTCGGCCATTGCTGATGAAAGGCGAATGTCGGGTGTTGTGTCCCCGGCAATATGGCCCGGCGTCCCTATTTTTTACCTTTTGAGTCAATAAATCATGAGAAGATCAAAACGATTCGAAGTGCTTGCGAAGCGGCCTGTAAATCAGGATGGGCTGATTGGCGAATGGCCTGAAGAGGGGCTGATCGCCATGGAAAGCCCTTACGATCCGGCGTCGTCGGTGAAGGTGGAAAATGGTCGTATTATTGAGCTGGACGGTAAGAGCCGCGCCGAGTTCGACATGATCGACCGTTTCATTGCCGACTATGCGATTAACGTGGCCGAGGCGGAGCGCGCCATGCAGCTCGATGCGCTGGAGATCGCCAGAATGCTGGTGGATATCCATGTCAGTCGGGAAGAAATTATTGCCATTACCACCGCCATCACCCCGGCGAAAGCGGTGGAAGTGATGGCGCAAATGAACGTGGTGGAGATGATGATGGCGCTACAAAAAATGCGCGCCAGACGCACTCCCTCCAACCAGTGCCACGTGACTAACCTGAAAGATAACCCGGTACAGATTGCCGCCGACGCTGCTGAAGCGGGGATCCGCGGCTTTTCCGAGCAGGAAACGACGGTCGGGATTGCCCGCTACGCGCCGTTTAACGCCCTGGCACTGCTGGTGGGTTCCCAGTGTGGTCGCCCCGGTGTGCTGACGCAATGTTCCGTTGAAGAGGCCACGGAGCTGGAGCTGGGCATGCGTGGGCTTACCAGCTACGCCGAAACGGTGTCGGTATATGGCACAGAATCGGTGTTTACCGACGGTGATGACACGCCGTGGTCCAAAGCATTTCTCGCCTCGGCTTATGCGTCGCGTGGCCTGAAGATGCGCTACACCTCCGGCACCGGCTCGGAGGCGCTGATGGGCTATTCCGAAAGTAAATCGATGCTTTATCTGGAGTCACGCTGCATTTTTATCACTAAAGGCGCGGGCGTACAGGGGCTGCAAAACGGCGCGGTCAGCTGTATCGGCATGACCGGCGCTGTGCCGTCAGGGATCCGCGCGGTGCTGGCGGAAAACCTGATTGCCTCAATGCTCGACCTTGAAGTGGCCTCCGCCAATGACCAAACCTTTTCCCACTCCGATATTCGCCGTACTGCCCGTACCCTGATGCAGATGCTGCCGGGTACCGACTTTATTTTCTCCGGTTACAGCGCGGTACCCAACTACGACAACATGTTTGCCGGATCGAACTTCGACGCTGAAGATTTCGATGATTACAACATTCTACAACGCGATCTGATGGTTGACGGCGGTCTGCGGCCGGTCACGGAAGAGGAAACCATCGCCATTCGCAATAAGGCCGCACGCGCCATTCAGGCGGTATTCCGCGAACTGGGCCTGCCGCTGATTAGCGATGAAGAAGTCGAAGCCGCTACTTATGCTCACGGCAGCAAAGATATGCCTGCGCGTAATGTGGTTGAGGATTTGGCTGCCGTGGAAGAGATGATGAAGCGCAATATCACCGGGCTGGATATCGTCGGCGCGTTGAGTTGCAGCGGCTTCGAAGATATCGCCAGCAATATCCTCAACATGCTGAGACAGCGTGTTACCGGTGATTACCTGCAAACGTCGGCCATTCTGGATCGCCAGTTCGACGTCGTCAGCGCCGTCAACGACATCAATGATTATCAGGGACCAGGTACCGGCTATCGCATCAGTGCCGAACGCTGGGCGGAAATTAAAAATATTGCGGGCGTGGTTCAGCCCGGCTCGATCGAATAAGGCGGTACACAGTGGAATGCACAACTGAACGTAAGCCGGTTTTCACCTTACAGGTGAGCGAAGGCGAGGCGGCTAACGCGGATGAACGCGTGGATGAGGTGGTGATTGGCGTCGGCCCGGCCTTTGCTAAGTATCAGCATAAAACCTTGATTGATATGCCGCACAACGCGATTTTGAAAGAGCTGGTTGCAGGCATTGAAGAAGAGGGGTTACATGCGCGGGTAGTGAGGATCCTGCGCACCTCGGATGTTTCTTTTATGGCATGGGATGCGGCAAATCTCAGCGGCTCAGGCATTGGGATTGGTATCCAGTCGAAAGGAACCACGGTGATTCATCAGCGCGATCTGCTGCCGCTAAGTAACCTGGAACTGTTTTCTCAGGCTCCGCTGCTGACGCTGGAAACCTATCGTCAGATTGGTAAAAACGCCGCGCGATATGCACGTAAAGAGTCGCCTTCTCCGGTGCCAGTGGTCAATGACCAGATGGTGCGCCCTAAATTTATGGCCAAGGCCGCGCTGTTTCATATCAAAGAAACCAAACACGTGGTGCAGGATGCTGCGCCTGTCACGTTGCATATTGCACTGGTAAGGGAATGACCATGAACGACAACATCATGACCGCGCAGGATTACCCATTAGCCACCCGCTGCCCGGAGAAAATCCAGACGCCTACCGGTAAGCCGCTAACCGACATTACCCTTGAGAATGTGCTGGCGGGCCGCGTAGGACCACAGGATGTGCGTATTTCTCAGCAAACACTGGAGTACCAGGCGCAGATTGCCGAGCAGATGCAGCGTCATGCCGTGGCGCGCAATTTTCGTCGTGCGGCAGAACTGATTGCGATCCCGGATGCCCGCATTCTGGAGATCTACAACGCGCTACGGCCGTTTCGTTCTTCGTTTGCCGAGTTGCAGGCCATTGCCGATGAACTGGAACACACCTGGCACGCCAGGGTGAACGCCGGGTTTGTCCGCGAATCGGCAGAGGTATACCAACAGAGAAATAAGCTGCGTAAAGGCAGTCAGTGACGGAGGCAGCATGCCGTTAATTGCAGGGATCGATATCGGCAACGCCACTACCGAAGTGGCGTTGGCGCAGGATGGCCGGTTTATCGGCAGCGGGATTGTCGCCACGACCGGGATGAAAGGCACGCGGGATAATATCGCCGGGGTAGTCGCGTCCCTGCAGCAGGCGCTGGATAAAACGCCGTGGTCGCTGCAGGACGTGGCAAAAATCTGCATCAACGAGGCTGCACCAGTGATTGGCGATGTGGCGATGGAAACCATCACTGAAACCATCATTACCGAATCAACGATGATTGGCCATAACCCGCAAACGCCCGGCGGCGCTGGCGTGGGTATGGGAACCACCATCGCTGTGGAGAAGTTGGCAGCGTTGAGCGAGGATCGATTTGCCCAGGGCTGGATACCGTTGGTGGGTGAGGAGATGGATTTCCTTGAGGCGGTTTGGTTTATCAATGAAGCGCTGGATCGCGGTGTCAACGTGGTGGCGGCCATCCTGAAAAAGGATGATGGCGTGCTGGTGAATAATCGCCTGCGTCGGCCAATGCCGGTGGTTGATGAAGTCACTCTGCTGGAGAAGGTACCGGAAGGCGTGCTGGCGGCGGTGGAAGTGGCGGCCCCGGGACAGGTGGTGCGGGTACTGTCGAATCCTTACGGTATCGCGACCTTCTTTGCCCTGACCCCTGAGGAAACGCAAACTATCGTCCCCATCGCCAGAGCGCTGATTGGCAACCGTTCCGCCGTGGTGCTGAAAACCCCGCAGGGCGATGTGCGATCAAGAGTGATCCCGGCGGGTAAGATCTTTATCCGTGGTGAAAAGCGTGGCGGTGAAGCCGACGTAGCGCAAGGCGCGCAGGCTATTATGCAGGCGATGAGCGCCTGCGCGCCCGTGTGTGATATTCGTGGTGAAGCAGGCACGCATGCAGGCGGCATGCTGGAGCGGGTGCGTAAGGTGATGGCCTCGCTGACCGGTCATGACATGAACACGGTGCATATTCAGGATCTGTTGGCGGTCGATACATTTATTCCGCGCAAGGTGCAGGGCGGCATCGCCGGAGAGTGTTCAATGGAGAACGCCGTGGGCATTGCGGCGATGGTGAAAGCCGATCGTTTACAGATGCAGGCCATCGCCAGTGAGCTGAGCGTCCGGTTAAACACTCTGGTTGAGGTTGGCGGCGTGGAGGCCAACATGGCTGTAGCGGGGGCGTTAACAACACCCGGATGCGCCGCACCGCTGGCGATCCTCGACTTAGGCGCAGGATCTACCGATGCCGCCGTCATCAATAGCGACGGCGTAGTGAAAGCGGTACATCTGGCCGGCGCGGGGAATATGGTCAGCCTGTTGATTCAAACTGAGCTGGGCTTAAGCGATGCATTTCTGGCGGAGGAAATTAAAAAATACCCGCTGGCAAAAGTGGAGAGCCTGTTCAGCATTCGCCATGAGAACGGTGCGGTGGAGTTTTTCCGCGAACCGCTCAGTCCGTCAGTATTCGCCAAAGTGGTGTACTTGAAAGAGGGCGAGCTGATCCCGGTAGATAACCAGACTTCGCTGGAAAAAATCCGTCTGGTGCGCCGACAGGCTAAAGAGAAGGTTTTTGTGACCAACTGCCTGCGCGCGTTACGCCAGGTGTCACCCGGAGGCTCTATTCGCGATATGACGTTCGTGGTGCTGGTAGGCGGTTCTTCGCTGGATTTCGAAATCCCGCAGATGATCACCGATGCGCTGGCGCATTACGGCGTTGTCGCCGGGCAGGGCAATATTCGAGGTACCGAAGGGCCGCGTAATGCGGTGGCAACAGGACTGGTTTTAGCCGGAGAAGCAAAAAAATAGCGCAGAAAACAGCCGCGCAAGCGTTTAGCTGCGGGGTAAGTCAAATAAAGGCGATGTTCTCTTTGATATCCCGGCGGAGTTGGGTACATAGTATAAATGTGTCTCTCACGTGGTTAATTTTAAGGATAAGAGCATGCCAACAGCAATTGAGAAAGCATTGGATTTTATTGGTGGTATGAACACTTCGGCGTCAGTACCCCATTCAATGGATGAAAGTACCGCTAAGGGAATCTTAAAGTATTTGCATGACTTAGGTGTGCCAGCGAGTCCGGAAGTTGTGATGGCACGGGGGGAGCAAGAGGGATGGAATCCCGAGTTCACGAAAAAAGTGGCCGGATGGGCAGAGAAAGTCGCCTCCGGTAACCGCATCCTTATCAAGAACCCAGAGTATTTTTCAACCTATATGCAGGAGCAGCTCAAAGAGCTAGTGTGAGCTGACTATCGAATTAAACTCTAACGGACGTTTCCATCTAAGGATGGCGGCGTCCAGAAGGATTGCTACATGCTGCTTATTGAGCAGACATATCTAAACGAAAGATTAATAAAAAAGGACCTGCGATTTCTCGCAAGCCCTTGTGATTTAGTCGCCCCATCTGGATCTGAACCAGAGATCGGGCGGGTTACAACATTAGCCGGTCCCTAGAGGATTTGCCATTTCACTTATTCTGGCTCGGCCAGACGGTATCTGCCCGTTTTATCAGAATTTGATCGTCACCTGATTCCCGACAACCCAGGCATCTTTAATCTCCTCAATTCCTCCCGGATGGGCGAGTAACTGGATGTTAGGACGCACAGTTAGCCACGGAGTAAAGCGAAAACTATAATGCAGCTCTGCGGCATATTCGGATTTGCGAACCGGTACATACAGAGGATTATCATAATCAACGATCCCCCGCATTTGGTTCAAAAGTTCCGCCCGACGGGCTACTCTTTCATTAGCATGCATTTTGCTTACGCCGAAACTGATAAAGTCCTGCGGACTACTGAGGAAAGGGCCTTTATAAATGGCACCTATCTGAACCTGATAGTCCATTGTCGCCGTATTTTTATCATTCATAGCCAAATGCCCGAACAGGCTCAGGCCATTTTCCCGACTGCTGTTTGTTTGAGTAACTTGTTGACCGACATACAGATAACCTCCGTAACGCCCTCCGTGACGCCGCGCAGCCTGGTGAGTGAGAACATAGGGATCGCCATTGTCGTCATCCAGTACATCATTCGCGTCTGCCGTGTTATACCATCCCCCGATTTTCCAGACGCCAGGGAGTTTTGCCGCGCCGAAAGTGGGGAGGTATCCCAATTCCAGAAGATACATGTACCCCAGATGCCCGGTTCCATCCAGCTCGAAGCTTCCGTGTCGGGTGGCGTAATTAGGGTTATATTGAAACGCACCAGCTTGAACGTAAAGGGCGGGCTCAGGACTATATTTGAGGCGCGTTCCCCACTGACCGATAGGCGTGTTATACCAGACACCACTGCCATGTCCGGCTAAAGAACCACAAAGCGACAGGTTCTGAAAGTAACAGCCACTGTTATCGAAATCCTCGCCTTGCGGCATCAGGCCCACTTTGATATCAAGCTTTTTATCCCACCAGGATTTTTTGAACCAAAACTGTGTCGCATGTAAGGTTTGGCCCCGACCATAATTACTTTGTACCCCAGAGCCTATTACCGACGCGCGCGGATCCTGCAGCCGATCCTGGGTCAGATCTCTACCATTACGATTATTCACCGATGCTTTAAATTCACCGTCGCGAATACCAAAGACCTTTTCCAGATCCATATCGACGCCGATAATATACTGGTCACTGTAACGCAGTGTCTTATCGCGATCATAACCGCCGGAAATATTGGTAGCAGTCATCGATCCATATTCCAGTGTAAAATTATAGCCACGATTACGTAATTCCGTACGCACTCCTCCCCACTCTCCGGTCATATTTTTCGTTGTTGGAGAAAAGAGTGTATCGTTAGCCATTGCCAGTAAAGGGTATAGTGAAATCAGCAGCATCATGCCGCTATTTATGCATTTGTTCATGTTTTTCTCCGCCCACAGATTATGCAGGGCTATGGGCTATTCCCGATAATGCGTAATTGAATCAGCCGACTACGCCGACCTTCTGTTGGATGGGGCCCCTGTTATTCCGGAGCCACTGACCGTCTATGGCGACAGCTCTTCTAATGATTTTCCTTTTGTTTCAATGGCAAAAAGCCAGGTAATCAAACCGCCAATCAGTGCAATAACTGCGAAAGTGACAAACACAAAGCGGATACCGAATCCACTTACAATAAAACCAACCATCAGTGGGCCAATGGATGAACCAGCGCGTAGCCATGCACTGGACCAGGCGGTGCCAATGGCACGCAAACGGGTGGGGTAAAGTTCAGCGGCATAGAGATAAAGCGAAAAGGCGATGGTCTGAAGAATGGCGTAGGTCAGACTTCCCAAAATAAGAATTTCAACAGCAGATTTCGCGCCCATTACAGAAAGAGTAACCAATGGAACAATGGCCAATAGAAATGCCCATGTATACCAACGCTTACGTCCGACACGGTCAATCATTAAGGCGCAAATCACCGAAGCAACTACGCCGCAGGAAGAGGTGATCCATCCGTAGGCCAGGCTGGTATCGAGAGAGAGGTTAAACCAGGTTTTATAGAGGGTCGGGAACCAGGTGATCATTCCGTTGTTGACGCTGTAAACCGTCAGCCACAGTCCCCACAGCATAAAGGTTCGGGCTTTATAGATACCGCCGAAGAGAGCTTTTACCCCTTCAGGCGCCGCTTTTTGAAGCGCAGGGGGGCTAATTTCAGGCTCGGGTAATGACATCCCACGCTTAATAACCTCAGATTCCAGCGTGGATACGATGCTGTTCGCTTCCTTTAACCTACCTCTTGAGGCCAGCCAGCGCGGGGATTCAGGCATCAGCCAGCGTAGTGGGACGGTTAGCGCAGAAGGAACTAATCCAATCAAAAACATTACCTTCCATCCATAGATGGGGACAAGAAAATACCCCACTAACCCCGCAAACATCATTCCGATTGGGAAAATCACCTCATACAACAAAAAGAAACGCCCACGCTTTTTCGCTCCTACAAATTCATTGATATAGGCGCTGGCTACGGGAACCTCTGCACCGATCCCCACCCCCTGCAAAAAGCGAATAATAAGGATTGACCAGCCGTTCCATGCAAACAGGCAAGCCGCATCCATCAAGACGAACATGACGATGGTGATGCGTAACACGCCGATACGGCCTATTTTTTCCGCCAGAGAACCAAAAAATAGTGCGCCGCACAGTTGGCCTACATAGCTAGCCGCAATAATAAGACCGACAAATGTTGGTGTCAGTCCCCACTCCTGAGTGAGCTGGGGGAGGGCAAATGCGATTGCAATAATGGTATAGGCATCGAAAAAAGTAGATAGGCCGACGATAACGCGGATCGCCTTGAGCCGTCGGGTGATGGGAAGACGTTCCAGCCTTGCCAGCAGTGCTTCTGATGTCACTGTGTCGCTGGCAACAGCGTAATTTGAAGCAATAACCTGAGTGGACATAGTATTACCCTGTTAAAGGTTGTCTGGGGCATACACGCAAGTTTCTGAATAACAATAGGGAACGCCCCTTGTTCACATGACGTGTTGCGTATGATGCTGTCTGAATTCGTTTGTGGTAACGTTATTGCAATCGATTTCACTCTCAGCTAATCCTTTGCTGGATTAGATGCTAAGTCAATTACGCTAGTTGTATAATTGTCGAGCAGTTCACAATCTGAAAAAACTCACCAGAAAAAAGTAAGTTGTGAAGACAAAGCAAAATGAATGAACGGCCAGTTGGGCGTAACCAGACAAAGTGAAGTACCATTCTTTTGTCCTGGCGAAGTTTGACGTAAGATCTTCTCACCCTTGGTGCGCAAGATGGTATCTGTTAAACGGACAACACGAATTATTACCCGCATTGATGAGTTGGAGCAGCAGATGGACCAGGAAAGTGAACTGAATGATTTGCAGGAAAAGAAGCTGGCAACAATGCGGGATGTCGCTCGCGTTGCGGGCGTTAGCGTTTCGACCGTTTCGCGGGTACTTGATGAAAGATTGCCCACCTCGCGCAGCGCTTCAGCAGATAAAATTCGCCAGGTCGCGAGAGAGCTGGGCTACCGTCGAGACTATGTAGCTTCCAGCCTGCGGCGTGGCGATACCGGGACGCTTGGCGTCCTGGTTCCAAGGCTAACCGATGCCGTCACGGCGATGCTTTTTGAAGAGATAGCCAGAGCTGCAGCCAGAAGAGGATATTTCGCGATTGTTGCGACCTGCGGTGACAGTCAAGAACAGGAGAAAAAGGCCGTTGAGTCTCTGCTGGATCGCAGGGTGGATGGGTTGATCATGTCGACTTGCCGACTGGACGATCCTTTACCGCAAACACTGCGCGAACGGAATATTCCGCATGTCCTGGCGTTACGTACAGATGGTTTTAGCCCCTCTTCAGTAGGGGACGATGAGCTTGGTGGATATCTGGCAACCCGCCATCTGATCGATTTAGGCCACCGTGACATTGGTTTAATTGGTGGCCCCGATTTTGCCTCCAACGCCCGCAACCGTAGTAAAGGCTTTGAACGGGCAATGCGGGAAGCCGGGTTGAGCATAAGAGAGGAATGGTGCTGCCATTCTGATTTTAATATCGCATCCGGAGAGGAGCAGGGAATAAAAATTCTCAGCACACGTCATCGCCCAAGCGCGCTGTTTGCCGTTAATGACGAACTCGCAATTGGCGTACTGGCGGCAGCGCACCAGCAGGGTCTGATGATTGGAGAAGATCTTTCTCTCGTGGGATATAATGATATTCCGCTGGTGAGCCGATTACCTGTGGCACTGACCTCGGTCAGAACTCCGCTTGAGCATATCGCCAGTAACGCGGTTGATATGTTATTGAATCCAGAGGTAAACAATAACATCAGGATTACCACACCTTCTCTTATCCCTCGTAAGTCTACCTCATCTCCACGTAAATAATTCGACTGAGATCCTCACTGGCTTTCTCACAGGGAGCCAACCAGGGTTGCACAGCCATAACGGATCTCATCTCGGGTGCAAAATGCGTTTGTTTGTGATCTGTGTTGTATTTTTGACCACAATGGCGTTGACGATTTAATTTTTGAGGTTCATTGTCAATGAAGTGAAAACGATTGCAGAAACGATTTCACTCTCGTTTCAACGATCACTGAATTGCAATTTATTTGCTTATTTATCAAGGGGATATTTATGATCAACATCGATTTAAGAGGTTTGACTCCAGCTCCGGTTACACCATTCACTCGTGATGGACGTGTAGACTATGATGCCATTCAGCGTCTTGGCAGTTGGCTGGGCAGCATCGACGGCGTGAAAGGTTTGGTGGTTTTAGGACACGCAGGGGAGGGTACCTTTCTTACTCAGGAAGAGCAGGCGAATGTGATCCGCGCATTTGTTAAGTCTGTTGATAACAAGCTGCCAATTATTGCCGGTATTACCGGTGAAGGGACCGAAGTAGCGGCATTAGAAGCTAAACGCGCTGTTGCCGCCGGCGCATCTGCGGGTTTGCTCTACCCTTCTCACGGTTGGCTGCGTTTTGGTTATCAGGACGGTGCTCCTCAGGACCGCTACCGCGTTGTTTATGAAGAGAGTGGTTTGCCGCTGATTCTTTTCCAGTACCCGGATGTTACTAAAGCCACCTACAATCTGAAAACACTGTTGGATATCTCCGCACAACCGGGCGTATTCGCCATGAAGAATGGTGTGCGCAATATGCGCCGTTGGGATACTGAGATTCCGGTAATTCGTCGTGAACGTCCGGATCTGCAAATTTTAAGCTGTCATGATGAGTATCTGTTGCATACTGCCTTTGATGTTGATGGCTTCCTGGTTGGCTACGGTAATATCGCACCTGAACCGTTAATTGAAATGATTAAGGCCGGTAAGGCGGGCGATTACGTTAAAGCGCGTCAGCTACACGATCGCCTGCTACCTGTAACCAAGAGTGTTTACCACCGTGGTTCTCATATGGAAGGTACAGTTGCGCTTAAACATGCTCTGGTTGCACGCGGGATCCTTGAACATGCCACCGTTCGTTCTCCTCTACTGCCGCTAGAAAATGGCGCAGAGAAAGAAATTCATGATGCAATGCGTGCAGCTGAGCTGGGTCGTGTCAGCTAATTTGCTCTGACCCTCCTGTTAATCCGCAATATAGAACTTAGTTTTACTGTATTGCGGATATTTTGTTACTTCGCCTCGGGTTATATCAATATCTATTTTCAATAGCACTGAGGCTTTCACCTATCTATACCCAAGGTGATTTATGAAACTACTTAGCTTTAGCCTTCATGATAAAAAGAAATATGGTCTGGCGATCCCCGGCGGCGTTATTGACCTACAGGTTTTATTTCCACAATATAAAACTCTGCGTGATTTTATACCGCACCTTCATCTTCTTGATAATTTGCCACTGTCAGATAAAAAAGCGGATTACTCATTTGACGAGATCACTTTCCTGCCGGTCATTACTGAACCGAAAAAAATAATCTGCGCAGGCACAAATTATCGCGATAAAAAAAATTCGTCTGCCGAAAAGCCTTCTAATCCTGTGTTATTCATTCGTTTTGCTGATTCACAGACCGGGCATCTGACTCCGTTACTCAAGCCAGAATGCAGCAATGAGTTTGATTTTGAAGGTGAAATGGCGTTGGTAATTGGTCGCGAAGGACGCAATATACCTTTGCAGGAGGCGCTGCATTATGTTGCTGGCTATAGCTGCTACATGGATGGCTCGGTGCGTGACTGGCAGCACACTTGGTTTACCGCTGGGAAAAACTGGCCAGCAACCGGTGGCTTCGGCCCCTGGCTGGTGACTGCGGATGAAATCCGAGACCCGCAAAATCTGAATATTACTACCCGGCTCAATGGTCAGACGGTACAGCAGGATAATACGAGCAGTATGGTTTATACAATCGCAGAGTTAATTGCGTATATCAGTATGTTCAGCGTGCTCTCTCCTGGAGATGTGATCCTGACCGGTACACCCGGCGGGATCGGAAAAAAACGCACACCACCACTTTTTATGCATGCCGGAGATAGTGTTGAAGTAGAGATTGATCAGATTGGATGCCTGATTAACGTAGTGTGCAGTGATGCCACGGTAACGCAATAAGTTTTCATTCAAGCTATTTACATCCAGAGGCATATTGAGAGAGCTGTTGCCCGGCGGCCAGGACTTACAGACCATTTGATCCTCTAAAGGGTTAATGCCGGACAGGAAGCTATGGAGGCACTTATGGTATTGGTTCAATTTCTTGTTGTGCTGCTGTTTCTTTTCATTGGCATGCGGGTCGGTGGTATCGGCGTGGGTTTTGCCGGCGGTGCTGGCGTGATTGTTCTCAGCGCTCTTGGCGCTACGCCAGGTGAAATGCCTATGCTGGTTATCGTATTTATTATGGTCGTGATCGTGGCGATTGCAGCCATGCAGGAGGCTGGTGGTATTGAGTATCTTGTTGACCTTACCGAGCGCCTGCTACGCCGTCATCCGCAAATGTTAGTCATAACAGCGCCCTTTTCCACCTGGCTATTAACCATGATGGCCAGTACCGGACAGGTATCCTTTGCTTGCATGCCGGTTATTGTCGGCGTTGCAAAAGAGAACAATATAAAACCCACCCGGGCTCTTGCTCTCTCCGTTAGTGCTTCTCTACTGGGGATTGTTGCTTCGCCCATTTCTGCGGCAGTGATTTTCTTCTCAGGTATTCTGGAAAAAGATAATCATGGTTGGGGTTATATTGAACTGATTGCGGTATCAATACCCTCCACATTCCTTGCGTTGCTCGTCACGTCTCTTTTTTACTTATTTTGGGACAAAATCCGACAGCAGGATCGGTTATATGACAATCCAGTTCATTTCAAGGCAGAGACTGGCCGGGTGATCCCTCCCTATGGTGGTCGTTCGGTGCTAATCTTTATTGTTGGATTGATTGCGGTTCTTACATATGCGATTGTCACCAGCCCTAAATTAGGACTGATTGCTAATCCAATCATGACCAGTGGGCAAGCTCGAGTGGGGATGATGATGGGGGTTGCGCTGCTGATTTTGGTTTGCTGCCGGGTGAACGTGCAAAAAATCCCATCCGGCTCAGTCTTTAAAACTGGGATGACCTCCTGTATTTGTATTCTCGGCGTTGCCTGGCTGGGCTCGACGTTTATGGACAGCAATCAGCAATGGTTGCAAAGCACAGTAACGTCACACTTACTGGATTCACCCTTTGTGTTGGCTCTCATCATTATGACGGCTTCGTGCTTCCTGTATTCCCAGGCGGCCTCAACGAAAATTCTGTTTCCTGCTGCACTAACGATGGGTGTTGCTCCCGGTATTCTGGTCGCCTGTTTCCCGGCAACGGCTTCACTTTTCATTCTGCCAAACTATCCGACGCTGCTGGCGGCGGTAGAGCTGGATGATACCGGGTCAACCAAACTGGGCCGACATATTATCGATCACCCTTTTCTGCTACCCGGCCTGACATCGGTGCTACTATCCATTCTCTTTGCAGCGGGACTGGCTTTTTTAATTCAGTGAATCACTTCAAATCTTATTTTGTAATAAGAAACTAATAAGATAGTTATTCATTGGAAAGGTTGTTTAATCCCCCCTTTACTATCGATAGCGGAGAATTTAACAGCCTCGAGCAATCACGTTATCTTCGGGCTTGTAGATATCCTGCGAGCACGACAAGTAATTGACTTGTTGCGACGGAGCTGTGATAACGCTGTATCTTGAATATTAAGAGCAGTATTACTGACTTAAATTACTATTCGGGGACGCTGGTCGCGAGATGAAGGGGGCGGGAAGGCAATTCCTTGTCTGACCCAAATTACATCCAAAGAAAAAGGAGTCAGACGATTTCTCATCTAACTCCTTGTTTTATTTGGTGGCCCCTGCTGGACTTGAACCAGCGACCAAGCGATTATGAGTCATAAAATTGGCATGTTTTTAATTGTTCGTCATTGTCTCTATTCGTATTTTTAATTTTCTATAATCAATCAGTTATGAATTTATTTTTGTTTCTGATTGGTTCTCTCATTTCCCCATTGTACTATCCTTACCTGACCCGTTACCTGACCCGAAATGGGCATCGGGTCAGGTAACGCTTATCCTTAGAAAGGTAAACTCATGGCCGCTAATCTTACCGAGACTGCTATACGTGGATTGAAGACAAAAAGCACGGCGTACTACGTGTGGAGCAACAGCGCTCAACGTGGTACTGGCAGGCTTGGCGTTAAGGTTCAGCCTTCAGGCAGCAAAGTTTTTTATTTCCGTTACTACGTTGAGAAAGGGAAGAAAGAGAAGTTCATCCAGTTGGGCATCTGGCCTGAGATGAAACTGGTGACGGCCAATGAGCTGGCGAAAAAGTATGGTGCCTGGCTTGTTGAAGGAAAAGAGCCCCAGCAAGAGCTTGAGCAACAGCGCCTGGCCGAACAGCACATCATGCAGATCCATCGTTCTCAAGGATCGTTTGAAGAACTGGTGCATGGTTACGTTAACAAGATGAAGCTCGACAATAAGCGGACCTGGGCTGATGTTCTGAAGCGTCTTGAAAAAGAGTGCTACACGGTTATCCCTCGAGAAACCAAAGCGAAAGATGTAACACCTCTCCAGATTAAAACCATCCTCTCAGGCATTATCCAGCGTGATGCGGTGGTGCATGCTAATCGGATTCGCTCGTATCTGATGGCGGCATTTAACTACGGCCTGAAAGCTGATAACGATCCGATGAATACCAGCGTGGGTATCACGTTTGGTCTTGAAGTTAACCCGGTCTCGGCCATACCGAAACAGTCTTCGGCGGAAAAAGTGGGTGATACATGGCTAACGCTGGAAGAGTTGCGTGTTGTCATGGAACAGTTCGCCGAGGCCACCAACGTTGGGCCGCTGATGCAGCATCTGATTCGCTTCTGTGTTTATGCTGGTGGGCAGCGTCCGTTTGAAATGATAGCCAGCCAATGGAGCGCGATTGACTGGCAGCAAAAGACGCTACTGGTCATAGCTGATGTATCGAAAAACAAGCGCGAACACCTGATCCCGCTGACTGATTCTGCGCTACAGGAATTAGCCTCGGTGAAAGAACTGGCTAAGGAAAGTGGGAGCCCCTATATCTTCCCACTCTCGACCAATGGAGAGCGACCGGTACGCACTGATAGCTTGGCGCGTTCCATCATGTACTTCCGGGCCTTTAATCCTGAGTTTAAAGTTTTCACGGCACGAGATTTACGTCGCACCTGCAAAACGCTGATGGGGGAGGCGGGGATCAGCAAAGAGATCCGCGACCGTATCCAGAATCACGCTTTAAATGACGTCAGCTCGAAACACTATGATCGTTATGATTACTTGCCTGAAAAGCGTAGGGCGCTTGAGATCTGGGAAGACCGGGTTAACAACTATCAGCGACAACAGGAAAACAACGTTGTGAACTTGTTTGGACGGAGGTAAGAGCTTGGCAAAATATGAGCTTAATTCAGCAGAAGAGCGGTATCAGCCGGACTCTGGAGATTTAGTGCTGGCTAATAAGCTGGGAATCATTGATGAACAGGAAATGGATACGCTGGAGTCTGGCTTGCTGCTGATGCTGTATGAGCAGCTATTTATTGAGAGCCAGCCGCCTGAGGCGCTGGTTTTTGAGCATATCAGTAGATGGCATCGTCAATGGCTGGGGAATGTGTACGACTGGCGGGGAGGTTGCGTAATGCCAACCTGACAAAAGACGGCTTCCAGTTTGCCGCTGCCGACAGGATTCCTCTGCTTCTTGATGGTTTCGAGAGGTAGTTTCTCTCCCGAACTGGTGAACTGAAATCCCTGGCTCGCCCGGAGCTGGTTAGTTATCTGGCTGAATGCCACGTTGAGTTTATTTTGATCCATCCATTCAGAGAAGGTAACGGGCGTCTGTCGCGGCTACTTTGCGATGTGCTGTCGGTTCTGGCAGGGAAGGGCTTACTGGATTACAGCCTGTGGGATGAGCACAAGGCATTTTACTTCAAGGCAATACAGGCGGGGGCTCAGGGAACTATAACCCTATGATGCAGCTGGTAAGCGATATCTTGCCAGACTAGCGGGCGAGGCCAACGGCTTTCGCCTGTGCCTGATTTTTTTTTAGTTGCTGCTCAATCTTTTGTACAGAAACGCCCGTTTCGATAGCTGTTGAGCTGGCAACGGAACGGTAAATCTGGGCTTTTGTAACTTGCGGTGATATTGATTGTTTGCGCATGGAGCGGTTCCTTGATGTATTCAATTGGATTATAGTTGTACTGGATGAATTGGACAATAGATCTCATTGGTTAGTATTTTAAAGCACAATCAAAAGCGTAAAATCGGTGAGAATTTTATTCTGAGGAGGAAAAATATAATGGAAAACAAATCTCAATTTCTTACTGTTGAAACTATCTGTATAAAATATAGTATTAAGTTAGAAAATATAATAGAGCTTTGGTGTGATAATAACATCCCTCTCTATATACATCTTGAAGGAAATCCGTGTCAATTATCATGTTCTATTCGTAAAGACGATGAGTCTCACTTAAAGGAGGTGTTAAACGATATTCCCACCGAGATTGGCTCGCCTAATAGTTCACTAGATAATATCGAACAGCATAAATATTTTATTGAAGACCGCAAGGTTGAAATTATTAACGAAGTTGATTTATATCAAAAAGATAAATCCCCTCTAACTAAGATAAGACAGTTTCGAATGAAAAAAGGGGCGGGTATTTTCTATATTCCCATCGGCGATGATCAGTTTTATTACGATGGTTACGCATATGGATATTGGCGGATTAAGCCTGGACCAACTACACGGTTCATAAAGGGTGATTATAAAATATCTAATTCAAATCCTTTGTTGTCGGATGACGATGTTTCAGCTTTATTGAAAGTCATAGGACATGATGAAGGGGACTTTTTGATATTTAAAGAAGCAATTGAAGTTAATAAACGTGAGCTATGTATGAATGTTGATGACATTGAAAATTTAGAGTTTGCATTGACTGGTTCATCGAAAATTGAAAAGAAAGAAAGTGAAAATCGTTATTCTAAGGTAGAGCATTTGGCTTTATATATTTTGCTAAATGAGTATTGTTTGGAAAATGATGGTAGTGTTAACTTCACAACAATGGCAGGTGTTTTAACCAGTCTGAATAAAAATAAATATGGTGGAGAATATGAATTCAAACCTGAGACTATTCGCCGTTGGTTAAAAAACATTCCAAAGTAACTTAATGTATTGAATTGATATAGCTCAGTCCACTTTGTCCGAACTCATCATCCTACATGCTGTGTTAAAAGGATGAGAGTGTTCTTTTCCTGTTGTCCTCGATACCTTATTAAGGCCTTAATAAGGTGTCTGTTCCTTTCACATCCTCGTAAACTGAGACATGCTGCTTTCACTGAAACGAAGGAGGCAACATGAAAACAACATTCAACTATCCAACACCACAAGAACGTTTACAGGTCCTGCGTAACTATGGCGAACCCCATGACCGCCTAGTACGTGAAAAGGAGCGTCAGTACATCACATCGGTATCTCGTTCAACGGCCTGGAAACTGGAGCAAGTCGGTCAGTTTCCGTTGCGTAAGTCTATTGGGTTGAAGTCCTGTGGCTGGCTGTTAAGCGATCTACTTTGCTGGATTAACGAACGTTAGCATCCAGAGATTTTGTGCATTTATTTTTGTTTTTTTTCTGAGTATCCGTGTTCATCCTGCTATTTCTGCAATTAATAGCGGAATAGCAACTTGCGCGGAACTTTTTAACGTGAATTGTATTAGAGGTGTTATATGTTTAACGGTAGTCCTTTCCCTGTAGATGCATTTCCTCAGATTATCAGAAATGCCATTTATGAAGTGGAACAGCATACGCAAGCCCCGCAAGCTTTGATCGCAGCTTCTGCTCTGGGAGTTATTTCTCTTGCCTGTCAAAACCGGATTGATGTTTGCCGGCTGAACAATCTGCGAGGCCCAGTATCACTTTTCTTACTGACACTGGCAGAATCCGGTGAACGGAAAAGTACGGTTGATAAATTGCTGATGGAGCCATTATATCAACTGGAGGAAAATTTATTTGAAAAGTACACCCATGATCTTACCGTCTGGCGAAATGATGAAGCGATTTTTAATATTGAAAAAAAATCTCTGATGTCAAAACTCAAGTCAGAAATTAGACGTAACAAAGATCATTTGGCAACAAATGAAAAACTTAAAGTGCTGCTGGCATCGCATCCTAAATCACCGGTGAGATTCAAGCAGATATTTAACGATGCCACACCCGCGGCCATTAAAGATTACCTCTGTGGCTACTGGCGATCTGTAGGCATTATGTCTGATGAGGCTGGCACTATTTTTAATGGTTACACGCTGAACGAACTGCCTTTCATCAATAAGATGTGGGATGGGGCAATGTTTCCTGTAGAAAGGAAAAGTGAGCCTGAAAAATTAATCAGAGATGCCAGAATGACACTGTCACTGATGGTCCAGCCTAATATTTTTAAGGGTTATATTAAACGGAAAGGTGATATGGCAAAGGGAATAGGTTTCTTCGCACGATGCCTAATCTGCCAGCCTGGTTCAACACAAGGCAATAGACAAATTACTAGCCCGGTTGTTTCAACCGAATATCTACCAATATTTCATCAAAGACTTATGAAGATCGTTAACGAAAGTATTGCTAGAAATAATGAAAATGATCGTCTTTGCCTCCGATTCACTGTAGAAGCAGAAAAACGCTGGATCGCATTTTCTAATAATGTCGAGTATGAAATGGGGATTCTTGGAAGACTGTCAAACTTTAAAGATTACGCATCAAAAATGGCAGAAAATATGGCAAGAATAGCCGCACTATTGCACCATTTTAATGGTGATGAGGGTGATATCTCCCTTTTAACAGTTGAGGCCGCAGTAGAGATAAGTACCTGGTATGTTGGCGAGTACGTACGCTTGTTTTCTAAACCCCAGGAATTCACGCTGGCAATCTCGGAGGCGGATGAACTTTATTGGTGGATAAATAATTATTGTATTCGACTCAAGGCATCTTGGATTACTAAAAATACAGTGCTCCAATACGGCCCTAATAAATTCAGGAATCGTAGCAAAGCAAATGAGGTGCTTAATACGCTATATTCTCAAAATAGAATACTCACAGAAAAGAAAGGTAAGACAGTATTTATAGCCATAGCAGGCTCAATATTCTGACATTCTACGGTTGAACAGATATTTAATTCAAGAGTAAAAATACAAACTGAGACTATTACCAGTAAGGGTTTGTTATCTTGATAGGTAATATATTTGTAGTCCAATCAATACCTCAATATTACTTGGTAGGATACTATATGACATACGACAGTGAGTTTGGTTCACATGTATCCCTATATCGGGATAGAATCAAACAGGTTATTGATGACTCCCTAAACGAACATCTTAACTCAATGATTCTACGTGTTGATCTGCATGACCCAATTGATACAGAAAATATGGATAACCCATTCTTTCAACCCAGGGTTGACTCTGGTGCTATATCTCGCTTTACCAGTGCGTTAAAAGCAAAGCTTAAACACGATAAGCATATTAAAACTCAACGGAAAGACTGGCCTGATAGTCGACATTCCACTTTACGTTACGCATGGGTCAGAGAATATACCAAAAATGGAAAGCGGCATTACCATTTGATACTGTGTTTCAATCAGGATGCTTATTATCATTTAGGTGATTACGACTTAAACCGTAACACGTTACGTACAATGATAACGACAGCTTGGTACAGTGCACTTGGCATCCCTATAGATAGCTCGGGGAAGTTAGTTAATTACCCGCCAAATGGCAAATACCTTCTCAATCGTAAAAGGGACAACTTTGAGCAGACTTATAGCGATTTGATGAACAGGGTGGATTACATGACCAAAGTAAGAACTAAAATAGTCGGTGATGGGGACCGTAATTTCGGCTGCAGTCGCGGGTAATTTATTTTTTACAACGATGGCCTTTCTTATGGATGGAAAGGCCAAACCCATCAGTTAAAGATGGTTGTTTTACTATAATCCAACGACCTCATCCCCGATATTAGTCAAAATCATTAATTCTTTAATCTCTCGTTGTGCCAACTGTAATTCAAACTGCTCTTGAATTAACATCCACTTCGACCAACTTCCACCGACTACATGCGATAACCGGAGTGCCATAGCTTTCGTCAGTGAAACTGAACCGTTCAACAATTCAACTATCTCTTGCTCGCGACATCCCATGTAAACCGAAAATTTATTCAGTCCTATATTTGATACCGCTAGTATTTCGGCCAGTTTAATGCCGGGATGATCAGGAAGTAAGGTCATGCCGTATTCATCCTGATAAATTCCATAAATAGAACAGCCAGTTTCTCTCAGTTCTCGTAAATTCTTCCCTGCAAACTTCAGCTCGTGTGAAAGCCCGAGAAACTCACCAGTAAATTCATATTCTGCTTCAGGCCTATGGTGGCATTTGATCAATGCAAATGCCGCCCCTACTTTTTCAACTGTTACAGTAACCGACATTGAACCACCTCCGTCAAGATAATCGATGAACGTTTTAGACTGTCCAGCTGTTCGACACCACTTCTGCCTGCTTCAAAATCAGTTCCACGGCGCCCGGCGTTTTGTCCGGCGGATACTTATACTTACGCAGCGTCTGGCGCACCAGAATACGCAATCGGGCACGCACGCTTTCACGCACCTGCCAGTCCACGGTGGTGGACTGCCGCAATTTCAATGTCACTTCGATGGCCAGCTTTCTCAGCGTATCATCGCCCAGTTCACGCACTGCACTTTCATTTTCAGCCAGCGCATCATAGAAGGCGATTTCATCCGGGGTCAGCCCTAACGCATCATCACGCGCCATCGCCTCCTGGAACGCTTTCGCCATCTGGATCAGCTCTTCAATCACCTGCGCGGTTTCAATCGCCCGGTTATTGTATTTGAGCAGTACGGCTTTCAGGCGGTCAGAATATTTCTTCTGCTGCACTACGTTATTACCGGAACGTGCATGAATCCCGTCATTGAGCAGTTTTTCCAGCAATTCTACAGCCAGATTACGCTGCGGCATTTCCCGCACTTCCTCCAGGAACTCATCCGACAGCAAACCTATGTTCGGCTTATCCAATCCAGCCAAAGCAAACACATCTTCAACGCCGGTCGCGACGACCGCATTATCAAGAATTTTACTCAGCAGCGAATTTTTTTCTGACTGGCTAAATTTGGCCTTCGGATCGAGTTTGATAAGCCCCACCCGGATCGCCGAAAGAAACGCGAACTCTTCCTGCAAAGGTTCGGCCTCATCCAGCGTGTTACATAGTGACCAGGCTTTGCTCATCGCCAGCGAGACATCGAGGTAACGTTTTTTACCGTCATCCAGTCCCAGAATGTAGTTCACGGCATCACGCAAGAAGGCCAGCGGATCGCGGGAGAAGCCCGTGTAATCAAATCCCGGCTTACCCGCCGAACGGGCAAACATCCCATGAATGACATCCATTTTTTCCAGCAGAATCGCAAAGGCTTCCCGGGCATCAACCGTCGTTTGTCCTTTGCCTTTTGAATCGGTATAGGTTTTCAGTGCCTGCTTCAGCTCGTTGGCAATGCCGATATAATCCACCACCAGTCCGCCGGGTTTATCCCGGAACACACGGTTAACGCGGGCAATCGCCTGCATCAGGTTATGGCCGCGCATCGGTTTGTCGATATACATGGTGTGGCAGCACGGGGCATCAAACCCGGTCAGCCACATATCCCGCACAATCACCAGTTTCAGCGGGTCGTTCAGATCTTTAAAGCGGGCTTCCAGGCGTTTTTTGGTCTGTTTGTTGTAGATATGCGATTGCAGATGGTCTTTATCTGACGCCGATCCGGTCATGATGACTTTGATCGCCCCTTGTTCAACGTCTTCACTGTGCCATTCCGGGCGGATCGCCACGATGGCATCGTACAGTTTCACGCAGATCTCGCGGCTCATGGCGACAATCATCGCTTTGCCGTTCATAGCAGCATTGCGCGTTTCAAAATGTTGAACCAGATCGGCCGCTACCTGTTTGATACGCGGCTCTGAACCGACCAGCTTTTCCAGACGGCTCCAGTCGCCTTTGGTTTTCTCCTGCTGACCCGTCTCTTCGTCTTCTACCAGTTCATCGACCTGATCGGATAGCGTTTCCAGCTCTTCATGGTTCAGGTCGAGTTTTGCCAGCCGGGATTCGTAGTAGATCGGCACCGTTGCGCCGTCATCGACCGCATCCTGAATGTCGTAGACAGAGACATAATCACCGAACACGGCACGGGTATCTTTATCTTCCGAGGCAATCGGCGTGCCGGTAAAGCCCATAAACGACGCATTCGGCAGCGCGTCGCGCATATGTTTTGCGTAGCCGTATTTATAGACACCCGTTTGTCTGTCCAGCGTGGCGCTCAGGCCATACTGGCTACGGTGCGCTTCATCCGAAATCACCACGATGTTGCTGCGCTGATTGAGTGCCGGATGGCTCTGCTCACCGTCCAGCGGCGCAAACTTCTGCACGGTGGTAAAGATGATGCCGCCGGATTCACGGGCATTAAGCAACTCGCGCAATTCATCTCGATCGTTGGCCTGTAGTGGCGTCTGCTTCAGCAAATCCTGTGCCTGGCAGAAGGTGGCGTATAACTGGCCGTCGAGATCGTTGCGATCCGTCACCACCACAATGGTCGGGTTGTTCATCTCCGCCTGTTGCAGCAGTTTCCCGGCATAGCAGCACATAGAGATACTTTTGCCGGAACCCTGGGTATGCCAGACGACCCCCGCTTTTTTACTACCGGGCTGAATATTACTGTGCAACGGCAGGTGTTTACCGGTCGAGGCCACAATCGTCGCCGTCACCGCTTCACGCACTGCATGGAACTGGTGATAGGCGGCAATCTTCTTAATCAGCCGTTTGCCGTCATTCTCAAACAGGACAAAATAGCGGATATAATCGAGCAATAATTCACGGTTAAAAAAGCCCTGCACGACGGTTTTAAGCTGCCAGTCAAACTGCGGTTTGTCATTTTCGTTCGCCACCGTTTTCCACGGCAGGAAGCGCTCTTCATCCGCCGTGAGAGAGCCAATGCGCGCATTCTGCCCATCGCTCACCACCAGCGCTTCGTTACAGATAAACAGATCGCTCAATTCGTTTTTATAGGTCTGTAACTGGTTAAACGCCGCCCAGATATCGGCGTTAGCATCAATGGGGCTTTTCAGCTCAATCACCGCCACCGGCAGACCGTTGATATAGCCAGTGATATCCGGACGACGAACCTGCTTTATTCCCTGAATGGCGACCTGGTTCACCACCATAAAGCGGTTGTTGTCTGGATGGTTGAAATCCATTAACAGCGCGTTATCGTGAATTACCTTGTCTTCATGCTTATATTCAACGGGTACGCCATTGAGCAGCAGGTGATGAAAGACTTTATTGCTGACGACCAGATCCGGGCTGTGCGCATGGGCGATACGCAGTATCACCTCCTCCAGCACGGAAACAGGGAGATGGGGATTGATGGTTTGCAGCTGCTCCAGCATTACCGGGCGCAGAAACACATCATGAAATGAGGCACGCAGCGGGTTATCGCCATCCGGTGCGATATCCGGCCCGTGCAGCACGTCCCAGCCCTGTTCAGCAAACCATTGCAGGCATTGCTGTTCTAAATCGTCTTCGCTTAGCATCAGGCTTCCTCGCTGATTATTTGTTCTGCTTCCGGCAGGGTAATTTCACCCGAGAGAAGTTTGGGGAGAAGGGTGTCGCGGAGTTCGGTTAGGCTATTATTTTCCCGCATAGTATTTTCAATCAACGAGTAGATTGCACTTACTTGCTTGGTATAATTTTTAACAAGCTCAAGTGGCGGCTTCACAAGAGGAATTGGATTGAAATTTTTCTTACTAATTTCAGCAAAGGTGGTACCACTTGCGCGAGATATAATTTCTGGCATGTTTGCAGAACACCACTGTAACACGAATTCAGGGCTTAACTCTTTATTACACTTCATGGCAATATATCCCTGATTAATCGCCACAGGGACTTTTGCAATTGCCAGGTATCCCACAGGTGCACGTGATGACATCAACACGGTATTAACAGGTAGTAAACCAGAGGAAATTTTGCCCAATCCTGCTTTTGTTATTTTTCTTTCTGTATGCAGTAAAATTTTGTCTTTAACGTTGGATAAATCTTTAGGTGTAGTCCAGTGAATATCTCCATTATCCCAAAAATCAGGTGTTTTAGTTGATGGCGTTGCCCCACCAGCAATATCGATTTGCGCTCCAATTTCAGATAGAGTCCACCCTTCCGGAATTTCCCCCAACTCACTGTCCTGCATCGCCAACGGAAACAGCTCTGCCGTGGCTTTTAATTCGGCATACTGCTCAGGATGTTCACGCTCAAAAACCGCTAGCGCATCCGCATTTTTCCCGGAAATGGCGGTCATTGCGGCAAGCGTTGCGTCTTCCTGCGAACCGCCCGCTTCCAGCACTGCCATTTTGGCCTTTACGGGTTCAAAATTAACAAACCAGCTTTTGAACAGGGCTTGTGCCATTTGTTCGAGGGTTTGGTTTATCTGATTATTCGTGAATACTTTCTCTTCCTGCAATTCGATGAGCTTACTAATATTACAAGCATTCTCAACAGGTAAAACACTTACTGGAATATTATTAATAAGGTCTTTGCTAACATTAGGAAAAGTTGATCCTGTCGCAGCTGCCAGCAATTTAGGAAGATAAGTCTCTAATACAGCTTTAACGTAAGGTGTCGGATATCCGTTTCGACCTCTTATTGCAGCAAGACCTCGACCTATACAATATTTTTGATCAGAATAGTTCATCCTGCCGGTTGTTGAACCACGAACACAAAATAAAATATCTCCTGGTAGCGATATTTTTTTTGCATATGCAGTATGCTGCACAGGTGCAGGGTAACGGTCAGTAAACTCTGTAGGTCCATTCAATAAGGGGAGTCCTATCCCCTCATTATTAACCTCTTCGCCTTTAGGGGATTGCCCCATAATAATCTCTGCAATATGAGAGAATGGAATCTCAAAACTCATAACCCAGCCCCCCCAGATTCGCCTTAATCTGTGCTTCTAGGTTCGCGCTCTCTTCCAACTGATCTTTCAGTTGCGTCGTCAATCGTGCCATTTTCTCGGCAAAGGGTTCATCATCTTCGTCTTGCTCGGTAGCACCAACATAGCGCCCAGGGGTCAACACAAAGTCGTTTTTCTGAATATCTTCCAGCGTTGCAGAGAAGCAGAATCCGGCTTCGTCTTCGTACTCTTTATCTGCCTGCCATTTGTGGAAGGTGTCGGCAATTCTGGCGATATCTTCACGAGTAAAGTCACGCAGCACGCGGTCTTTCATAAAGCCAATCTTGCGGGCGTCGATAAACAGCACTTCGCCTTTGCGGTGCGCTTTGCCGTTGCCGCTGGATTTGTCTTTGGTCAGGAACCAGATACAGGCCGGGATTTGGGTGTTGGTAAAGAGCTGGCCCGGTAGCGCCACCATGCACTCGACCAAATCGGCTTTGATCAGGTTACGGCGGATTTCGCCTTCGTTGTTGGTGTTGGAGCTCATCGAACCGTTCGCCAGCAGCAGCGCCATCGAACCTTTTGGCGCAAGGTGATGGATCATGTGCTGCATCCACGCAAAGTTGGCGTTGCCCTGCGGCGGTGTGCCGTATTTCCAGCGCACGTCGTTTTCCAGCTTGGCGTTCCACCACTCCTTCATGTTGAACGGCGGGTTCGCCATCACGAAGTCAGCTCGCAGATCCGGGTGCTGGTCGTCCAGCAGGGTGTCGGCGTTTTTGCTGCCGAAGTTAAAGTCGATACCCCGGATCGCCATATTCATTGCCGCCAGCTTCCAGGTGGTCGGGTTCGACTCCTGGCCGTAAACAGAGATATTGCGCTTCTGCTCGGCGGCGTTGTACTGCTTCTCGCCCGCGTGCTCTTCGATAAAACGGTCGCTGGAAACAAAGAACCCGCCGGAACCCATCGCCGGGTCATACACGCGCCCGTTATACGGTTGCAGCATTTCAACAATCAGGGTGACGATACTTTTTGGCGTGTAATACTGGCCGCCCTGCTTACCTTCCGCCAGCGCGAACTGACCGAGGAAATATTCGTACACGTGACCGAGAATATCTTTGCTCTTTAAGTTGAGCTTCTCGCCGTTATATTCCGGGTTGCTGAAGTTGGCGTCAGAGAAAGTATTAATCAGCCCGGTCAACACTTCGTTGCCCAATTGATACTGGCTGATACGGTTCAGAATACCTTTCAGCTTCGGGTTGGTTTTTTCGATTTCATCGAGCGCGTTATCCACCAGCCAGGACACAGAGCGCAGCGTCACATCCTTGCCGGTGGTTTCATCCACCCACAGCACGGTGCCGGTCGGCAACATGGCTTTGTTTTTCAGCGTGTCCCAGCGCGCGGCTTTCGGCACCCAGAAGATGTTCTTTTCGGTGTAGTAATCTTCCACCTCCAGTTCATCCACAATCGCCTGTGCGTACTCTTCATCAGAGTCGTAACCGTCGCGCGACATGGCATAGATGTTGTCCGGGTTGCCGACATCGCGGAACAAGGTGATTAGCTCCTGCTGACGCGCCTCGAAGGCATCGGACACATACTTCAGGAAGATAAGCCCCAGCACCACGTGCTTGTAGTTGGCGGCATCCATGTTGGCGCGTAGCTTGTCGGCGGCTTTCCAGAATTTGTTATCCAGCTCGTTCAGGAACTGTTGTTCGGCGTTGTTCATGAAAATCCTCAGGGGCGATCGCAGCGATAGTGCAAACATGCCTATCTTAAATTTGGTTTTGGAATGCTAATCGCAAAATGATACCCGGAATGACTAGGTTCATAAACGAGATAGCGCAAAGAAGTGGAAGATGGGCTATGGCTAAGTTGACATTAAGTTCCGGGCCTCAAGCAGACGTCTCAACGTTGTCTCGCGAATATGCCAAATTATTCCGCAGCAGATGCTCAGCCCTACGGATTGACAGTCTATATTACTCTCCAAACAGTCTTCATTTACCTTCGGTTTTACGATACATGTCTGGTCGGTTGATCTGCCAGACAAAGTCTGGTCGGTTCAACGGGAGATACCCCATTTTCTGGTATAGCCAAGGGGCGCTGTCAGTGACCAGCATTATCCGTCGCAGGCGTGACATCAATGGATGGGCGTGACAGCATTCAATCAACCAACGACCGAGGCCACTTTTCTGATAGTCGTTCAGCACGTAGACGTCGCACAAATAACCAAAAGTGGCAAAGTCTGTCACCAGACGGGCGAAACCGATCTGTCTTGTGCCATCCAGTAGGCCAAAACAAAGGCTGTTCTGGATAGATACACTGACCGTTTCTATATCAATACCAGGAGCCCAGGACGATTGCGAAAGGTAATCATGAATGGCTTCCAGCTCAAAAAAGGCGGGATCGGTTGTGACCGTAAACAGGTCTTTAGTAAAACTGAGATGCGGGTTATCCACTGATTAACTCCTTGTAAACGAATATGTGACGAGACAGGACCGAACGGTATGTTGGGTAACTCTCAGGATGATTTCTCATGTACCGTCATGATGAACACCAATGGGCTCGCTCCTCGGTTTTCATAGCAATGCGCAACGTCTGTTCTCGCGGTTGCCGAACAGTTGGTGTTCACTTGATACAGGTGATCTTGTACACCCAGTGTGAGTGTGCCTTCCTGGACGTAAAACAATTCAAGCGTTCCATCTGTGTGGCCGGGGGAAGCAAACTTTTCCCCCGGTTGCATTTCCCACATCCACATCTCGGTCATATCAGGGCCACCTGATCCTGCAAGCAGTCTGGCTCGTCCGCCTTTTTCGCCTTGCCATAATTCGGGGATTTCCTCTTCAGCGATGAGATGCACCGTTGGTTTCGAACTGACATCCACAAAGTCTGCCACCGAAACCCCCATCGCGACGTGAAGTGGTCAACAAAAACTGGCCACCGAGTTAGAGTTTTTCCAGTATCGATTTTCCGATTCGTTTGGGGGTAACCCACCGTTATATTCGTGCGGTCTTAGTGCGCTGTAATATCCAACGATATAATCCGTTATGGCGTGAGCTGCCTCGCTGAAGCTTACGTAACCCACCACCGGTATCCATTCGTTCTTCAGACTTCTGAAGAAGCGTTCCATTGGGCTGTTATCCCAGCAATTTCCGCGCCGGCTCATACTCTGCCTGATCTGGTATCGCCACAATAACTGCCGGAACTGCCTGCTCGTATAATGACTGCCCTGATCGCTGTGGAACATCACCCCGCCGGGCTTACCACGGGTTTCCCATGCCATTTCCAGCGCTTTCATGGTGAGCCTGCTGTCCGGCGAGAACGACATGGCCCAGCCCACTGGTTTTCTTGCGAACAGGTCGAGAACAACGGCGAGGTACGCCCAGCGCTTACCCGTCCAGATATAGGTCACATCACCGCACCACACCTGATTTGGCTCGGTCACGGCGAACTGCCGTTCAAGGTAGTTAGGGATAGCAACATGTTCATGACCACCACGTTTATACCGGTGAGTCGGCTGCTGACAGCTGACCAGCCCCAGCTCTTTCATGAGCCTGCCAGCAAGCCAGCGTCCCATCTGGTAGCCTCTCCGGGTTGCCATTGTGGCGATGCTTCTTGCTCCGGCCGAACCGTGGCTGATGCCATGTAGCTCAAGTACCTGACTGCGTAATACAGCCCGTCTGCCGTCTGGTTTTTCAGGACGGTTTTTCCAGTATCTGTAGCTGCTGCGATGAACCCCGAACACATGGCAGAGTGTGACCACAGGATAATGCGCTCTGAGTTTCCCGATTATCGAGAACTGTTCAGGGAGTCTGACATCAAGAGCGCGGTTGTAGATTCAATCTGTCAACGCAACACCCCTTTCAATTATCTCTTTAGGTGTTTTGAACTTCAGTGTCTTTCTCGGTCTGTTGTTTAGCTGAGCTGCAACCTGATCCAGCTCATATTGAGTATATTGGGCAAGGCATGTCTTTTTGGGAAAGTACTGTCGGATTAGCCCATTAGTGTTTTCGTTTGTTCCCCGCTGCCAGGGGCTCTGAGGATCGCAGAAGTAAACTTTAACTCCTGTGCTGCCAGTAAATTCCAGATGTCTGGCCAGCTCCATTCCTCTGTCCCATGTCAGTGATCGCCGGAGTTCAGGTGGTAAGCTCAGGAATTTATCTGTAAGAGCCTGATTCACTGATAAAGCGTCTTTGCCCCTGAGTCTCAGGATGATCGTATAACGTGATTTTCGGTCTACAAGTGTGGCTATATGGGAGTTTTTTGTACCCGAGACTAAATCGCCTTCCCAGTGTCCCAGAGAGCGTCTGTTATCGATATGCCGGGAACGTTCGTGGATTGGCGTTCCGTTCACTATGTTGATAGTGCCTCTTTCACCTTTGCGAGTATGGCGCCTGCCATGACGGAGGCTGTGCGATCGGCGCAGGTGCTGTACGTTCAGGTGGTGTAGCGCTTCACGACTACGAAAGTAAAGCGTCTTATAAATTGTCTCAGGTGATATTCGTAGTGTTTTTTGACGCGGCTTCGTTCGCCTTAACCATCCTGATATTTGCTCTGGGGACCACTTCATCTCAAGCTTTTCCAGAACAAGCTCTCGCAACGGCATATTCTGATCCAGTAAGCACGGTTTTGGTCTTTTAGCCATCCTGTTGGCCCGGTTATTCGCATCAACGGCTTTGTAATAGCGCCTACCACGATTACGCTGAACTTCACGTGAGATTGTTGAAGGGCTACGATTCAGCATTGTAGCGATGGCTCGAATGCTCATTTTAGCTGACAGACCGGCTCGTATTTCCTCGCGCTCAGACAGCGTCAGGTGAGCAACAGCTCGCTTGCGCTCATTGGGTTTTATGCCGCCAGTATCTCTTAACATCGTGAAGATGGTCCCTGGTTTCGAACCCAGGATATTAGCTATCTCACTGAAGCCTTTTCCGTTCTTCCACAGTTCAAAAACAGATGTTTTTTCCTTTGCTGTAAATGTTCGTCTCATTCAACAATCCTCCGCAACTACATGTTTTCACATGACTGTTGCGTTGACCAATTGAATCTACA
>NZ_JAOWHJ010000046.1:0-205728 GCF_030332695.1 Citrobacter sp. Cpo089 | reverse complement strand
GACAGGCTCCGGAAGACGGTTGTTGCGCACGTATTCGGTGAACGCACTATGGCGACGCTGGGGCGTCTTATGAGCCTGCTGTCACCCTTTGACGTGGTGATATGGATGACGGATGGCTGGCCGCTGTATGAATCCCGCCTGAAGGGAAAGCTGCACGTAATCAGCAAGCGATATACGCAGCGAATTGAGCGGCATAACCTGAATCTGAGGCAGCACCTGGCACGGCTGGGACGGAAGTCGCTGTCGTTCTCAAAATCGGTGGAGCTGCATGACAAAGTCATCGGGCATTATCTGAACATAAAACACTATCAATAAGTTGGAGTCATTACCGACTTCGCGCAGGAGTCCCGCCCAGTCAAAAATATCCCGATACAGCTGGCGATGAATGGCGCACAGGTGCGGTAAGCCCCGTTTAAGCGGCCCCAATTCGATAGTCGCCGCACGCAGCGCTGTCAGTTCATAAGCCGCCTGCGCTAAACGCTGCGCCTGATGAATCCCCAGACGGTTACGCATGACATTCAGGCCCGGATATAAATACGGGTCGCGACCATCACCGAATTTATCGCTCATAGTGCCTCCTCAGCTCTTCAAGACGCGCCAGAGCGTCTTCAGCACTCAGAGTAACCCGCGGAATATCTACGCCTTCCAGCCGTCGGCTGGCCTGGAAATTGGCGTTTCGCCGTTGTTCCCACAGCCTGGACTTTTGTTTATCGGTGAGTTTTTTCACGTGACCTCCCTGAATGAGCCGACACTTGCCACAAGTATAAGCAGCAATTTAGGGTTACGCAGAGAGAGGGGTGAACGCGGGCAAGAACTACCCGCGCAAGATACGATTACGGCAGGACTTTAGCAGAAAGGATAACAATCGGTTTTGACGGGACATTCTGGTATGGACCGACATCATGGGTCTGTACCTGAGAGATCTTATCCGCGACATCCATACCTTTCACAACTTTACCAAAAACAGCGTAGCCAAAGTCACGCTGGCCGTGATCGAGGAAAGCGTTATCTGCAATGTTGATAAAGAACTGGCTGGTCGCGCTGTCTTTATCCGCTGTACGCGCCATAGCAATCGTGCCGCGAGTGTTACGCAGTCCGTTATCGGCTTCATTCTTGATTGGCGGATTAGGTTTCTTCTGCTGCATCTGCTCGGTAAAACCGCCGCCCTGCACCATGAAGCCTGGGATCACACGGTGGAACGTGGTGTTGTTATAGAAACCACTGTTGACATAATCGACAAAGTTTTGCACTGAAACCGGGGCTTTCTGACTGTTCAGCTCCAGCTCAATGTTACCAGCAGAGGTTGTCAGCAGAACATGTGGATCACCTTTTGCTGCCAGTGCTGCGGGAGAGAGAGCAGAAAGAGCGAGAACAGCTGCAACAGCCGCCAGAGTCGATTTGAGCATGAGAATTCCTTAACAAGAGCAGAAATGAAGCAAGTGAATTGATTCTAAAGAGCCTTCAAGGACAAGGCCATCCCTTTACTTAATTTTACGTACCTGAAACAAATGTAACCTCATGGCTGCAAGCATCAATGTGATCAAGATCACATAGAAAAATGTAACACACCAAGTTATTACCAATAAATATTTAAATGCGTCACTAAAACGCCTAAAATCTGCCCGCTCACGGCGCAGTCAATGCGCCTTACACTTCTATACAGGCCAGTCATGACTAACAGCAATCGCATCAAGCTCACATGGATTAGCTTTCTCTCCTACGCCCTGACAGGTGCGTTGGTAATTGTCACCGGGATGGTGATGGGAAACATCGCAGATTACTTCCATTTGCCCGTTTCCAGCATGAGTAACACCTTCACCTTCCTGAATGCCGGCATTCTGATCTCTATCTTTCTGAATGCATGGTTAATGGAAATCGTGCCACTGAAAACCCAGTTGCGCTTCGGCTTTATCCTGATGGTACTGGCCGTTGCCGGACTGATGTTCAGCCATAGCCTGGCCTTGTTCTCCGCCGCCATGTTTGTATTGGGTCTGGTGAGCGGTATTACCATGTCGATTGGTACGTTCCTGGTAACTCAAATGTATGAAGGTCGCCAGCGCGGTTCCCGCCTGCTGTTTACTGACTCTTTCTTCAGCATGGCCGGCATGATTTTCCCGATGGTTGCCGCGTTCTTGTTAGCGCGCAGCATCGAATGGTATTGGGTCTATGCCTGCATCGGCCTCGTATACGTCGCCATTTTCCTGCTGACCTTCGGTTGTGAATTCCCGGCACTGGGTAAACACGCTCAGCAGTCAGACGCGCCGGTAGTAAAAGAAAAATGGGGGATAGGCGTGCTGTTTCTGGCGATCGCTGCACTGTGCTACATCCTCGGTCAGTTGGGTTTTATCTCCTGGGTCCCGGAGTTCGCCAAAAGTCTGGGCATGAGCCTGAACGATGCGGGTAAACTGGTCAGCGACTTCTGGATGTCTTACATGGTTGGCATGTGGGCATTTAGCTTTATTCTGCGTTTCTTCGACTTGCAGCGCATCCTGACCGTACTGGCGGGTCTGGCTACCGTCCTGATGTATCTGTTTATCACCGGTACGCCAGAGCATATGCCGTGGTTTATTATGACGCTGGGCTTCTTCTCCAGCGCGATTTATACCACCATCATTACCCTTGGCTCCCAGCAGACGAAGGTCGCCTCACCCAAACTGGTTAACTTCGTTCTGACCTGCGGCACCATCGGCACTATGCTCACTTTCGTCGTCACCGGCCCTATCGTGGCACACAGCGGCCCGCAGGCGGCATTGCAAACGGCTAACGGCTTGTATGCGGTTGTATTCGTGATGTGCTTTATTCTTGGATTCGTCACGCGTCATCGCCAGCATAACGCCCCAGCAGCGCATTAATCTCACTGCCGGATGGTATCCACATCATCCGGCATATTTTCTCCTCCTCTCTTCTTTCACTGGTCATGTAGGCCAATTCTTACAAAAACCCCTTAATTTGTACGCTATTTATACAAACACGAAAACCCAAATAATTCCGTCACTTATAAAAATGCTGACAAATCAGTTATATACCTCTTAAGGAGTATATAAGGGCGAATTTGATTTGCATCAATAAGCGCGGTTGCTGAATCGTTAAGGTAGGCAGTAATAGAAAAGAAATCGAGGCAAAAATGAGCAAAGTCAGACTCGCTATTATCGGTAATGGTATGGTCGGCCATCGCTTTATTGAGGATCTTCTTGATAAATCCGACGCTGCCAATTTTGATATTACCGTCTTCTGTGAAGAACCCCGCAAAGCGTACGACCGCGTACACCTGTCTTCCTACTTCTCCCACCACACCGCTGAAGAGCTTTCTCTGGTGCGTGAAGGATTCTACGAGAAGCACGGCGTTAAGGTGTTAGTGGGCGAGCGCGCAATTACCATTAACCGCCAGGAGAAGGTGATCCACTCCAGCGCAGGTCGTACGGTTTACTACGATAAGCTGATCATGGCGACGGGCTCTTACCCGTGGATCCCACCGATTAAAGGTTCGGAAACCCAGGACTGCTTCGTTTACCGCACCATCGAAGACCTCAACGCCATTGAGTCTTGCGCACGCCGCAGCAAACGCGGTGCCGTGGTCGGCGGTGGTCTGCTGGGCCTGGAAGCCGCCGGTGCGCTGAAAAGCCTCGGCGTTGAAACCCACGTGATTGAATTCGCCCCAATGCTGATGGCTGAACAGCTGGATCATATGGGTGGCGAGCAGTTACGTCGCAAAATTGAAAGCATGGGCGTGCGTGTGCACACCAGCAAAAACACCAAAGAGATCGTTCAGGAAGGCACCGAAGCGCGCAAAACCATGCGTTTTGCCGACGGCAGCGAACTGGAAGTTGATTTCATCGTCTTCTCTACCGGTATTCGTCCACGCGACAAACTGGCCACCCAGTGCGGCCTGGACGTCGCCCCTCGCGGCGGTATCGTCATTAACGACACCTGCCAGACCTCTGACCCGGACATCTATGCTATCGGCGAATGCGCCAGCTGGAACAACCGCGTGTATGGTCTGGTCGCTCCGGGCTACAAAATGGCGCAGGTTGCCGTTGACCATATTCTCGAGACCGAAAATGCCTTTGAAGGCGCGGACCTGAGCGCCAAGCTGAAGCTGCTCGGCGTTGACGTCGGCGGTATTGGCGACGCGCATGCGCGCACGCCGGGCGCACGTAGCTATGTCTATCTCGACGAAAGCAAAGAAGTCTACAAACGCCTCATCGTTAGCGAAGATAACAAAACCCTGCTCGGCGCGGTTCTGGTGGGCGATACCAGCGATTACGGCAATCTGCTGCAACTGGTGCTGAACGCCATCGAGCTGCCGGAAAACCCGGATTCACTGATTCTGCCAGCACACGCGGGCAGCGGTAAGCCGTCTATCGGTGTCGATAAACTGCCGGATAGCGCGCAGATTTGCTCCTGCTTCGATGTCACCAAAGGCATGCTGATTGCCGCTATCAACAAAGGCTGTCATACCGTTGCGGCGCTGAAAGCGGAAACCAAAGCGGGTACCGGTTGCGGTGGGTGTATCCCACTGGTAACGCAGGTCCTGAACGCCGAACTGGCGAAACAGGGTATCGAAGTTAACAACAATCTGTGCGAACACTTCCCGTACTCACGTCAGGAACTGTTCCATCTCATCCGCGTAGAAGGCATCAAAACCTTCGAAGAGCTGCTGGCAAAACACGGGAAAGGCTACGGCTGCGAAGTGTGTAAACCGACCGTCGGTTCCCTGCTGGCTTCCTGCTGGAATGAGTACATCCTCAAACCACAGCACACGCCGTTGCAGGACACCAACGACAATTTCCTGGCGAACATCCAGAAAGACGGTACTTACTCCGTGATCCCGCGCTCTGCGGGTGGCGAAATTACCCCTGAAGGCCTGGTGGCTGTGGGCCGTATCGCGCGTGAGTTTAACCTGTACACCAAAATTACCGGTTCTCAGCGTATCGGTCTGTTCGGCGCGCAGAAAGATGACCTGCCGGAAATCTGGCGTCAGCTGATTGAAGCCGGTTTTGAAACCGGTCACGCGTATGCCAAAGCGCTGCGTATGGCGAAAACCTGCGTAGGCAGCACCTGGTGCCGTTACGGCGTCGGCGATAGCGTTGGCTTCGGCGTGGAGCTGGAAAATCGCTACAAAGGCATCCGTACCCCGCACAAAATGAAATTCGGCGTCTCCGGCTGTACCCGTGAATGTGCGGAAGCTCAGGGCAAAGACGTGGGTATCATCGCCACTGAGAAAGGCTGGAACCTGTACGTTTGCGGTAACGGCGGGATGAAACCTCGTCATGCGGACCTGCTGGCCGCGGATATCGATCGCGAAACGCTGCTCAAATACCTTGACCGTTTCATGATGTTCTACATCCGTACCGCTGACAAACTGACCCGTACCGCACCGTGGTTAGACAATCTGGAAGGCGGTATCGAGTATCTGAAGTCCGTCATCATCGACGACAAGCTGGGCCTGAACCAGCACCTGGAAGAAGAGATGGCTCGTCTGCGTGAAGCAGTGGTGTGTGAGTGGACAGAAACCGTTAACACCCCATCCGCGCAGGTTCGCTTCAAACACTTTATCAACAGCGAAAAACGCGATCCGAATGTCCAGGTTGTGCCTGAACGTGAACAACATCGTCCGGCCACGCCTTATGAGCGTATCCCGGTGACTCTGGTGGAGGAAAACGCATGAGCCAGTGGAAAAACATCTGCAAAATCGATGACATTCTGCCTGCGACAGGCGTCTGCGCCCTGTTAGGTAACGAGCAGGTTGCGATTTTCCGCCCGTATCACAGCGACCAGGTGTTTGCGATCAGCAACATCGACCCGTTCTTTGAGTCCAGCGTGCTTTCTCGTGGGCTGATTGCTGAACATCAGGGCGAATTGTGGGTTGCCAGCCCGCTGAAAAAGCAGCGTTTTCGCTTAAGCGACGGTTTGTGCATGGAAGACGAACAGTTCTCCGTGAAACATTACGAAGCGCGAGTGAAAGACGGCACGGTGCAACTGCGCGGTTAATAAATTTTTGGGAGGCGCAACGCCTCCCCTTTTTTGTATTTTTTTTCATTTTCATTGTTATCACAAAATCATTTGTACTGCATCGCGGCGGCAACTGAGCAAATCCCCAGGAGCATAGTTCACTATGTGACTGGGGTGAGCGAGGGCAGCCAACAAAGAGGCAGGGCAAAGGATGAAGTGAGAAAAGGATAATCAACACATGTTCACAGACACTATCAATAAGTGTGCGGCTAACGCTGCGCGCATCGCACGCCTGTCGGCTAATAACCCGCTCGGATTCTGGATTAGTTCGGCAATGGCGGGAGCCTATGTTGGTCTCGGCATCATTCTTATTTTCACCCTCGGTAATCTGCTCGACCCGTCCGTTCGTCCTCTGGTGATGGGTGCAACCTTTGGTATTGCCTTAACACTGGTCATTATTGCCGGTTCTGAACTATTCACCGGACATACCATGTTCCTGACGCTCGGCGTCAAAGCGGGCACCATAAGTCACGGCCAGATGTGGGCAATCCTGCCAAAAACCTGGCTGGGTAACCTGGTCGGTTCCGTGTTTGTCGCTCTGCTTTACAGCTGGGGCGGCGGTAGCCTGCTGCCGGTCGATACCAGCATCGTCCATTCTGTTGCTCTGGCGAAAACCACCGCGCCTGCGATGGTGCTGTTCTTTAAAGGGGCACTGTGTAACTGGTTGGTTTGTCTGGCAATCTGGATGGCAATCCGTACCGAAGGCGCGGCAAAATTCCTCGCTATCTGGTGGTGTCTGCTGGCGTTTATTGCTTCCGGCTACGAGCACTCCGTTGCCAACATGACGCTGTTTGCCCTCTCCTGGTTCGGCCATCACAGCGAAGCCTATACCCTGTCAGGAATTGGTCATAACCTGCTGTGGGTGACACTCGGTAATACTTTGTCCGGTGTCGTATTCATGGGATTAGGTTATTGGTATGCTACGCCAAAATCGGAGCGTCCGGCTCCGGCAAAAATCAATCAGCCAGAGGCTGCTGCCAATAATTAAGGGGTAATGTCGTGGATCATTTGCCTATATTTTGTCAACTACGTGACCGCGACTGCTTGATCGTCGGCGGTGGTGATGTCGCAGAACGCAAAGCGCGGTTACTGCTGGAAGCTGGCGCCCGTTTAACGGTTAATGCGCTGGCGTTTATTCCGCAGTTCAAAGTATGGGCAGATGAAAATATGCTGACGCTGGTGGAGGGACCGTTCGATGAGTCCCTGCTCGACACCTGCTGGTTGGCTATTGCCGCCACCGATGACGATGCCGTCAACCAAAGCGTCAGCACCGCAGCAGAATCACGTCGTATCTTCTGCAACGTGGTCGATGCGCCAAAAGCAGCCAGTTTTATCATGCCCTCCATTATCGACCGCTCGCCGCTGATGGTGGCGGTCTCCTCCGGCGGAACATCGCCGGTGCTTGCCCGTCTGCTGCGTGAAAGGCTTGAATCTGTACTGCCTCAGCATCTGGGCCAGGTCGCGCAGTATGCCGGCAAGTTGCGCTCCCGTGTGAAGAAACAGTTTACCAGCATGGGTGAACGTCGCCGCTTCTGGGAAAAATTGTTCGTGAATGACCGCCTGGCGCAGTCGTTGGCGAACAATGACCTGAAAGCCGTCGAGGAAACCACCGAGCAAATGCTCAGCGAACCGCTGGATCACCGTGGCGAAGTGGTGCTGGTTGGCGCCGGTCCTGGCGATGCCGGCCTGCTGACGCTGAAAGGGCTACAGCAGATCCAGCAAGCGGATGTCGTGGTCTATGACCGTCTGGTTTCCGACGATATCATGAACCTTGTACGCCGCGACGCAGACCGGGTATTCGTCGGTAAACGTGCGGGCTATCACTGCGTACCACAGGAAGAGATCAACCAGATTCTGCTGCGTGAAGCACAACAGGGCAAGCGCGTGGTACGACTGAAAGGTGGCGACCCGTTTATCTTTGGCCGCGGTGGCGAAGAGCTGGAAACGCTGTGCCATGCTGGTATTCCATTCTCTGTAGTGCCAGGTATTACCGCAGCCTCCGGTTGTTCTGCCTATTCCGGCATTCCACTGACCCATCGTGATTACGCTCAGAGCGTACGTCTGGTTACCGGACACCTGAAAACCGGCGGTGAGTTGGACTGGGAAAACCTGGCAGCAGAGAAACAAACGCTGGTGTTCTACATGGGACTAAACCAGGCGGCCACGATCCAGGAAAAATTGATCGAATTTGGCATGCAGCCCGATATGCCCGTCGCCCTGGTAGAAAACGGTACCTCCGTGAAACAGCGTGTCGTCAATGGAGAGCTAACTCAGCTAGGAGAGTTGGCACAACAGGTTGAAAGCCCAGCGCTAATTATTGTTGGTCGTGTGGTAGGGTTACGGGATAAATTAAACTGGTTCTCTAATTATTAATTTAAATCATGCCCTGACATTCAGGGCATTTATTTATCTTTTTTTCATTCGTTATTTATTCTCAAATCCAGATGAAGAAAAAATGAATTCATTCATCACATAAATACATTTCCGCATGAATTCATAAAAACCGCACAAAACATCCCACTCACATCCCTAACAAGAATAAATAAAATTCACGAATTTAATAAATCATAGTTACCATGATTATTTGTGAAATAGCGTTACCCGAAGACAAACAATATAATATTTACCTCTTGATAAAAATCTATACCTTGCGTCAGATATATAATTAAGGATAAAAATTATGCAAAGGGAAAAACTCATTGCAGTAGGTATTGCAATTGCACTCCAAACTTACTACGTTCCGGCGATAGCCGCCGATAACGACGATGATAGCGATTGCCCCACTAATATATCTGTATTATCTAAAAAAGAACGCGACAAACTTTCAACACGCTGCCTTGCAGACTACGAAGAACAAGACAACCACTGGGGATGGGTGGCTGGAGGTGTCGCAGCACTCGCCGCAGGTGTAGCAATTGGTATCGATAACAATGGTAGTGGGCATTCTCAACATAATAATCCCCCTGTCATTCCGCCTGACGATGGCGGTGACGTTATCCCCACCCCACCCGGTGGCGATGGCGATGTAACTCCGCCTGACGATGGCGGCGACGTTATCCCCACGCCTCCCGATGACGGCGGCGATGTGACTCCGCCTGACGATGGTGGCGACGTTACCCCCACCCCACCCGATGACGGTGGCGATGTGACTCCGCCTGACGATGGTGGCGACGTTACCCCCACCCCACCCGATGACGGCGGCGATGTGACTCCGCCTGATACGACGGTACTCACTTTCAGCAATGGCGTAACGCTGGATAAAGGTAAAGAAACCCTCTCCTTTAACGACCTTAAACTTGATAGCGGCAAACATCTCGGCGGCGCTACTTTCAGTTATGCCAAACAGGGAGATCAATGGCAGTTGACTACCGCAGATGGAAAAATATTGCAGGTCTCTGGATGGAATGTCACCGATGACAATGAAGCTATCATTGAAGGGACGCAGGAAAACGGGCTTTACTGGAAGTACGATAGCCGCGGCTATTTGATTATTGCCGATGCGCAAACAACAGTCATCTCCGGCGATGACGAATCGCATACTGCCGAACGTGGGATAGATATTAGTGGCGAAGGCAAAACCGGCGTTGTTATATCCGGCGACCGAACGAACAATACGCTAAACGGGGATTCCACCGTCAGCGACGGCGCAACCGGCATGGTCATTACCGGCGAAGACACCACCAACACTATTTCAGGCGACTCCACCATCAACGGAGCAACCGGCGCATTAATTTCCGGCGATGGTTCAACGACCCATATCTCCGGCAATATTGATGTCAGCAACGGCAGTACTGGTGTGGTTATTGATGGCGACAACACCACGCTTGATAGTACCGGGACGGCAACCATCAGCGGCGCCGGATCTACCGGGCTGACCATCATGGGCGATAAAGCACGCTTCACTAACGCTGGTGAGTTAAACGTTAGCGAGGGCGGTACAGGGGCAAAAATCAGCGGCGATGATGTCATCGTGGATAACACTGGTCACTCAAAAGTTGATGGTGAAAACTCAACTGGACTAAATATTGAGGGTAATGGCGCGCTGATCATCAGCGAAGGGGATCAGACTATTACCCGAGGAGGAACGGGTACTCATATTGATGGCAACAATGCTCGTATCGCCAATACAGGTAATATTACCGTTGACGGCATAGGTTCTATCGGTACTGCAATCAATGGCGATAACGCTAGCATAACGCAAGCGGGAGACCTGCTTGTAACCAATGGAGCAATAGGCATTATCGTCAACGGTACGGGTAATAAAGTCAGTAACATTGGCAATACAACAGTACGCGATCAAGACTCTATTGGTTTTACCATTACTGGAGAGCAAGCCACCTTTAGTAATAAAGGGGACATTGATGTCAGCCTGAATGGAACCGGCGCAGAAATTAGTGGAAATAATTCAACCATTAATCTTGATGGCAAGATTAACGTTATTTCAAATGAAGGCAGTGATGGTATTTTCCATGGTGCAACAGGCGTGGTGGTAAGTGGCGATAATGTGACAACAGATATTACCGGTGACGTCAACATACTCAGCACGCATACATCAGAGAGTATACTGGCAAGTGATGAAACGCTCACTGGGGTAACCATCAATGGTGATGACAATAACATCTCGTTAGATGGCGCATTGAATATATCAATGGTCGAGCAATATACTAACAACAATCAATACATGGATACAACCGGACTAAGTATCCATGGCGATAATAATACCATCGATATCAGTGGTGGTCTGAATGTTAATTATCAAAACGTATTGCATGATAGAAATTCTTTTGTTGTAGGTATTGATATTGATGGCAACAGTGATGTCTCATTAAGCGGAAATTCACAGGTCAACATTACCGATATTCAGGGCGGAAATGTCGAACTAGCACACGTACAAAATGGTGGTTCATTGACGCTCACTGAAGACTCTAATCTGACAATAAGCGTTAATATTATTAATGCCCCTGTGCGTACCGGCGTATCATTATTACGTGCTGAAGGTAACGGTTCTTCTATTGAAAATAAAGGGTCTATAAATAGCAAAAATGCCGTAACACTAATAGGCGTCGTAGGTGGCGCAACCGCCAAAAACAGCGGTGATATTTCGGTTAGCACCTCAGGAGATGATTATTCGCGAGGTATTGCAATATCAGCGAGTGGAGAAGGCTCAATAGCGGAAAACAGTGCTGGCGGCAATATTACGCTCACCGCAGGTGCAACACCCTATTTTAGTACCAGCGCATATGAGTACCCACAGGCATGGTATAAAAATACACAATATGGCTTACTGGCTTCCGAACAAGGCAGTGTTATCAATGATGCTGGTGCAACTATTTCTGTCGCAGGCGCGGGAGTTTACGCGATGGGCGCCAGTCAGGGCACGGCACAAAACGCTGGGGATATCTACGTTAATGGGTACCAACAGCAGTTGGATGATAATGGGGATGTGATTGGTGAAAACTACTGGCACACAGATAGCCATGAAATCACCAGTGCTGGAATAGTTGCAGGTTCTGACAATATTGGCAGCGGCGATGCGACAGCGATCAACACCGGAACCATTACCGTTAATAACGCCGGATATGGGATGACGGCGATGAGTGGCGGCACGGCTATTAACCAGGGCACCATCAACCTCACAGCAGACGACGGTGTTACTGGCGAAACGAATCAACTGGTCGGCATGGCGGCGTTTTTCGGCGGTACGGTAGTCAATGACAGCACCGGGGTGATTAATATTGACGCAGACTATGGGCAACCTTTCTATGCTGACGCCAGCAGTACCGTCGTGAACTACGGTACAGTCTGCATTGGCGATGACTGCCAGAATAGCGAGTCATATAACCCAACGGATGACTATATCTCTCTGGTCTATGATGATGAGGCCATCGCCAACGTCGGTGAAGCGGTAGATCTCTACAAAAATGCGCTCATCATGGGTGATGTCACCAATAGTGGAACGGTGAATAATAACGCACTTTACCTTAAAGAGAGGGACAGTGCGCTCACAAATACTGCATCCGGCATAATCAACAGCGCCATTCAAATAACCGACGGTACGCTGAACAATGAAGGTACGGTTAATGCCGTCACTGTTAACAGCGGTATATTCAATAATGACGGTACGGTAAACAAAGCGATTACAATGAATGGCGGCACCCTGAATAATCTGCCCGACGGTATAGTACAGCGTAGTGCTAAGCTGAATAATAACGCGGTAGTGAATAATAGCGGTACCTGGTATCTCGGTTACGTAGGGGAAGGTGCATATCAAAGCACATTGGATATTAACGGTAACTCCGTGTTCAACAATAGCGGTGAGCTAATTATTGATAACGCGGAAAATGATGTTAATTTCCGTGACAACAGTCGGCTCTATAACACCGGGCATATCAAAATCAGTGACGCTAAGGGAAGCGCCGGGCTGAACGTTCAGAGCGGCACTGCGGCCTTTATAAACGCCGGAGTCGTCGATGCCACGGCTAAATCCGTGATGGCAAGCGCAGCGAATGCCGGCAGCAGTGATGCCTTTTTCTGGAATCAACAGGCTGGGGTGATTAACTACGATGTGGATAACGGCAAAGCCATCAGCTTTACCCACAGTAACTACGTTGCCGAAAACGATGGCACCATGAATATCAGCGGCAACAACGCTTACGGTATGTACGGCAGCCACAACGCGCAACTGGTGAACAACGGCACCATCAACCTCGGGACAAAAGGCACTACCGACACCGGCATGACGGCAATGGCGCTGGACGCTAACGCCACGGCTGACGCTGTCATTGAGAACAACGGCACCATTAATATCTATGCCAGTAATTCTTACGCCTTCAGCGTTGCGGGGGCGGGTCATGTGGTCAATAACGGCACGGTGGTGATTGCCGATGACGTGACGGGTTCCGGACTGATCAAACAGGGCGACAACGTTAACGTGGAAGGGACTAACGGTAATAATGGCAATTCGACCGAAGTGCATTATGCCGACTACATCCTGCCGGACGTGCCGGATCCCACCGTCTCCAGCGGCAGCTCCTCCTCCTCTTCCGCCACCAACAACCTGAACGGCTACGTGGTCGGCACCAGCGCTGACGGCAGCGCGGGCCAACTGAAAGTCAGCAACGCCAGCATGGACGGCGTGGGCATCAACACCGGTTTCACCGCAGGCACCGCCGATACCACCGTCACCTTCGATAACGTCGTGGAAGGCAACAATCTGACCGATGCTGCCGCCATCACCTCCACTTCGGTGGTGTGGAACGCCCAGGGCAGCCAAGACGCCGACGGCAACGTGGACGTCACCATGACCAAAAACGCCTACGCGGATGTCGCAACCGACAGCAGCGTATCCGATGTGGCAAGCGCCCTGGATGCGGGCTACACCAACAACGAGCTGTATACCAGTCTTAACGTTGGCAGCACCGCTGAACTGAACAGCGCTCTGAAGCAGGTGAGCGGCAGCCAAGCGCATACCGTATTCCGTGAAGCCCGGGTGCTCAGCAACCGCTTCAGTATGCTGGCTGACGCCGCGCCACAGATTAAAGATGGTCTGGCGTTCAACGTGGTGGCAAAAGGAGATCCACGCGCCGAGCTGGGTAACGACACCCAGTACGACATGCTGGCATTGCGCCAGAAACTGGATTTGAGTGAGAACCAGAATCTGACGCTGGAATACGGTATCGCCCGTCTGGATGGTGACGGTTCGAAGACCGCGGGCGACAACGGCCTGACCGGTGGCTACAGCCAGTTCTTTGGTCTGAAGCACAGCATGGCGTTTAATGAAGGTCTGGCGTGGAAGAACAGCCTGCGTTATGACGTGCACAACCTCGACAGCAGCCGTTCTGTCTCTTATGGCGACACCAACAAGGTGGCGGATTCCAACGCACGTCAGCAGTATCTTGAGTTCCGCAGCGAAGGGGCGAAAACCTTCACCATGCTCAACGATACGTTGAAAGTCACGCCGTACGCCGGGGTGAAATTCCGTCATACGCTGGAAGGCAGCTATAAAGAGCGTAGTGCGGGTGATTTCAACCTGTCGATGAACGCTGGCAGCGAAACCGCTGTGGATTCCATTGTCGGAATGAAGTTCGACTATACCGCTGAAAATGGCTGGAGCGCCAGCGCCACACTGGAAGGTGGTCCGAACCTGAGCTACAGCAAAAGCCAGCGTACCGCGTCACTGCAAGGTGCCGCAGGCCAGTCCTTTAGTGTAGACGACGACCAAAAAGGCGGAGGCATCAACGGTCTGGCGACGGTCGGTGTGAAATACAGCGCCAAAGACGCCAGCCTGAATCTGGATGCTTACCAGTGGCAAGAGGACAACATCAATGATAAAGGCTTTATGTTGAATTTCAGAAAAACATTTCGCTAATTAATTAAATCCAGCAGTCTGGTATTACTTATTAATACCAGACTATCTTTATATAAATCAAATTCACCAATCTTATGTTTTATATAAAAAAGATATGTCCTTTTCTGGACTACTTAAAGTTTATGTTAGTTGATATCTTAACCGCCGAAAAATGGATTTCATCCATTTAAAAATAGATATCTTACAAGGATTTTAACATGCTGAAATTTGCAAAAATCACCTTAGTTGCTGGTGTTCTGGCTACGCTGACCGCGTGCACTGGTCATATCGAAAACACAAAAAATAACTGCAGCTACGATTATTTCCTGCATCCAGCAATTTCGATTTCAAAAATTATTGGTGGCTGTGGCCCGGCTGCGAATCAGTAATAGAAGCGATTGCGCAGATACAAAAAAACCGGGAACTTCCCGGTTTTTGCATTTATAGATTAGGTGCTCATTCACATGTTATCGCACTCACGCTCTCGCGCAAAATACGCAGCACCGTTTCTTCTCCACTTCGGTTTGGATTGATTCGAATCGCATAATCGCCCAACGACGGACTCGCTTCGCGAAACGTCCCCGAAAGGCGAAAAAAAACCGGGCGTAACCCGGTTTCTTCAGTATCGCAGGGAGCATTACGGCTTGGCGACAAAACCAATCGCTTCGTAAACGGCTTTCAGCGTAACAGATGCGCGGGCGCTGGCTTTTTCCGCACCTTCTTTCATCACTTTCTGCAGGAAAGCTTCATCGTTACGGAAACGGTGATAGCGTTCCTGAAGCTCGGTCAGCATACCGGAAACGGCCTCTGCGACTTCACCTTTCAGATGACCATACATTTTACCTTCGAAGTGCTGTTCCAGCTCCGGAATGCTCTTACCGGTGACCGCAGAGAGGATATCCAGCAGGTTGGAAACACCCGCTTTGTTCTGCACGTCGTAGCGTACAACAGGCGGTTCTTCAGAGTCGGTCATCGCGCGTTTGATTTTCTTAACCACAGATTTCGGATCTTCCAGCAGGCCGATCACGTTGTTGCGGTTGTCATCCGACTTGGACATTTTCTTCGTCGGCTCCAGCAGCGACATCACGCGCGCGCCGGATTTAGGAATGAACGGTTCAGGCACTTTGAAGATGTCGCCATACAGAGCGTTGAAGCGCTGGGCGATATCGCGGCTCAGTTCCAGATGCTGTTTCTGATCTTCGCCAACCGGTACCTGGTTGGTCTGATACAACAGGATGTCTGCCGCCATCAGTACCGGATAATCAAACAGACCGGCGTTGATGTTCTCCGCATAGCGCGCGGATTTGTCTTTGAACTGGGTCATACGGCTCAGTTCGCCGAAGTAGGTGTAGCAGTTCAGCGCCCACCCTAACTGTGCATGCTCCGGTACGTGAGACTGCACGAAAATGGTGCTTTTTTCAGGATCGATACCGCATGCCAGATACAGCGCCAGCGTATCGAGCGTTGCTTTACGCAGCTGCTGAGCATCCTGACGAACGGTGATGGCATGTTGGTCAACGATGCAGTAGATGCAATGATAATCATCCTGCATGCTCACCCACTGACGCAGCGCACCCATATAGTTGCCAATGGTCAATTCACCTGAGGGCTGTGCGCCACTAAAAACGATGGGCTTAGTCATTTTTTGATTCCTGATTTTCGCTATGCGGAAGCCCGAGAGCGGGCAGTAGTTCATTAATACGGTCGTAAATAACGTCGGGCTGGCTCAGCGCGATTGACTCGCCGTAGTTGTAGCCATAGGTCAGGCCAACGGACGGACAGCCAGCAGCTTTTGCCGCCTGAATATCATTGCGTGAATCCCCTACGAAGAGCATTTGCTCAGGCTTGATGCCAAGCTTACTTGCCACCAGCAGCAGCGGATCCGGATGCGGTTTTTTATTCTGCACGTCATCACCACCGATGACCACGCTAAAGTACTTGGCGATATCTAATGCTTCGAGCAATGGTGCGACAAACGGGGTCGGTTTGTTGGTCACCAGACCCAGCGGCAATCCTTTCGCATGCAGCGCGCCCAGCGTGTCGGCAACATCAGGGAACAGGAATGTCCCCTCTTCTGCGACATCGCCGTAGTATCTGTCGAACAGCTTACGCAAAATACGTACCTGCTCCTCGGCGGGAATATCATCATCAACGGGCGGTTTACCCATCGTTTTACGTAATGTTGCGCGCTCCTGACGGGACCACGTTAGCGCGCGTTCCATCAGTACATCTGCACCGTTACCAATCCAGGTGATAACGCGTTCTTCTCCGGCAACCGGCAGTTCCAGCGCATATAGCGCCATGTCCACCGCTGCGGCTAATCCCGGCGCGCTGTCGACCAGCGTGCCGTCGAGGTCAAATGCAGCGCCCCGAATATCCTGAAACTTATCCATGACTTACCTTCGCCAGTTCATTGCGCATTTCATCAATGACTTTTTTGTAGTCTGGTTGGTCGAAAATGGCGGAGCCTGCGACAAACATATCTGCGCCTGCTGCGGCAATTTCACCAATGTTATTCACTTTGACGCCACCGTCCACTTCGAGGCGGATATCGTAGCCAGATTCATCAATACGACGACGCACTTCGCGCAGCTTATCCAGCGTTTGTGGGATGAAGGACTGTCCGCCAAAGCCTGGGTTAACGGACATTAGCAGGATCACATCGAGCTTATCCATGACGTAGTCCAGATAACTCAGTGGTGTTGCCGGGTTGAATACCAGGCCCGCTTTACAGCCATGCTCTTTGATCAGCTGTAAAGTGCGATCGACATGCTCGGAGGCTTCCGGATGAAAAGTAATGATGCTGGCGCCAGCGGCGGCGAAGTCCGGGACAATACGATCGACCGGTTTCACCATCAGGTGAACATCAATCGGGGCGGTGATGCCATATTTACGCAGCGATTTCAGTACCATCGGTCCGATGGTCAGGTTCGGTACATAGTGATTGTCCATGACGTCGAAGTGCACGACATCGGCACCGGCAGTCAGCGCTCTCGCGGTGTCCTCACCCAGGCGGGCAAAATCAGCCGACAGAATTGAGGGGGCGATCAAATACTGTTTCATCCGCTTCTCCTTGAGATTTATTTCTTCGCAGGCGTTACAACTCCTGGTTTATACAGTGCCAGCAGTTCGTTCACCTTTTTACGCGTGCCGCCATTGCTGCTTATGCTGCGCCGCACTTTGACCTGAAAATGTTTCGCCGCTCGGTACCATTCACGGGTATCGGGCGTATCGTGGTTCGAAATTAACACCGGGATCTGCTTACTGACCAGCTTTTCTGCCATCTCGGCCAAATGCGCTTGCTCTTTCGGGCTAAAGCTGTTGGTGTGATACGCAGTGAAATTTGCCGTCGCCGAAAGTGGTGCATAAGGCGGGTCACAATAGACCACAGAGTTGCTATCCGCACGGTCCATGCACTCTTCATAGGAAAGGCAATGGAACTCCGCATTCTGCGCTTTCTCAGCAAAATGGTACAACTCGGCTTCCGGGAAGTAAGGTTTTTTATAACGCCCAAACGGGACGTTAAACTCGCCGCGCAGGTTATAACGGCACAATCCGTTGTAACCAAAGCGGTTCAGATACAAGAACAGCACTGCTCTGCGGAACGGATCCTCGCTGGCATTAAATTCTTCTCTGAACCGATAGTACACCTCAGCCTGATTGGTTTCAGGCATAAACAGCTCACGCGAAGCCTGCACATACTCATCGGTACGCGTCTTCACGATGTTATAGAGACTGATAAGGTCGCTGTTGATATCGGCAAGAATATAACGAGAAAAGTCGGTGTTGAGAAACACCGACCCGGCACCCACGAAAGGTTCAATCAGGCACTCACCCTGAGGTAAATGCCGTTTGATATCATCAAGCAGGGGGTATTTCCCCCCTGCCCATTTCAAAAAAGCGCGATTTTTTTTCATGCTGACTAACTAATTACACCTTCTCCGGCTGTGGAGAAAGCTCCGACAGCATCCTGCGCTTTAGTCTTTGTCCCGCAATTGGGCGAAACATCAAACCATTGCAGAACATATCCTATCTTACTTCAAATCGGCCTGAACCTGATGCAGCGGTTTTGCCCACGGGTTTTTCGCCTGAATATCAGCGGGTAACGTAGACACTGCACGTTTCGCATCTTCTTTAGACGCATACACGCCTGTCACCAGAACATACCACGGTTGACCGTTACGCGTCGTCTGGTACACCACATAGTTCTTCAGGTTTTCTTTCTTCGCCCAACCGTTCAGGTTGTCGTAGTTAGAAGAACTGCTGAGCTGCAGCGTGTAATGGCTGGACGGCGCAGATTTTAACGCTCCAACATTACCTGCACTTTTCGCTCCGCCAGCAACAGGCGTTGTTGCTGTCGCCGTTGGCGCAGGCGTTGCAGTCTGTGCTGGCGCAGTTGTGGTTGCTTTCGGCTCAGCGGTCGCTTTCGGCGTAGCGGTTACCACAGGTGCTTTAGTTGTGGTGGTCGGCGCGGTAGCAGTTACGGTTGGTTTTGCCTGGGTAACAGGTTTCGGCTCTGTCGGCGTCGCTTTCACCGTAGTTTGCGGTTTGCTCTTCGGCTCAATTACGGCCTGTTTACGTTCCTGGCGCGTAGCAGCAGGACGCTCAGTCGTTTCCGTTTTCGCAGTCTGGCGCGCAGCATTACCATTACGCATCGGCGCAACGGTCGCAGGTTCGGTCGGCAGCGTAGAGTTAACCACAACGTTGTTAACCTGTTCCTGACCCTGTGGTTGCGTCAGAGCGTTGTTCAAATCGCCCTGCACTTCAACACGCTGCTGCCCTTCAGTTGCCGCAGGTGCCTGACCTTGAGTCGGGGTAGAGGAAATCGGTGGCAGGGAAACATCCTGCTGGGTATTGCCAGCGGTCTGCTCAGCGCCCGTTGCAGGTGTCGTTGCACTCGCCTGATCCGTTGCATTGCTGCCAGAGAGATCGATGCTCTTCTCGCCAGATGCTGCCTGCTCATTGGAAGAAGATGAGGGGGCTTTCAGCGCAGAACCAATGCCGATAATCAGCAGCAGCAGTACCAGAACACCCACGCCCATCATCATATACTGGCGGGAGGCAGGTTTGCTGACGGCTTTCTTACGCTTGCGCGGACGACGTTCTACACGCTCTTCATCCACTGCATCGTCATCAGATTCATACTCTTCTTCAATGTCCTGCTCTTCATCACGCTCTTTGCGTGCGCGCGCAGGACGGCGATCGTCAGCATCCAGATCAACATCATCAAAATTGATTTGCGGCTCATTATCGCGTTCAGACGATTGACGAGAACGACCAGTACGACGATCGCTGGGATCGGGTTTCAGCTCGTCTTCTGGTTTGAATTCATCCATTTAACACCCCACTCAAAGGTTAATGCTTACGACTTTGCACATAACCTGAAGCTAAAAGACCTACGTTTCGCAACGTAAGCCTGACCTTTCTTGTTGTTACGCCTGCTGGCAATCAGCAATAGCGTTAAGAACCACCTCGTGCGACACTCCGCCGCGCACTTCACTCTTCCCTATCGCTCGCGGAAGCACCAAACGAATCTCTCCCGCTAACACTTTTTTATCTCGCAGCATGTGCGGCAGATAAGCCTCGGTGGACATTTCACGCGGACCATTCACCGGTAAGCCAGCTCGCTGTAACAGCGTAATGATGCGCTGCGTATCAGCGGAGGTGAACTGACCCAAACGTTCTGACGTACGGGCAGCCATTACCATACCTGCTGCGACTGCTTCACCATGTAACCAATTGCCATAACCCATTTCAGCTTCGATCGCATGGCCAAACGTGTGTCCCAGATTCAGTAAAGCACGTAAGCCCATTTCACGCTCGTCTGCTGCGACAACTTCTGCTTTCAGCTCACAACAACGACGGATACAGTACGCCATTGCCGGACCATCCAGACGCAGTAACGCATCCAGATTGTCTTCCAGCCAGCTGAAAAATTCACCGTCAAGAATGATGCCGTATTTGATCACTTCCGCCAGCCCCGATGCCAGCTCACGCGCAGGAAGCGTTTTCAGACAATCGAGATCCACCACCACGGAGGCCGGTTGGTAAAACGCGCCAATCATGTTTTTACCGAGGGGATGGTTTACGGCGGTTTTGCCGCCAACGGAGGAGTCGACCTGCGACAACAGGGTTGTCGGGACTTGAATAAAACGAACACCACGTTGATAGCTGGCTGCCGCAAAACCGGTCAGATCGCCAATCACGCCGCCGCCAAGGGCAACTAACGTGGTATCACGACCGTGCGGTTTTTGCAGTAACGCGGTGAAAACCGTATCCAGAACCGTCAGGCTTTTATACTGCTCGCCATCGGGAAGGATAACGCTATCAACGTTAACACCCGCCTGTTCAAGTACGCCGCGAACCTTATCGAGATAAAGGGGAGCCAGGGTTTCGTTGGTCACCAACATAACCTGATCGCCCGATTTCAGCGGTAAGAATGAAGCTGGCTCATTGAACAAACCAGCCGCGATGGTGATAGGGTAACTACGTTCCCCGAGAGTGACTGTGATCCTCTCCATTACGCGACATCCACCTTAGTTACTTGTACCCGCAGACGAGTGTGTATTCAGCCAGAATTAGTTGCTTTCCAACATATGAATAATCTGGTTTGCTACGACTTTTGCGCTCTGATCGTCGGTGCGAATGGTCACGTCAGCAATCTCTTCGTACAAAGGATTGCGTTCGTCAGCCAACGCTTCCAGAACTTCACGAGGCGGTGATTCTACCTGCAGCAGCGGGCGTTTCTTGTCACGTTGAGTACGTGCAAGTTGTTTTTCAATTGTCGTTTCAAGATAGACCACGACGCCACGCGCGGAAAGACGGTTACGTGTTTCACGTGATTTTACAGAGCCACCGCCAGTTGCCAGCACAATACCCTGTTTTTCCGTCAACTCGTTGATGACTTTTTCTTCGCGATCACGGAAGCCGTCTTCACCTTCTACATCGAAGACCCAGCCCACATCAGCTCCGGTTCGTTTCTCAATCTCTTGATCAGAATCGTAAAATTCCATATTGAGTTGTTGAGCTAACTGGCGCCCAATAGTGCTTTTTCCGGCACCCATAGGCCCAACCAGAAAGATATTGCGTTTCTCTGCCATTTTTTCGGTACTACTAAGACTATTCGTTAATGGTAAACCCGCTTCGCAGACACCCAGCGCAGCAGGACATGAACTGAAACCTCATAAGATATTGCGAGAGTCAGACTGAAAATTATCTCAATACTCAAGCGGGTTTGGCAACTGAATAAATCACCAAACCTAACGCATTTCTGGTCGTGGCAGGCATGCTACCCTGCAAACATCAGACCTGGCGACGTATCGCGCAGTCAGATGACACCCAATAAGCCTATGGCACACCACCGGAAAGGCAAAGCGTATTCACTGCCGCATAAGTAAAGAAAAGTACCGACGCTCAAATCGGTACTCCTTGTATGCTAAATACACCCTCACGTCAAATCCCTGAAACGTGTTCAGTGCAAAAACAATGGCTTTTCATGCATAAGTTATTCCGTTGAAACCAGTCTGGGCGTAATAAAGACCACTAATTCGCGCAGTTCATCTTCTTTACCATCATGGCGAAAAAGAGAGCCAAGCCAGGGAATGTCGCCTAATAGCGGCACGCTGTCGGCTGCGGATTTATTCTTATGTGAAAAAATCCCGCCAAGCGCAATCGTCTCGCCGTTTTTTACCTCGACCTGCGTTTCAATCTCCTGCTTGTCGATAGCCAGCACTTCGCCATCTGCCTGCTGTAGAACCTGTCCGGGAACATTCTGGCTGATATGCAGTTTCAGCCTGATTCTCCCTTTCTGCAATACCGTTGGTGTTACCTCCATCCCCAGTACCGCTTCCTTGAACTCGACGGATGTCGCACCGCTTTCACCGCTGGAGACCTGATAAGGGATCTCACTGCCCTGCTTAATACTGGCAGGTTGCAGGTGAGATGCCAGTAATCGTGGACTGGCGATGATATCCAACTGCTGTTTTTGCTCCAGCGCAGACAACTCCAGTTCCAGTAAACGACCGTTAATGCGGCCAATGTTAAATCCCACGCGGGATGTGGCGGTGGCTACAGAGAGATCGCTGGCAAGCGTTGTAACATTCCCAACCGCCCCCGATTGTTGTGCGTCAGCCAGCGACCACTTCACCCCCAGCTCGCGCAAACTTTTTTCATTTATGGTGACGATATGCGCCGCCAGTTCGACCTGGGCAACCGGCAAATCCATTTGCGATACCCACTTTTCCAGGGTGTTAAGCGCAACGCTATTATCACGCAGCAGTAAGCGGTTGGTCCGTTTATCCACCGTCATGCTTCCCTTGGCACTGAGCAGCTTTTCTCCTGCTTTTGCCAGCTCGGCAGCATCGGCATAGTGCAAAATAATGCTGCGCTGCTCCAGCGGCATACTGGCCTGAATCCGCGCCTGTTCATTGTCCTGGCGGGCCGCATTTTCACTCTGCCATTGAACAGAATGCACATGCAGGATATTGCCCTCCTGGCGTAATACCAGCCCGGCACTTTTTACCACCGTCTGCAATGCCTGCTTCCAGGGGACATCCGTCAAATGCAACGACAGCACACCGCTGACATCTGGCGAAACCACCAGGTTTTTCTGTTCCTGTTCAGCCAGCGCCTGCAATACCTGCGTAACCGGCACATCATCGAGCACCAGCGTCACGTTTTGCGGTTTCGTCGCCAGCGCGCTCGTTATCCCGACCGCCAGCGCTATTACTATCCACGCTATCCATCGCTTCATTTACCGCTCCTTGTCGTTGCCACTGCCATCGCGGCGGTTCGCAGTTTTTTTCTGTATCGAGGGTTATGTTCTGGGCCGTTATCTGCGTAATCGTCCAACCGTTTTTCAGGACGTCATTTGGCTTAACCCGCCGCCATTTTTTCTGGCTATCCTGAACGATGCCGATGGGTCGCGTGCCCTGGCTCACCATGCCCTGAAAGCGCCATGTCGACATCTCAGCAATTTGGCAGCGGTCCTCCGGCGGCAGGAAGGGATTACGCATACCGGTGAGCATCAGTACGCTCATACATGCCAACAGCCAGCGTTCAACCGTCATTCAGACGCTCCAGCTGTAGCGTTAGCAGCAACTCCGTGTCTTCTGCGCTAAGCGAAAATCGGCTGACGTTCATCCCCTGATCCGCCAACTGGACAAACGTCTGCGGGATAGCATCCCAGGCCGATATCAGCGCCATCTCTCCGCCTTGCGCGGAGGGTTGCCAGTGGATAAGACGAGTAAGTGAAGTCTGAAACAGCAGCGGGGAGAACAGGGTCAGTTTCTCTTCCGGCTCTGCTGGTGATGCCGCCAGCAGATAGACATCTCGCCATTGCATCTGAATAGCTGCCCGTTGTTGGACCAGCGTCTCGCGTTGCATCGTCCGCTCCCGCGCGACGGGATAAAGACATAACGTCACCAGTATGAGTAGTCCTAACATCCAGCCGCACCAGCAGATGAGTCGAAAGCGCGGCGACTGCGCTAACCAGACATCACAGATCGTTATCATGCGCACCGCTCCGTGTCAGTCGATAGTGGAATTGCCAGCGTCCCTGCGCATCCTGCTGCGTTTCACCGGGGCTGCTCAACTGAAACAATGGCTGCTGGCGTAATTGCGCCTCCAGCGCCTGCAGCGCGGCAAAGTTCAGCGTGTTTCCCGTCAGTTCCAGCGTGTCCTGCTGCCAGGCCATTTTTGTTAACCACGCCTGCTCAGGCAGGAATTCCGCCAGCTCTTGCAATACCGACTGCCAGCTTCGGGTCTGCTCACGCTGTTTGTTCCGTGCCTGCACCTGTTGCCATCGTTGCTGGCGCTGCTGCATACGCGGCTTTAGCGCCATTAAGGCCTCGGCACGCGTCTTTTCGGCATCTGCCAGCAACAATTCAGCCCGATTTTCTACACTCAACACGCTGTAATAGCGCAACAACACGCCGCTACTAAGCAGTAGCGAAGCGCTAAATAAGATGCCCCAGAAGCGCAGGCAAGCGTAACGCCGAGTCTGACGCCAGGGCAGAAGATTAATGGTCGCTATCATCAATACGCGCCTCCCATAGCGAGTCCCAGCGCAATGGCGAAGTGATGACTTTGCGTTGGAATGGGCGGCTGGCGTACAGACACGGCGCTCAAAGGGTCGAAGCCGCCAGGGGAGCATTGCGCAATGGCTGTCGTGGGCAGAGATAATGTCGTGGCAAGCTCATCGATACTGCCAATATCGCCCGTTGATTTACGTCCCCATGCCGAACGGGTCGCCCATAACCACTGGGCGTCATCACGCCATACCAGACACTGCTGATGCTCTGGCAAGAAGGGAATAAATCGCTGTAACGCGCTGGCATCCGGTGTAATCGCCGTAACCTGCACCTTCAGGGTTTGGATAAGCGTCAGAAGCGCTGAAATCTCTTTGCTTTGCGCAGCAGTGACGTTAAACGCCGGGCTCAACGTGTCTTCGCTATAATCAAAATGCAGCGCATCCGGCGCCATATCGAGTTCACGCGCCATCGAACCGGACAACCATGCGGTTTGCTCTGGCTCGCGTAACGTCATTGTCGGACGAGGAAACTTTTTTTGTAACGTCCTGTTGGCGGGAAAAGAGAGATGAATATGGTGTCGGCGAGGGAGCTCCCGGCTCCACGGCAGTAGCGCGGCGACCAGCTGTTCAGGCTCGCGAATGTGGCCATCGACGATAACCTGAGGCGTCAGCGGTATACGCCACCAGCGTTGCAGATACCAACCTGATGCTTCGCGAACGATAGCGACAGCCAGCGCTTCATGTTGCTGAATATGCAGACCAATTTTCCAGATATTGAAAGCCATTGCTGATGATCTCCTTATCACCCGTCGCTTTAACGGGTATATCAATGCGTCTGGCTTGCCTTTATACTACCGCGCGTTTGTTTATAAACTGCCCAAATGCCACTAAATGGGAAATCTCCAGTGAAGTTCGTAAAGTATTTATTAATCCTTGCAGTATGTTGCATCCTGCTGGGAGCAGGCTCGATTTATGGCCTTTATCGCTATATCGAGCCGCAATTACCTGACGTCGCGACGCTCAAAGATGTGCGTTTACAGATCCCGATGCAGGTTTACAGCGCTGACGGCGAGCTAATCGCGCAATATGGCGAGAAACGTCGAATCCCGGTCACACTGGATCAGATGCCGCCGGTAATGGTTAAAGCCTTTATCGCCACAGAAGACAGCCGCTTTTATGAGCACCATGGGGTAGACCCGGTGGGGATCTTCCGTGCGGCCAGCGTCGCATTGTTCTCTGGTCACGCTTCGCAAGGGGCGAGTACCATTACCCAACAGTTGGCGAGAAACTTCTTCCTGAGCCCGGAACGTACGCTGATGCGTAAGATCAAAGAAGTGTTCCTGGCGATCCGCATTGAACAACTGCTGAGTAAAGATGAGATCCTCGAACTGTATCTGAACAAGATCTATCTGGGGTATCGCGCCTATGGCGTGGGTGCTGCCGCGCAGGTCTATTTCGGTAAGACAGTGGATCAACTCAGCTTAAGTGAAATTGCGGTGATTGCCGGTCTGCCAAAAGCGCCGTCAACCTTCAACCCACTCTATTCGATGGACCGTGCAACCGCGCGACGTAACGTTGTACTGTCGCGTATGTTGAGCGAAAACTACATCACGCAGGCCCAGTACGATCAGGCGCGCGGCGAGGCCATTGACGCTAACTACCACGCGCCGGAAATCGCTTTCTCTGCACCGTATCTGTCTGAAATGGTGCGCCAGGAGATGTATAACCGTTATGGCGAGAAAGCCTACGAAGACGGGTATCGCATCACCACTACCATTACGCGCAAAGTACAGCAGGCAGCTCAGCAGGCAGTACGTAACAACGTGATGGATTACGACATGCGCCACGGCTACCGCGGCCCGTCGAACGTGCTGTGGAAAGTGGGCGAAAGCAGTTGGGACAGCAAGAAAATTACCGATACACTGAAAGCGCTGCCGACTTATGGCCCCCTGCTGCCGGCGGTTGTTACCAGCGCCAATCCACAGGAAGCCATTGCCGCGCTGGCGGATGGTACATCAGTGTCATTACGGATGGATGGTATGCGCTGGGCGCGTCCTTACCGTTCGGATACTCAACAAGGCCCAACGCCGCGTAAAGTGACTGACGTAGTACAGACTGGCCAGCAAATCTGGGTACGCCAGGTGGGAGATGCCTGGTGGCTGGCGCAAGTGCCGGACGTCAACTCAGCCCTGGTCTCCATCAATCCGCAAAACGGCGCGGTGCTGGCGCTGGTTGGTGGTTTTGACTTCAACCAGAGCAAGTTTAACCGTGCAACCCAGGCGTTACGCCAGGTGGGCTCCAACATCAAGCCATTCCTGTATACCGCCGCGATGGATAAAGGTCTGACGCTGGCGAGCATGCTCAACGACGTGCCGATCTCCCGCTGGGATGCCGGTGCTGGTTCCGACTGGCAGCCGAAGAACTCCCCGCCGCAGTACGCCGGTCCTATCCGCTTACGTCAGGGGCTGGGTCAGTCGAAAAACGTAGTCATGGTACGCGCCATGCGCGCCATGGGCGTGGATTACGCGGCAGAGTATCTGCAACGTTTCGGCTTCCCGGCACAGAACATTGTGCATACCGAGTCGCTGGCGCTGGGTTCTGCTTCGTTCACACCGTTGCAGGTGGCACGCGGTTATGCAGTGATGTCTAATGGCGGCTTCCTGGTCGATCCGTATTTCATCAGTAAGATTGAAAGCGATATGGGCGGCGTTATCTTCGAAGCGAAGCCGAAAATTGCCTGCCCGGAATGCGATATTCCGGTGATATATGGCGATACCCAGAAATCTAATGTGCTGGAAAACAGTAACGTAGAAGATGTCGCCGTCTCGCAGGAACAGCAGAATGCCGCCGTGCCTATGCCGCAACTTGAGCAGGCGAACCAGGCTCTGGTCGCGCAAAGCGGAACACAAGAGTACGCTCCGCACGTGATCAACACGCCGCTAGCTTTCCTGATTAAAAGCGCGCTGAACACCAATATCTTTGGTGAACCAGGCTGGATGGGAACCGGTTGGCGCGCAGGTCGCGATTTACAGCGTCATGATATCGGCGGGAAAACCGGGACTACCAACAGCTCTAAAGATGCGTGGTTCTCCGGTTACGGACCAGGGGTAGTAACGTCGGTATGGATCGGCTTTGATGACCATCGCCGCAACCTTGGTCATACAACGGCTTCCGGCGCGATCAAAGACCAAATCTCCGGCTACGAAGGCGGTGCGAAGAGTGCGCAGCCTGCATGGGATGCTTACATGAAATCCGTGCTGGAAGGTGTGCCTGAACAGCCGCTGACGCCACCGCCGGGTATCGTGACGGTCAATATCGATCGCAGCACAGGACAACTGGCGAGCGGTGGCAATAGCCGCGCAGAGTACTTCATTGAAGGCACACAGCCGACGCAACAAGCGGTGCATGAGGTGGGAACAACCATTATTGATAATGGTGAGACACACGAACTGTTCTGATCGATTGCCGGATGGCGCTTCGCTTATCCGGCCTACAATTTCGGTACAATTATTTGATCTTCCGGAATTTTGTAGGCTGGATAAGGTATCAGTTGGCAATCGTAATTAAAGCCGCCCCTGCCCTTTCAGCCATTCGCGTACGAGGAACAGCGCACTGACATTACGTGCTTCATGAAAATCAGGATCTTCCAGCAGGTCCATCAAATGCGCCAGCGGCCAGCGCACCTGCGGTAATGGCTCAGGTTCATCACCCTCCAGCGATTCAGGATATAAGTCCTCTGCCACCACGATGTTCATCTTGCTGGAGAAATAAGATGGCGCCATGCTGAGTTTCTTTAAAAACGTCAGATCTTTTGCGCCAAACCCCACCTCTTCTTTCAGCTCCCGATTCGCCGCCTCAAACACGCTTTCGCCAGGATCGATTAATCCCTTGGAAAAACCCAGTTCGTAGGACTCGGTCCCGACCGCATATTCGCGAATAAGGATCAGATGGTCGTCAACAATCGGCACAATCATTACCGCTTCACGCGTGGATGGACGCATACGTTCATAAACGCGGCGTACGCCATTGCTGAACTCAAGGTCCACGCTTTCGACCTTAAACAGCCGGGATTGGGCGACGGTTTCCACTTTCAAAATCGTGGGTTTCTGTAATGATTTGCTCATTGTGAGGATCTTTGCTGTGAAATCTGGGGTTATTGTGCGATATACCGCACGGTTTCGGCAATGTGAATTGCCGTTTATTTACATTTATGTAACGTACTAAAAGTTAATCCCTATTTCAAATTAAAAGTCAATAGGTTGAAATAACTCCAGGAATTTGCTGATATTCCATTTTTGGTGATTTTGCTATGATTCGCATTTACTGGGCTGTATTTAAAGATGCTCAAGTTCGACTCCACACTTGCCGATAGCCAACCACAGAATCACGAATATTGAACAGGGTGCGACTGACCACGCCTGACAGACTAAGTAAGATGGGGAAAGCATGAGCACCATTCTGATTTTTTTAGCTGCTTTGCTGGCCTGCTCATTGCTTGCAGGATGGCTACTCAAATCAAAATCCAGGCAGAAAAATTTACCCTTGAGCAGCGTCTTCTCAGACGCCTCGAAACGTAAACTCACACCTGAAGAACGCAGCGCAGTCGAAAACTATCTCGAAAGCCTTAGTCAAATTCAGCAAGTACCCGGTCCCACGGGAGCCAGTGCTGCGCCGGTCTCATTAACGTTGAATGCCCAAAGTAATAGCGTCATCGTGCTTACTCGTTCGATTACACGTTACGGCATTACCACCGACGATCCTAACAAATGGCGCTACTATCTTGATTCCGTTGAGGTACATCTTCCCCCTTTCTGGGAACAATACATCAACGACGAAAACAGCGTTGAGATAATCCACACCAATACGATACCGCTGGTTATCTCGTTGAACGGCCATACGCTGCAGGAATATATGCAGGAAGCGCGAGGTTATGCGTTACAGCACACCGCTTCTACCCAGGCGTCCATTCGTGGTGAAGAAAGTGAGCAGATTGAACTGCTGAATATTCGCCAGGAAACCCATGAAGAATATGCGCTCAGCCGCCCTTCGGGATTGCGCGAGGCGTTGCTGATAACCGCATCATTCCTGCTGTTCTTTTTCTGTTTGGTTATCCCGAACACGTTTGTTCCGTGGGCAGTCGGTGGCGCGGTGTTGCTGTTAGCTGCGGGTCTGTGGGGATTGTTCGCCCCGCCGTCTAAAAGCGCCCTGCGGGAAATTCATTGTCTGCGCGGTACGCCGCGTCGCTGGGGATTGTTTGGCGAAAACGACCAGGAACAAATTAATAATATCTCGCTGGGTATTATTGATCTGATCTACCCAGCTCACTGGCAACCTTACATCGCCCAAGACCTTGGCCAGCAAACGGATATCGATATTTATCTCGATCGCCACGTTGCCCGCCAGGGGCGTTTTTTATCTCTGCACGATGAAGTGAAAAACTTCCCGTTACAGCACTGGCTGCGCAACGCTGTCATCGCAGGCGGCTCGTTGCTGGTACTGCTGATGCTGCTGTTTTGGATCCCGCTGGATATGCCAATAAAGGTCACGCTCTCCTGGATGAAGGGCGCGCAAACTATCGAAGCCGCCAGCGTTAAACAGCTCGAAAACGCGGGCGTTCGCGTGGGTGACACGCTGCACCTGAGTGGTACGGGTATGTGTAACATTCATACCCAAGGGAGCTGGAATGCGCAGCCTGCCACGCCGTTTATGCCTTTCGATTGCTCGCAAATTATCTGGAATGATGCGCGCGCATTACCGCTGCCTGAGTCTGACCTGGTGAATAAGGCCACCGCGCTCACGCAGGCCGTGAGCCGTCAGCTGCATCCCAAACCTGACGATGACTCTCGCGTCAGCGCATCGCTACGCTCGGCAATCCAAAAGTCCGGCATGGTGTTACTGGACGATTTTGGTGAGATTGTCCTTAAAACGGCCGATCTGTGTGCAGCCAAAGATGAATGTATGCGCTTAAAAAATGCGCTGGTTAACCTCGGTAACAGTAAAGACTGGGCCGCGCTGGTGAAGCGAGCGAACGCAGGCAAACTGGATGGCGTGAACGTGCTGCTACGTCCGGTAAGCGCAGAGTCGTTGGATAATCTGGTGAATACCTCTACGGCGCCGTTTATTTCACGCGAGACTGCGCGAGCAGCCCAGGCGCTGAATAGCCCTGCCCCTGGCGGTTTCCTGATTATCAGCGACGAAGGCAGCGATCTGGTCGATCAGCCGTGGCCGACGACCTCGCTATATGACTATCCTCCCCAGGAACAGTGGAACGCCTTCCAGCGCCTGGCGCAGATGCTAATGCAGACACCATTTCGCGCGGAGGGGATCGTCACCAATATTTCGACTGACGCCAATGGCACCCAGCACATTGGCCTGCATCGTATTCCGGATCGTTCAGGATTATGGCGCTACCTTGGCACGACGCTGCTGATGTTCTCCATGCTCGGATGCGCTATCTACAACAGCATACAGGCATTCAGACGCTACCAGCGTCACCGCACCCGCATCGCGGAAATTCAGAGCTACTACGAAAGTTGTCTCAATCCAACACTGATTGACAACCCGGAAAGCCTGATTCGATAACACGCTCGCGCGACAGGATATGCTACCCTGTCGCGCATCATGTTTTCTTCTGGGGAGTTTCCATGCATATCAATATTGCCTGGCAGGATGTCGACACCGTGTTGTTAGATATGGACGGCACGCTGCTCGACCTGGCATTCGATAACTATTTCTGGCAAAAATTGGTGCCGGAAACCTATGGCGCGAAGCAGGGTATCTCTCCTCAGGAAGCTCAGGACTATATTCGTCAGCAGTATCATGCCGTGCAGCATACGCTAAACTGGTATTGCCTGGATTACTGGAGCGAGTGCCTGGATCTGGATATTTGCGCCATGACCACGGAACAGGGACCGCGCGCCGTTTTGCGCGAAGATACCGTACCGTTTCTTGATGCCTTAAAAGCCAGCGGCAAGCGCCGCATTTTGCTCACCAACGCGCATCCGCATAATCTGGCGGTGAAGCTTGAGCATACCGGTCTGGCCTCACACCTTGATTTATTACTTTCCACCCACACATTTGGTTATCCCAAAGAGGATCAGCGGTTATGGCACGCTGTGGCTGAAGAAACGGGAATGAGTGCAGAGAAGACGCTGTTTATTGACGACAGCGAACCCATTCTCGACGCCGCTGCTCTGTACGGTATTCGTTACTGCCTCGGCGTGACCAATCCCGACTCCGGCATCGCCGAAAAACAGTACGCACGCCATCCGTCACTGAATGACTACCGCCGACTGATCCCCTCACTGATGTGAAGGAGACGCCATGAAAGAAAAGCCCTCTGCTGAAGTCAGGCTGGATAAATGGCTGTGGGCTGCACGCTTTTACAAAACGCGTGCGCTAGCCCGCGAAATGGTTGAAGGCGGTAAGGTGCACTACAACGGCCAGCGCAGTAAGCCAAGCAAGATTGTCGAGCTGAACGCCACCCTCACCCTGCGCCAGGGAAATGACGAGCGAACGGTCATTATCAAGGCCATTACCGAGCAGCGTCGCCCGGCAACGGAAGCCGTTACGCTGTATGAAGAAACCGCGGAAAGCGTGGAAAAACGCGAAAAAGTGGCGCTGGCGCGTAAACTTAACGCGTTAACCATGCCGCACCCGGACAGGCGACCGGACAAAAAAGAGCGCCGCGACCTGTTACGATTTAAACACGGCGACAGCGAGTGACTGTCACCTGCAAGAGAGATGATTATGCCGCAACATGACCAATTACATCGTTATCTGTTTGAAAACTTTGCCGTGCGCGGCGAACTGGTGACCGTTTCGGAAACCCTGCAACAGATCCTCGAAAATCATACTTACCCGCAACCGGTCAAAAACGTACTGGCTGAGCTACTGGTTGCCACCAGCCTGCTCACCGCCACGCTGAAATTTGCCGGTGATATCACTGTGCAGTTGCAGGGTGATGGTCCGCTGAGCCTGGCCGTCATCAACGGCAACAACAATCAGCAGATGCGCGGCGTGGCCCGCATGCAGGGTGATATTCCTGAAGATGCCGATCTGAAAACGCTGGTGGGCAACGGTTACCTGGTGATCACCATTACCCCGGAAGAAGGCGAGCGTTATCAAGGCGTGGTCGGTCTGGAAGGTGACACGCTGGCAGCGTGTCTGGAAGATTACTTCATGCGCTCTGAACAGCTGCCGACACGCCTGTTCATCCGCACTGGCGACGTTGATGGCAAACCCGCTGCTGGCGGAATGCTGCTGCAGGTAATGCCGGCGCAAAACGCGCAGGCAGATGATTTCGATCACCTGACAGCCCTGACTGAAACCATCAAAGCCGAAGAGCTGCTGACGCTGCCGGCCAACGAAGTGCTGTGGCGCCTGTACCACGAAGAAGAAGTTACTCTCTACGATCCGCAGGACGTTGAGTTCAAATGCACCTGTTCACGCGAACGCTGCGCAGGCGCACTGAAAACGTTGCCGGACGAAGAAGTGGACAGCATTCTGGCGGAAGAAGGCGAGATCGATATGCACTGCGATTACTGCGGTAGTCACTATCTGTTTAACGCCATGGATATTGCTGAGATCCGCAGCAATGCCTCCCCTGCCGATCCCCAGGTGCATTAATCACTGTCTTGCCTGATGGCACGGCGCTTATCAGGCCTACGGAAAAACTGTCGTAGGCCTGATAAGACGTTCACGCTGCCATCCGGCAAAAACGATGTCGGCAACACACTCACTCGGTGTAATAAGTCATCGGCAGTCTTTTGCCATCAATAGTGATATCCCGCCAGATTCTAGGGGTTGAGCCCAGTTGCTGATTCGCTACCGCCTGCAGCAATTTATCCTTAGTGAATCCTTCAGGTAGCGTGGCGACCGCTAACAAATCCCATTTGTTTTTCTGCATGCCGAAGACCAGACTCTCCCCATCGCCAAAGGCATATAACACCTGCTCAGGATGACCATCCGCATTGAGGTCCTGACTCACCAGTACGCACGCATTCTGCTCAGCACAAGAGGTGATGCGATACCCCTGTGTTTTGACAAACGCCCAGAACGCATCGTCTGGCTTCTGGCTCCCCGGAACCATCACAACCTTCGATACTAACTGTGTTGCGGTTAGCTCTTTAACCGGATCCCGGCGCCCTTGCAGCAGAGAATTCAAGTCGCGTCTGCGTTTACTGTCTTGATTAAACGCCACATCTTTTTGTAATGCTTCCAACGCTGCGCGCCCCGGTTTTCCGCTGTGATCCAACATATACAGGCTGACTTGATCCGGTTTAATTTTCCCGCTGTGATACAACCCCATATGGCTGTTAACGCTGATGCGCCAGGCATCAATAACCGGCGATGACAGCAGAACCAACAGCCCCAACGCCAGCAACGAAACACCAAGAATGACCGGCCCCTGAAGCTCAAGCGGATTGCGCCCGCGGCGCAAAATGCTGGCCAGATAGCCAAACGACCATACCAGCAGCACCACGACCACCAGCACGCCATAAACGCGCTCAGGCGTCCAACCGTACTGCTGTATTCGCACCCACAGTGACCAACCGGCAATCAGCATATAGATGGGCGCGACAATCAGAGAGCATTTGATCAGGTAGCGTAACGCGCCAGGATACGGTAACGCCTCTTTTTGCGGTTCACGCACGATAGCTATCAACAGCAACAGGAGCAGCGTCAGCGTTGACATCAACCCAGCCGCAGACACGCGTTGCGAAATAGCCTCCAGCCCGGTGAAGGGTAAGGTCAGTATGAACATCAGCGCCAACAGCGCGACCAGAGGTAACAGACCGGTGGCGATAAACGTCAGTAATTTTTGTACCGCCGTGACCAGACGCGACTGTGTACGGGCCAGTACCACTGCCAGTGCGGTAATCAGACCAAAGGCCACATAGCCAAACCAGTCGGTATCAAAGAAGAGCGTGCTGAAGAAGGGAATACCGACCAGCTTAAACATCTCGCTCCATAGCAGGAGCACCAGCCAGAACAAACCGTTGGCGACAAAGACAATCAGCAACGTCAACGCATTAAGCCACAATTGCCGATAAAAATGCGGGTAACGCGCCTGCTCACGAGAGACATGAAGCGAGTACTGAATCCAGGGCAAAGCCAGCATCGCCATCAGCAGTAGGCGCCAACCGTAGAACATAAAAACTTCATGTTGCCGCCACTTATCACTGTCCTCGACTTGCCACTTTAGCCAGACACTCATCGCCAGCACGACAACAAAGATCAGCGCCATCCAGTACCACAGCGCGCGTTGTTTGAAAGAAACAACAGTAAGCAAAAGGGCCGAGGTGATCGCAATCGTCGCAGGCATGCCATAGAACAGCCAGCCGTCATTATGGGGCGCCAGATATGTCATCAGCAGATAGCATAATGTCCCCTGCAACAGGCCGATGAATATCATGCCCCAACGCGTCGTACGTGAAATTTCAGCACTATCCATGTCAGTATCCAGAATGAAGGGAAAAGCTAATTATCGCATCAACTTCACAATTTTGAGCATTGATAGAGCGATTTCAGACCACGACGACGGGAAGTGAATCGATATTGTTTATGTATAACCCACATTCATTTCTTACGTGAATGCGATTACACTCACAAGATTCCCGCCAAAAACACTCTCCATTAACGTTTTAAGAACATTTTCCACAACAAAAAAGGGTTTCCTGCCATAATATCTGCCTCTTTGTGACAGGAGTCGCAGCGCATTCGGTCGCCCGTGATTTTCCCGGATGCGTAAATCTATGAGCCTTGTCGCGGTTAACAATCCCTAAAAAACCTTACTATTCCAGGTAATACATATTGGCTAAGGAGCAGTGAAATGCGTGTGAACAACAGTTTAACCCCGCAAGATCTCAAGGCTTATGGTATCAATGACGTTCAGGATATCGTTTACAATCCAGACTACGACACGCTTTTCCAGGAAGAACTTGATCCAAACCTGGAAGGTTATGAACGTGGCGTGTTAACGAATCTGGGCGCCGTTGCCGTTGATACCGGTATCTTTACCGGACGTTCGCCAAAGGATAAGTACATTGTCCGTGACGACACCACGCGCGACACGCTGTGGTGGTCCGACAAAGGTAAAGGTAAGAACGACAACAAACCGCTTTCCCCGGAAACCTGGCAGCATCTGAAAGGATTAGTCACCCAGCAACTTTCCGGCAAGCGCCTGTTTATCATTGATGCTTTCTGCGGCGCTAACGCCGATACCCGTCTTTCCGTGCGCTTCATTACCGAAGTTGCCTGGCAGGCGCATTTTGTCAAAAACATGTTCATCCGCCCAAGCGACGAAGAGCTGGTTGATTTCAAACCTGATTTCATCGTGATGAACGGCGCTAAATGCACCAACCCGCAGTGGAAAGAGCAGGGTCTGAACTCCGAAAACTTCGTGGCTTTCAACCTGACTGAGCGTATCCAGTTGATTGGTGGCACTTGGTACGGCGGCGAAATGAAGAAAGGTATGTTCTCCGTAATGAACTACCTGCTGCCGCTGAAAGGCATTGCCTCCATGCACTGCTCAGCAAACGTTGGGGAAAAAGGCGATGTGGCAGTCTTCTTTGGCCTGTCCGGCACCGGTAAAACCACGCTGTCCACCGACCCGAAACGTCGCCTGATTGGCGATGACGAACACGGCTGGGATGACGACGGCGTGTTTAACTTCGAAGGCGGTTGCTACGCGAAGACCATCAAACTGTCTAAAGATGCCGAGCCGGAAATCTACAACGCGATCCGTCGTGACGCGCTGCTGGAAAACGTCACCGTGCGCGAAGATGGTTCCATCGATTTCGATGATGGTTCAAAAACTGAGAACACCCGCGTTTCCTACCCAATTTATCACATCGATAATATCGTTAAGCCGGTGTCAAAAGCGGGCCATGCTACCAAAGTGATCTTCCTGACCGCCGACGCATTTGGCGTGCTGCCGCCGGTTTCTCGCCTGACGGCAGACCAAACGCAGTACCACTTCCTGTCTGGCTTCACCGCCAAACTGGCCGGTACCGAACGCGGCGTCACCGAACCGACCCCGACCTTCTCTGCCTGTTTCGGCGCAGCATTCCTGTCTCTGCACCCAACGCAGTACGCAGAAGTACTGGTGAAACGTATGCAGGCGGCAGGTGCGCAGGCGTATCTGGTTAACACCGGCTGGAACGGTACCGGCAAGCGTATCTCTATCAAAGATACCCGTGCGATTATCGACGCCATCCTGAACGGTTCGCTGGATGACGCGGAAACGTTCCGTCTGCCGATGTTTGACCTGGCTATCCCGACCGAGCTGCCGGGTGTGGACACTCGCATTCTCGATCCGCGTAATACCTACGCATCTCCGGAGCAGTGGCAGGAAAAAGCCAACGCACTGGCGAAACTGTTTATCGAGAACTTCGAGAAATATACCGACACCCCTGCAGGTGAAGCGCTGGTTAGCGCCGGACCGAAGCTGTAACGAAAAGTGCCGGATGGCGGTTTCGCCTTATCCGGCCTACAGCAACAAAAAGGGAGGCATTTTGCCTCCCTTTGTTATGCGTCTTTCGTGTTGCCCGGCGCGCGAGTGAAGGGAACCGGAAGCCATGCACGAATCGACAACCCACCGCGTTCACTGGTACCAATCTCCAGCATACCGTTATGGTTATCAATAATACGCTGCACAATCGCCAGCCCCAGGCCCGTACCGCTGGTACTGCGCGCGCTGTCTCCGCGGACAAACGGCTGGAACAGGTGTTTACGCTGCTCCGGCTTGATGCCCGGACCATCATCTTCTACCTGGAACCAGGCGCGATGCTGCTCCATTCCGCTACTGACCTTAATCCAGCCGTTGCCGTAGCGGGCGGCGTTAACCACCATATTGGCAACCGCACGCTTGATCGACAGCGGGTGCATCTTCACCTGAATGCTGCCCGGCAGCAGTGCAGTTTCGATTTCACGTTCGTAGCCGCTTTCTGCCGCAACCACTTCACCCAACACCGAGTTCAGATCTGCCATCTCCATTGGCATCTCCTGACCGGTACGCAGGTAATCGATGAACTGCTCGATGATGGCGTTACACTCTTCGATGTCCTTATTGATGGACTCCGCAAGATAACCGTCCTCTTCGCCCATCATTTCCGTCGCCAGACGAATACGCGTCAGCGGGGTACGTAAATCGTGGCTCACGCCCGCCATTAACAGCGTACGGTCATCGGCCAGCTGCTTCACGCCCGCAGCCATATGGTTAAAGGCTCGGGTTACGGAGCGCACCTCTGAAGCGCCATACTCACGCAACGGCGGCGGAATGATACCTTTCCCCACCTGCAGCGCCGCATGTTCAAGATCCACCAATGGCCGGTTCTGGATACGGATAAACAACCACGCCCCACCGATAGCCAACAGCATAATCGCCAGCGTATAGCGGAACAGCGGTGAGAAGTCGCCCTGATGAATTTCCGTAAGCGGCACGCGTACCCAGATATTGGGCGACAGCCAGGTTTTCAACCACACGACCGGCGAGCTTTTGTTTACCTCAACGCGGACTTCCGTTGGGCCACCCAGTTGCTGCGCCATCTGATGGCTTAAGAATTCATAGTGTTGCGCCCAACGCAGTCCGGCTTCTTCAGCGGCCTCGTTGGAATAGAGGGAAATACCCAGCTCACGATAAATTTCCCGGCGGAATGCGGGCGGCACCACCAGTTGCGTACCGTCCTCCAGCTGCAGTTTATCGGTCATCAGCATACGAACTTCGTACGCCAGGACCTTATTAAACTGCTGGAGGCTCGGCAGAATCGCGAAGTTCAGCACTACCAGGTATGTCGTCACCAGGCTGGCAAACAGCAAGGTGACGATGAGCAATAACGTGCGGGCAAACGAACTTCGTGGCGAGAAGCGCATTCGCCTCATGCTTTAGAACCGTCCGGAACAAAGACGTAGCCCAGACCCCATACGGTCTGAATGTAGCGTGGATGAGCCGGATCTTCTTCCACCATGCGGCGCAGACGGGAGATCTGGACGTCGATAGAACGTTCCATCGCAGAATATTCACGACCACGGGCGAGGTTCATCAGCTTGTCTCGCGACAGCGGCTCGCGCGGGTGGCTTACCAGCGCTTTCAGTACTGCAAATTCCCCGCTAGTGAGCGGCATCGGCTCATCTTCGCGGAACATTTCACGCGTACCGAGGTTCAGCTTGAACTTACCAAAAGCGATAACCGCTTCTTCCTGAGAAGGTGCGCCCGGCAGTTCATTCGCCTGACGACGCAGGACTGCGCGAATACGAGCCAGCAGCTCACGCGGGTTAAACGGTTTCGGGATGTAATCGTCGGCACCGATTTCCAGCCCTACGATACGGTCAACTTCTTCACCCTTCGCTGTGACCATAATGATCGGCATCGGGTTGCTCTGGCTGCGCAGGCGACGGCAAATAGACAGGCCATCTTCTCCAGGCAGCATTAAATCCAGCACCATCAGGTGAAAGGACTCACGGGTCAGCAGACGATCCATCTGCTCAGCGTTTGCGACGCTTCGAACCTGGAAGCCCTGCTCGGTCAGATAACGCTCCAGAAGCGCACGCAAGCGCATGTCGTCATCGACCACCAGAATCTTATAGTTCTCTTGCATTGTTATTACTCCCAAAGGTTCGCAACAATTAAGTGTATATTCTTAAGAAAGCTAACGTGAGTCACCAGCGAATTCTGGTATGAATTCCAGGCTAAATTGTTACAAAGCATATTAAACAGCAGCTTAAGTATACAATGTTTCTCGCAATACATTATTTATTCTGTTGATATGCTCACGTAATACTAATTGTGCGCATCATCACAGAGTCGAAGGTAAAACAATAAGATGAAAACGCCCCTGATAACCCGTGAAGGGTATGAAAAACTTAAACAAGAGCTGAATTATCTCTGGCGTGAAGAGCGCCCGGAAGTCACCAAAAAAGTTACCTGGGCCGCAAGTCTGGGTGACCGCAGCGAAAATGCCGACTACCAGTATAATAAAAAGCGCCTGCGTGAGATCGACCGCCGCGTCCGTTATTTGACCAAGTGCATGGAGAATCTAAAAATCGTCGATTACTCCCCGCAGCAGGAAGGCAAAGTCTTCTTTGGCGCATGGGTTGAGATTGAAAATGACGATGGCGACATCCGCAAATTCCGTATTGTTGGCTACGATGAGATCTTCGGTCGTAAGGATTACATCTCAATCGACTCACCAATGGCGCGGGCGCTATTGAAAAAAGAGGTCGGCGATCTCGCAGTAGTAAACACCCCAGGTGGCGAAGCCAGCTGGTACGTGAATGAGATTGAATACGTGAAGTGAGACCGGAACAATCCGAAGCCCCGGCAGATGGCTGGCATTTTTGCCAGTCAATCCGTATAACTATCCCCTGATTTTTTATCCTATAGACGAAGCTATCCATGATGAATGATTCTTTCTGCCGCATTATCGCAGGTGAAATTCAGGCTCGTGCTGAACAGGTAGAAGCTGCCGTTCGCCTGCTTGACGAAGGGAACACCGTGCCGTTTATCGCACGATATCGTAAGGAAATCACCGGCGGTCTGGACGATACGCAACTGCGTAATCTGGAAACCCGTCTGGGATATCTGCGTGAACTGGAAGACCGCCGTCAGGCAATCCTGAAATCTATCGGCGAGCAAGGCAAACTGACTGACGATCTGGCGAAAGCGATCAACGGCACGTTAAGTAAGACCGAACTCGAAGATCTCTATCTGCCGTATAAACCAAAGCGCCGCACCCGTGGGCAGATCGCCATTGAGGCTGGACTGGAGCCGCTGGCAGACCTGCTGTGGAACGAACCGTCTCACGACCCGGAAACGGAAGCCGCAAAATATCTCAACGCCGAAAACGGCGTGGCGGATACCAAAGCCGCCCTCGACGGCGCGCGCTACATTCTAATGGAGCGCTTCGCTGAAGATGCTGCTCTGCTGGCAAAAGTACGTGATTATCTGTGGAAAAACGCCCACCTGGTCGCCACCGTGGTAAGCGGTAAAGAAGAGGAAGGCGCTAAGTTCCGCGACTACTTCGATCACCACGAACCGATTTCTACCGTACCATCCCACCGTGCGCTGGCCATGTTCCGTGGTCGTAACGAAGGCGTGTTACAGCTTTCACTGAATGCCGATCCGCAATTCGATGAGCCACCAAAAGAGAGCCACGGCGAGCAGATTATCCGCGATCATCTGGGGCTGCGCCTGAACAACGCCCCAGCAGACAGCTGGCGTAAAGGCGTGGTTAGCTGGACCTGGCGCATCAAAGTGCTGATGCACCTTGAAACGGAGCTGATGGGTACCGTGCGCGAACGTGCGGAAGATGAAGCTATCAACGTCTTTGCCCGTAACCTGCATGACCTGCTGATGGCCGCTCCGGCCGGGCTGCGCGCCACCATGGGCCTCGATCCAGGTCTGCGTACCGGTGTAAAAGTGGCAGTGGTTGACGGTACCGGCAAGCTGGTCGCGACCGACACTATTTATCCGCATACCGGTCAGGCCGCCAAAGCCGCCGTTGCCGTTGCAACGCTATGTGAAAAACACAACGTTGAACTGGTGGCGATTGGTAACGGTACGGCGTCGCGCGAAACCGAGCGTTTCTTCCTCGACGTGCAAAAGCAGTTCCCGCAAGTGACCGCGCAGAAAGTGATCGTCAGTGAAGCCGGAGCGTCAGTTTACTCCGCATCCGAACTGGCGGCGCTGGAGTTCCCGGACCTCGACGTATCTCTGCGTGGCGCGGTGTCTATCGCCCGTCGTCTGCAGGATCCGCTGGCTGAGCTGGTGAAAATCGATCCGAAATCTATCGGCGTGGGCCAGTATCAGCACGACGTAAGCCAGACTCAGTTGGCGCGTAAGCTGGATGCGGTGGTGGAAGACTGCGTGAACGCCGTCGGCGTCGATCTGAATACCGCCTCCGTACCGCTGCTGACCCGTGTTGCTGGTCTGACGCGCATGATGGCGCAGAATATCGTTGCCTGGCGTGATGAGAACGGTCAATTCCAGAACCGTCAGCAACTGTTAAAAGTCAGCCGTCTTGGACCTAAAGCCTTTGAACAGTGCGCGGGCTTCCTGCGTATCAACCACGGCGATAACCCGCTGGATGCCTCTACCGTCCACCCGGAAGCTTATCCGGTTGTGGAACGCATTCTGGCCGCCACCGAGCAATCGTTGCGTGATCTGATGGGTAACAGCAGCGAATTGCGCAATCTGAAACCCGCTGATTTTACCGACGAACGCTTCGGGGTGCCGACCGTCACCGACATCATCAAAGAGCTGGAAAAGCCGGGCCGCGATCCGCGTCCTGAATTTAAAACCGCACAGTTTGCTGATGGCGTCGAAACCATGAACGACCTGCTGCCGGGAATGATTCTGGAAGGTGCTGTCACCAACGTTACCAACTTCGGCGCGTTTGTTGATATCGGCGTTCATCAGGATGGTCTGGTGCATATCTCTTCGCTGTCGAATAAGTTCGTCGAAGATCCACACACCGTGGTGAAAGCGGGCGACATTGTGAAGGTGAAAGTGCTGGAAGTGGACCTGCAACGTAAGCGTATCGCGCTGACCATGCGTCTGGACGAGCAGCCGGGTGAAACCAATGCGCGTCGCGGCGGCGGGAATAACGATCGCGCTCAGGGCAATCGCCCGGCACCAAAAGCGGCGAAACCGCGTGGCCGTGACGCACAGCCTACAGGCAACAGTGCGATGATGGATGCGTTGGCGGCGGCGATGGGTAAAAAACGCTAAGTTTAAACCCTGTGCCGGATGGTGGTGTAAACGCCCTGTCCGGCCAGGTTATCGCAATTAATTTGCAGGCCGGATAAGACGCATGAGCGTCGCCATCCGGCATATTTAATCTATGCCCCGCTTTGCACCACAATATATTTATCACTTCATTAACAGATGAAACCTTAATTAAACATTAAGATCCCCAATAATTACTTCCGCGAATCACTCGTTTCCAATCAGAATAAATATTGAGGAATATCAAAATTGGCTCAAATTATTATCCAATTGTACATTCCGTCACATTTATTCTATTGATGATAGAAACCATTCTCATTATCATTGATTTGTTGATTATTTACTCTTCCCTTACGTTAGCTAATCATCTGGTCTCATGCCGCCCTGTCGCCCCATGAGGTAATCATCCAGTTAGCGAGATATAAGTAGGTCCCTATGCAATTCACTCCTGACAGTGCGTGGAAAATTACCGGTTTTGCCCGTGAAATCAGCCCGGCTTATCGTCAGAAACTGTTGTCACTTGGCATGCTACCCGGCTCATCCTTCAACGTGGTACGCGTCGCCCCGCTCGGCGATCCTATCCATATCGAAACGCGTCGCGTAAGTCTGGTATTGCGTAAGAAGGATTTGGCGTTATTAGAAGTGGAAGCGGTTTCCTGTTAATACAGTGAGTCTATAAAAATGAAAAAACTAACCATTGGTTTAATTGGTAATCCTAATTCCGGCAAGACAACTTTATTCAACCAGCTCACCGGCGCGCGCCAGCGTGTAGGCAACTGGGCTGGCGTTACCGTTGAGCGTAAAGAAGGCCATTTCGCCACGACGGACCACCAGGTCACGCTGGTCGATTTACCCGGCACTTATTCTCTGACGACAATCTCATCCCAAACCTCTCTCGATGAGCAGATTGCCTGCCACTATATTTTAAGCGGCGACGCGGATCTGTTGATCAACGTGGTCGATGCTTCAAACCTTGAACGCAACCTCTACCTGACGTTGCAACTGCTTGAGCTGGGTATTCCCTGTATCGTTGCACTGAACATGCTGGATATTGCTGAGAAACAGCAAATCCGTATCGATATCGACGCCCTCTCCGCTCGTCTTGGCTGTCCGGTGGTTCCACTGGTTTCCACTCGTGCGCGCGGCATTGAAGCACTGAAGCTGGCGATCGATCGCTACAAAGAAAACGACACCGTTGAGCTGGTCCATTATGCCCAGCCGCTGCTGCAAGAAGCTGATTCCCTCGCCGACGCAATGGCCAAAGATATGCCGCTCAAACAGCGCCGCTGGCTAGGCCTGCAGATGCTCGAAGGCGATATCTACAGCCGTGCTTACGCCGGTGATGCAGCACAAAACCTTGATGCCGCTGTTGCTCGCCTGAGTGAGACAATGGACGACCCGGCGCTACATATTGCCGATGCACGTTACCAGTGCATTGCCGCTATCTGCGATACCGTCAGTAATACCCTGACGGCAGAGCCGAGCCGTTTCACCACAGCGGTAGATAAAATTATCCTCAACCGCTTCCTCGGTCTGCCGATTTTCCTGTTCGTGATGTACCTGATGTTCCTGCTTGCCATCAACATTGGCGGCGCGCTGCAGCCGTTGTTTGATGTTGGCTCCGTGGCGCTCTTTATCCATGGTATTCAGTGGATTGGCTATACGCTGCATTTCCCGGACTGGCTGACTATCTTCCTGGCCCAGGGCCTTGGCGGCGGGATTAACACCGTGCTGCCGCTGGTACCGCAAATCGGCATGATGTATCTGTTCCTCTCTTTCCTTGAAGACTCCGGCTACATGGCGCGCGCCGCATTTGTGATGGACCGTCTAATGCAGGCGCTGGGACTGCCGGGCAAATCATTTGTCCCGCTGATCGTCGGCTTTGGTTGTAACGTACCGTCAGTGATGGGCGCGCGTACGCTGGACGCCCCGCGTGAGCGTCTGATGACCATCATGATGGCGCCGTTTATGTCCTGTGGCGCACGTCTGGCGATTTTCGCCGTCTTTGCCGCCGCGTTCTTTGGTCAGAACGGCGCGCTGGCGGTCTTCTCGCTGTACGTGCTGGGTATCGTTATGGCGGTGTTGACCGGCCTGATGCTCAAACACACCATCATGCGTGGCGAAGCAACGCCGTTCGTGATGGAGCTGCCGGTATATCACGTACCGCACATTAAGAGTCTGATCATTCAAACCTGGCAACGTCTGAAAGGCTTCGTTCTGCGTGCAGGTAAAGTCATCATCATCGTCAGCATTTTCCTCAGCGCATTTAACAGCTTCTCACTGAGCGGGAAAATCGTCGACAACATCAACGACTCTGCTCTGGCTTCCGTTAGCCGCGTCATTACCCCTGTCTTCAAACCGATTGGTGTTCACGAAGATAACTGGCAGGCAACCGTAGGTCTGTTCACCGGCGCGATGGCGAAAGAAGTGGTTGTCGGTACGCTGAACACGCTCTATACCGCAGAAAACATTCAGGAAGAAGAGTTCAACCCGGCAGATTTCCACCTCGGTGACGAGCTGCTCGGCGCGGTAGATGAAACCTGGCAAAGCCTGAAAGACACTTTCAGCCTGAGCGTGCTGGCTAACCCTATCGAAGCCAGCAAGGGCGACGGTGAAATGGCTACCGGGGCAATGGGCGTGATGGGCGAGAAATTTGGCAGCGCCGCCGCCGCGTACAGCTATCTGATCTTTGTTCTGCTATATGTACCGTGCATTTCAGTGATGGGCGCTATCGCACGTGAATCCAGCCGTGGCTGGATGAGCTTCTCGATTCTGTGGGGCCTGAATATCGCCTACTCTCTGTCGACGCTGTTTTATCAGACGGTCAGCTACAAAGAGCACCCGACCTACAGCCTGGTGTGCATTTTAGCGGTCATCCTGTTTAACATCGTGTTGCTGGGCCTGCTGCGCCGAGCTCGCAGCCGCGTGGACCTCGCACTGCTGGCAACCAACAGGACGGCGAGTTCCTGCTGTTCCAGCACGACTGGCGATTGCCACTAAGGTTATCGACAATGGCATCGCTTATTCAGGTTCGTGATTTACTGGCTTTGCGGGGGCGCATGGAGGCGACACAAATTAGCCACACGCTGCATACCCCGCAGCCCATGATTGACGCCATGCTGAATCAGTTAGAAAAGATGGGCAAAGCGGTGCGGATTCAGGAAGATGCCGACGGGTGTCTTTCCGGAAGCTGCAAAAGTTGCCCAGAAGGTAAAGCCTGCCTGCGCGAGTGGTGGGCTTTACGCTAATCAGATGCTCTTTGCCGGATGGCGCTACGCTTATCCGGCCTACAAATGATGCAAACGTCCAGGCCGGATAACGCGTTTACGCTGATATCCGGCTTTTTTGCGTAATGGATTCCACACAGATTTCATTATTTCAGCAAAAAAGATCTATCCTCCAGCCAGCCACGCATCGTTATTAATTCGTGGATGATTACTGGTAACCTGGGAAGTAGAGTCTCGTCATCTTTTTTCTCAGGTGACGGATCGCCATGAATACTGACACGACTGCTACGCCGCATGACGCGATTTTCAAAACGTTCTTAAACCACCCGGCGACCGCACGCGACTTTCTTCAGCTTCATCTTCCAGCCTCTTTGCAAAAACTTTGCGATCTTAAAACACTGCAACTGGAATCGGGCAGCTTTATTGAGGACGATTTGCGCGCGTACTACTCTGATGTGCTGTGGTCGTTAAAAACTCCCGCTGGTGATACCCATGCTTTTTTATCATGGCTCAGCAAGCCCATACCCCTATTCACTTTGTTGGCTGGACGAGTTTGATGACCCGGAGTCCGCCAGACAACTTTATAGCACCGCGTTTCCACTGATCGATATCACTGTTGTGCCCGATGACGAGATTATGCAGCATCGCCGGATGGCGCTGTTGGAGCTCATCCAAAAGCATATTCGTAAACGCGATTTGATGGGGCTGGTAGAAAAAATGGCCATCCTGCTTGTTAAAGGACACGCTAATGACAACCAGTTGAAAGCCTTGTTTAATTATTTAATGCAGGCCGGTAACACCACACATTTTGGCGAGTTTCTTCATGAAGTCGCCGAACGTTTACCCCAACATAAGGACAAGTTGATGACTATCGCCGAAAGATTACGACAGGAAGGGCACCTTAATGGTCTTCAGGAAGGCCATAGGAAAGGGTTGCAAGAAGGGCTACAGGAGGGGTTACAAACGGGTCTGCAACAAGGCAAACGAGAGGAAGCATTACGTATTGCATCAACTATGCAGGCTGATGGTATAGACCCACTAACCATCTTCAGAATTACTGGCCTCACCGCTGAGGATCTGGCTACGCGCAGCCATTAATCTCAGGCCCGGCGAGCATGGCACCACCGGGCAACACATCAAATTTATAGTTTCTGTTTTAACGCCACAAGCGCTGCACAGAATTCGGCGGGATGCGAGATAAACGGCGCATGCGCCGCTTTGGCAAACACCAAAGACTCGCTCTGCGGCCACAGTGCATCCAGCATCGGGACGACTTTGCGCGGCACCAGCCCGTCAAGATAGCCATACAACCGCAGGAAAGGCATTGCCACCGCGCACAGCGGTTCTCGCAGATCGACCGTTTTCAGGATCTCAAGTCCACCATTGAGCACCTCGACGTCCGGCATGGGTAAAGCCAGTACCGTTTTCTTCAGCGCTCGCGCATCCTGACGCGCAGTTTCTGTGCCCATCGTTTGCAATGCTAGAAAACGCTCCACCGTACGCTGGAAATCTTCGCTCAGCTGCTGCTGGAAACCTGCCAGCACCTCTGGCTTGATTCCCGGCCACTCATCCCGCGCGCTAAAGCAAGGGGAAGACGCGACGGTCACCAGCGCCTGAACACGCTCAGGATGCGTTAACGCTACCTGACTCGCGACCAGCCCACCCAGACTCCAGCCGAGCCAAATAGCTTTCTCCGGTGCCTGTTTCAATACCCGCTCAGCCATCTCTTCCAGCGACATTGCACCGAAACCCTGGCTACGACCAAATCCCGGTAAGTCGACAAGATGCAGCGTAAAATGCGAGCTCAGTTCCTCGCTTATGCAATGCCACACTTGCGCATTCAGTCCCCATCCGTGCAGCAGCACAAGATGGCAATTTCCCGAACCCTGGGTCTGCCACCAGATGTCATTCATCAGTTATTGTTCTCTTTTAGCCTGAAAGGATGCATCTATGCTAACAGTACCGGGATTGTGCTGGCTATGCCGAATGCCCCTGACGTTAGGACATTGGGGGATCTGCTCAGTCTGTACGCGGGCAACGCGTCAACACGCCAGCCTGTGCCCTCAATGTGGACTCCCTGCCGCTCATACCGTCATTCCCTGTGGGCGCTGCCTGCAAAAACCGCCGCCGTGGCAGAGACTGGTTACCGTCAGCGACTATGTTCCGCCGTTGAGCGGGCTTATCCACCAGCTCAAGTTTTCACGACGCAGCGAAACAGCCTCAGCTCTTTCACGTTTGCTATTGCTGGAGGTACTACAGGCCCGGCGCGCCAGCGGCCTTCTTCTACCGGACAGGCTGGTCAGCGTCCCGCTCTGGCAACGCCGACACTGGCGCAGAGGGTTTAATCAGAGCGATTTACTGTGCCGTCCGCTGGCACGCTGGCTGGGTTGCGACTGGGACAGCCGGACCATCTCGCGGGTTCGGGCAACCGCCACACAGCACCATCTCAGCGCCCGATTACGTAAACAAAACCTGAAAAATGCCTTTCGCCTTGAATTGCCGGTGCAGGGACTCCATATGGTTATTGTGGATGATGTCGTCACTACCGGAAGTACCGTCGCGGAAATCGCGCAGCTGCTTTTACGCAACGGCGCGGCGACTGTCCAGGTATGGTGCCTGTGTCGAACCTTGTAGAGCCTCGATGATGGGCGTATTATAACCAAGTAAAATAGTCAACTATTAGGCCATTACTATGATCCATATTTCCGATGCTGCACAAGCGCACTTTGCCAAACTGCTGGCAAATCAGGAAGAAGGGACACAAATCCGCGTATTTGTGATTAATCCCGGTACGCCTAACGCTGAATGCGGCGTTTCTTATTGTCCGCCGGACGCCGTGGAAGCAACCGACGCCGCCATTAAATTTGACCTGCTGACCGCATATGTTGATGAACTGAGCGCACCGTATCTGGAAGATGCAGAAATCGATTTCGTTACCGACCAGTTAGGCTCCCAACTGACCCTGAAAGCACCAAACGCCAAAATGCGTAAAGTTGCCGATGATGCGCCGCTGATGGAACGCGTGGAGTACATGCTGCAATCGCAGATCAACCCACAGCTGGCTGGCCACGGTGGTCGTGTCTCTCTGATGGAAATCACCGATGAAGGCTACGCCATTCTGCAGTTTGGCGGCGGCTGTAACGGCTGTTCAATGGTAGATGTAACGCTGAAAGAAGGTATCGAGAAGCAGCTGCTGGCTGAATTCCCTGAACTGAAAGGCGTTCGCGATTTAACCGAACACCAGCGCGGCGAGCACTCTTACTACTAACGCCTGAACCTGTAGAGTATCCGTAGGCCCGATAAGACGCCCCCGCGTCGCTATCGGGCATTAATGCCGGGTGGTAGCGTAATCGCTGACTCCGGCTTACGTCCCAACATTTTTTCGCATTTATCCTGCAACAATCCCCCGCATAATTTGACCAGCCTCTCATATTTTAAATTTTGCCTGTCCAGGTGATTTTCAAGCGCAGCATGTTACCCGTATCATTCGTATCAGCACCTAACACACACATAATAGCCAGTTAAACTGATTAGTTTTGAAGGCAACCAGCATTGGTGCTGAGAATACTCTGTTCCCGGTCGGGACAATCGGAATTTGTCATCTAAACACTGACGTTACCCATAACAAAGTAAAGGCCAGGTAAATCATGCCATTAGTCATCGTTGCTATCGGTGTAATCTTGTTACTCCTCCTGATGATCCGTTTCAAAATGAACGGCTTCATCGCTCTCGTCCTGGTGGCGCTTGCTGTCGGATTGATGCAAGGGATGCCACTGGATAAAGTCATCGGTTCGATTAAAGCCGGCGTCGGCGGAACCCTTGGCAGCCTCGCCCTGATTATGGGTTTTGGCGCCATGCTGGGCAAAATGCTGGCGGACTGCGGCGGCGCACAGCGCATCGCAACCACGCTGATTGCTAAATTCGGCAAAAAACACATTCAGTGGGCGGTGGTATTAACCGGCTTCACCGTCGGTTTTGCCCTGTTCTACGAAGTTGGCTTCGTGCTGATGCTGCCGCTGGTATTCACCATTGCTGCCGCTGCTAACATCCCGCTGCTGTACGTTGGTGTGCCGATGGCGGCTGCGCTGTCCGTTACTCACGGCTTCCTGCCACCGCACCCGGGTCCAACCGCTATTGCCACCATTTTCCACGCAGATATGGGTAAAACTCTGCTGTTTGGTACGATTCTGGCAATCCCGACCGTTATTCTCGCCGGTCCGGTATACGCGCGTTTCCTGAAAGGCATCGATAAGCCAATCCCGGAAGGTCTGTACAGCGCAAAAACCTTCACTGAAGAAGAGATGCCAGGCTTTGGCGTCAGCGTCTGGACCTCTCTGGTCCCGGTTATCCTGATGGCAATGCGCGCCGTGGCGGAGATGATTCTGCCGAAAGGCCATGCTTTCCTGACGGTTGCAGAATTCCTCGGTGACCCGGTCATGGCAACGTTGATTGCGGTGCTGATTGCGATGTTCACTTTTGGTCTGAACCGCGGACGTTCGATGGATCAGATTAACGACACGCTGGTGTCCTCAATCAAAATCATCGCGATGATGCTGTTGATCATCGGTGGTGGCGGTGCCTTTAAACAGGTCCTGGTTGATAGCGGCGTGGACAAATACATCGCCTCCATGATGCACGGCTCTAACGTTTCTCCGCTGCTGATGGCATGGTCTATCGCTGCAGTACTGCGTATCGCACTGGGTTCCGCAACCGTTGCAGCGATTACTGCAGGTGGGATTGTGGCACCGCTGATTGCAACGACCGGCGTAAGCCCTGAGCTGATGGTTATTGCGGTTGGTTCTGGTTCCGTCATCTTCTCCCACGTGAACGATCCTGGGTTCTGGCTGTTCAAGGAGTATTTCAACCTGACCATCGGTGAAACCATCAAGTCATGGTCAATGCTGGAAACCATTATCTCCGTCTGCGGTCTGGTAGGGTGTCTGCTGCTGGGTATGGTGGTCTGATAAAACTGTGCCTGATGGCGCTACGCTTATCAGGCCTACGTGCTACGAGCCATCACCATAAGAAAGCCGGGGAAATCCCCGGCTTTCTTACTTCTTCTTCGCGGCCGCTTTTCGCCGCTTATCCAAATCCTTAATCAGCTTATTCACGCCCTCATCGGCAAACATCTGCTCCAGCGTGGCGGTGAGTTTTCGCCGCCAGTTTTTGTACTGGTCGCTGGTCCCCGGAATGTTGACCGGCTCAGCCATATCCAGCCAGTCTTCCGGTTGCAGGCCCAGCAACGCACTGTTGCTGTCAGCGATATAGCGTTGCATGCCGCGATTCAGAATCGGCGTCATCGACATCAGGGAAGCCTTGTGACCGGCACGTTTTGGCAGGCAGCCGTATTTGTGCAGCGCGTCCAGCAGCCCCTGTTTCGCCAGTTCCCGGTCCTGATACAACCCGCGCAGCACGACTTCATCCGGATACAGGCCCAGTACTTTACCCAGCGTCAGATCGCCGCTATCCCAATAACCTTTAAGCGTAGGAAGGTCATGCGTCGCCGCGACTGCCATTGATTGTTCCGGGTACGCTTTCGGCGCACGGAAGTTTTTCTCATGGTCATTCTCAAAATAAAGCACTTTGTAGGAGTAGACGCCGCTATCACGCAGCTTGCTGACGATCTCCACCGGCACGGTACCCAGATCTTCACCAATCACCATGCAGTGGTGACGTTTACTTTCCAGCGCCAAAATTGACAGCAGATCGTCGACCGGATAATGCACGTAGGCACCGTGATCGGCAGTTTCACCGTAAGGGATCCACCACAGACGCAGCATCGACATGACATGGTCGATACGCAACGCGCCGCAGTTCTGCATATTGGCGCGCAGCAGTTCGATAAACGGTTCGTAAGCACGTGCCGCGATGATGTGCGGATCCATCGGCGGCAGTCCCCAGTTTTGCCCAAGCGGACCGAGAATATCCGGCGGTGCGCCAACTGAAGCTTTCAGGCAATACAACTCGCGGTCACACCAGGTTTCCGCCCCGCCTTCGGCCACGCCAACGGCCAGGTCGCGATACAGCCCTATCGGCATTGCAAAGCCCTGGCTGGTTTTCCAGCAGTCAGCAAACTGGGTATACGCCAGCCACTGTAACCACAGGTAGAAATCTACGTCATCACGATGTTCTTCGCAGAAGCGTTTTACCTCTGGCGAGTCCACTGACTGGAAAGCTTCTGGCCACACCGGCCAGCCCCAGCGCAATGCGTCCTCTTTCACCTGATGCGCATGCAGCGCATCAAAGGCCGCCTGCCAGTAGAGGCTATCCCCTTCCTGAGCCACAAACTGGCGAAATGCCGCCATCTGCTCATCATCACGCGCAGAGAAGCTTTTCCACGCCATACGTAGCGCCGTCATCTTCAGTGCGGTAACAGCAGAATAATCAACCCACTTGGCATCGCGGGCGCGTTGCAGAGCTTGCTGAGTCGCGGGTTTCTGCCACCACGCCTGCGCCTCTTTACTCAGACGGAAATCATCTACGGCGTTTACATCAATATAAATAACGTTCAACCAGCGACGTGACGACGGGCTGTACGGGCTGGCGCTCTCCGGATTCGCCGGATACAGCGCGTGAATCGGATTAAGCCCGATAAACGCGCCGCCGCGTTGCGCCACATCCACCAGCATGGTGCGGAGATCGCCGAAGTCGCCAATCCCCCAGTTCTTTTCCGATCGCAAGGTGTAGAGCTGAACACATGCACCCCATAGCTTCTGCCCGGCTAACAACGTCTGCGGTTCATAGCAGCGCTTTGGTGCCACGATGATACGACAATGGGAACGCAGCTCGCCCTGGGTCAGGGTCAACGTGTGATACCCCTCCGGCAGCTTCGCCGGAAGGTTAAAAGATTTACCGCCGACGGCATGCCCTTTGTGCTGCACGCCCTCTTCGGTGGTCAGCAGCCAGTTAAACTCTCCGCTTCCCTCAACCGCCAGCGGCATTTTCTTGCCAGCGGTATAGACCATGACATTCGGCACCGGGGTTACCGCCACCTGAGTGGCAGCGGTGGTGCGATGCATGGCGTCAAGCAAACGCCGTTTGGTTTCGGCGCCAATAGACTGCGGTTTACCGTGGGCATTAATGTAATTGGGGCTGATCCCCGCCGCCAGCGCGGCATTATCCAGACGTTTGCTTTCCATCGCGATTCCTTAACGTTTCGCCTGCCAGATACGAGCCTGGTAATCGCGGATGGAGCGATCCGAGCTGAACATGCCGCAACGCGCGGTATTCAGAATCGCCGCCCGGGTCCAGGCGTCCTGGTCACGATACAACACGTCAACCTGCTTCTGAGCTTCAACGTAGGCCGCGAAGTCCGCCATCACCAGATACGGGTCGCCGCCCTGCTTGCCGATACTGTGCAGCATCTGGTCAAAGGCATGCTTGTCGCCATCGCTGTATTTCCCGCTTTCCAGCTCTTTCAGGACAGCATCCAGCACTTTGTCTTTTTTACGCCATTTCACCGGGTCGTAGCCTTTGGCTTTGAGCGCCTTCACCTCTTCCACGGTATGACCAAAGATAAAGATATTCTCGTCACCCACCTTCTCGGCGATTTCGACGTTTGCGCCATCCAGCGTACCTACGGTTAACGCACCGTTCAGCGCCAGCTTCATGTTACCGGTGCCGGAAGCCTCTTTCCCTGCGGTTGAAATCTGTTCAGAGATATCCGCCGCCGGAATCAGCATTTCCGCCGCCGAGACACAATAATCCGGCAGGAAGACGACCTTCAGCTTGTCGCCGACTTTCGGGTCGTTATTGATGGTTTGTGCAACCTGGTTGATGGCGAAGATGATATTTTTCGCCAGGTAGTAACCCGGAGCAGCTTTTGCGCCAAACAGGAATACGCGCGGCACGCGATCTGCCTGCGGGTTCTCACGGATTTCTTTGTACAACGCCAGAATATGCAGCAGATTCAGGTGCTGGCGCTTGTACTCATGCAGACGTTTAATCTGAATATCAAAGATAGCGTTAGTCGTTATTTCAATACCGGTACGCGCTTTAATAAACTTCACCAGGCGCTCTTTGTTCGCCAGTTTGATGTCACGATACTGCTGGCGGAACTTCGCGTCGTCGGCGTATTTTTCCAGATTGATCAGCTGATCGAGATCGTTAGCCCACTCTTTTTTCAGCGATTTATCCAGCAGTGCGGCAAGCGCCGAGTTGCATTGCTTAATCCAGCGACGCGGAGTAATCCCGTTGGTGACGTTATGGAATTTGTTCGGCCAGAGCTGGTGATATTCCGGGAACAGATCTTTCACTACCAGATCGGAGTGCAGCGCCGCCACACCGTTGACCGCAAAACCGCTGACCACGCACATGTTGGCCATACGCACCTGTTTACTGTGCACCACTGCCAGCTTCGCCCAGACTTCAGCATCACCCGGCCAGGTTTTATCAACCAACGTCTTAAAGCGGTCGTTAATCTCTTTGATGATTTGCATGTGGCGCGGCAGGAGTGCTTTCACCAGTTTCTCATCCCAGCACTCTAACGCTTCCGGCATCAGGGTGTGGTTGGTGTAAGCGAAGGTCTTGCTGGTAATCGCCCACGCATCGTCCCAGCTCATCTGGTGCTCATCAATCAGCACGCGCAGCAGTTCAGGGATCGCGATAGTCGGGTGAGTATCGTTAAGTTGAATGACTTCGTAATCAGCCAGTTCGTGCAGGTTACGTCCTGCCAGATGATGGCGGCGCAGAATGTCGGCTACGGAGCAGGCGCACTGGAAGTACTGCTGCATCAGGCGCAGCTTTTTACCCGCGGTGTGGTTATCGTTCGGGTACAGCACTTTCGTCAGTTTTTCAGCGTCGATGCCCTGCTGCTCTGCGCGCAGGAAATCGCCGTCATTAAATTTGGTCAGGTTAAACGGGTGCGCATGGCTGGCCTGCCACAGACGCAGCGGTTGCGCTACGCCGTTACGGTAACCGAGAACCGGCAGATCCCATGCCTGGCCGGTGATGGTAAACCCTGGCTCCCAGTGCCCTTCTTTGGTGACCTTGCCACCAATCCCAACCTGCACATCCAGCGCCTCGTTGTGACGGAACCACGGGTAGTTGCCACGATGCCAGTCATCCGGGGCTTCCATCTGTTGGCCATCGGCAAACGACTGACGGAACAGGCCGTACTGGTAGTTGAGGCCATAGCCCGTCGCCGACTGGCCGACTGTCGCCATCGAATCAAGGAAGCAAGCCGCCAGGCGTCCCAATCCACCGTTACCCAACGCCGGATCGATCTCTTCTTCCAGCAGGTCTGTCAGGTTGACGTCATGCGCTTTCAGCTCATCGCTCACCACCTGATACCAGCCGAGGTTGAGTAAATTGTTGCCGGTCAGGCGACCAATCAAAAACTCCATCGAGATGTAGTTAACGTGACGCTGATTTTTTGCCGGTTTTGCCGCAGGCTGGGCGCTGAGTAACTCAGCCAACGCCCCACTCACTGCCTGCCACCACTGGCGCGACGTCATTTCTTGAGCCGACAGTAAACCGAAGCGCTGCCACTGACGCGTCAGGGCAGCCTGAAATTGATCTTTGTTGAAAGTAGGCTGTGACATAGGGGTTCCAGATCCTTAGGTAATAAAACAACGTTATCGCTAGTTTGCCTGGCTCGTTGTTGACATTCCTCATCCTGGCACGGATTAGGGAGGGAGGAGGAGCGGGGATGAGCATAAAAGTGTGATCTCCGCCACTTAAAGGGGAGGTAATTGCCCGTAAATTCGCGCAAACCCCGCATAACGCTCTTCGAATGACGCATTAGTAACAAAGGATTAATCGACAATATCAAATAGCGATATGACGATGAGAAACAATGTGTAAATAGGGAAATAGTTTCTAACCTGAAATATCTGTGCCCGATAAGATAATTCACATAAAACTTTTAAGTCGGCCACAAAATTCGGTGATATTCATTAGCTATTTGAGTAACCATATAAAAAGAGAGGGATTTTTCGACACAGTCAAAATTACAACGGATCCAGTCGCCACGCCTGTTGCGACTCTTTAAAGCATTTATTGCAATAGATGTATAGATTTGTGACATAGTGCAAAATCAGACACACAAAAAGTCCGCTTAGCTTGCATAAAACACCAATCTGGCCGACCTTATATCTATTAATTACGAAGCGCAAAAAAAATCATTCTTCCCTATTTTCACACAGTGAAGTGACTAACTTATGTTGATTCCGTCTAAATTAAGTCGTCCGGTTCGACTCGATCATACGGTGGTTCGTGAGCGCCTGTTGGCTAAACTTTCCGGCGCGAACAATTTCAGGCTTGCCCTGATAACAAGTCCTGCTGGTTATGGAAAAACGACGCTGGTTTCACAATGGGCGGCAGGGAAAAATGATTTAGGCTGGTATTCTCTGGATGAGGGCGATAATCAGCAAGAGCGCTTTGCCAGTTATCTGATCGCCGCTATCCAACAGGCAACAGGTGGACACTGCACCACCAGTGAAGCAATGGTGCAAAAACGTCAGTACGCCAGCCTGACGTCACTGTTTGCCCAGCTATTTATCGAACTGGCCGAGTGGCACCGCCCGCTCTACCTGGTAGTAGATGATTATCATCTGATCTCTAACCCGGCCATTCACGAAGCGATGCGTTTCTTCCTGCGTCACCAGCCTGAGAACCTCACGCTGGTCGTGCTGTCGCGCAATCTGCCGCAACTGGGTATTGCCAACCTGCGGGTACGCGATCAACTGCTGGAGATAGGCAGCCAACAGCTGGCCTTTAACCATCAGGAAGCCAAACAATTTTTCGACCGACGTTTGTCCTCTCCCATTGAAGCGGCAGAAAGCAGCCGGATGTGCGATGACGTTGCTGGCTGGGCCACGGCGTTACAACTGATCGCCCTTTCCGCCCGCCAGAACAATCATTCCGCGCACCAGTCAGCACGACGCCTCGCGGGGATCAACGCCAGCCATTTGTCCGATTATCTGGTTGATGAAGTGCTGGACAGCGTCGACCTCGGCACCCGTCACTTCCTGCTGAAAAGCGCCATTCTGCGTTCCATGAACGATGCGCTAATCGTCCGCGTTACCGGGGAAGAAAACGGCCAGATGCGGCTGGAAGAAATTGAGCGTCAGGGGTTATTCCTGCAGCGGATGGATGACGTTGGCGAGTGGTTCAGCTATCACCCGCTGTTTGGCAGCTTTTTACGCCAGCGCTGCCAATGGGAGCTGGCGAACGAACTGCCCGAAATACACCGCGCCGCCGCCGAAAGCTGGATGGCGCAAGGCTTCCCCAGCGAAGCTATCCACCACGCGCTGGCAGCCGGCGACGCCCATATGCTACGCGATATCCTGCTTAATCATGCGTGGGGACTGTTTAACCATAGCGAGCTGACGTTACTGGAAGAGTCGCTGAAAGCCCTGCCGTGGGAAAGTCTGCTGGAAAATCCGCGTCTGGTTCTGTTGCAAGCCTGGCTGATGCAAAGCCAGCACCGCTACGGAGAGGTTAACACCTTGCTGGCGCGCGCAGAGCAGGAAATGAAAGGCGACATGGAGCCGACACTGCACGCCGAATTCAACGCTTTACGGGCGCAGGTAGCGATTAACGACGGCAACCCTGACGAAGCCGAACGCCTGGCGAAACTGGCCCTGGATGAGTTACCCATCGCCTGGTTCTATAGCCGGATCGTCGCCACCTCGGTGCACGGCGAAGTCCTGCACTGTAAGGGCGATCTCACGCGCTCTCTGGCGTTAATGCAGCAAACCGAGCAAATGGCGCGTCATCATGACGTCTGGCATTACGCGCTGTGGAGTCTTATCCAGCAAAGCGAAATTTTGTTTGCCCAGGGCTTTTTACAGGCCGCCTGGGAAACTCAGGAAAAAGCATTCCAGCTGATCAAAGAGCAGCACCTGGAACAGCTGCCGATGCACGAATTCCTGGTACGTATTCGCGCACAACTACTGTGGGCATGGGCGCGTCTGGACGAATCAGAAGCCTCTGCCCGTAGCGGTATTGAACTGCTTTCCACTTTCCAGCCGCAGCAACAGCTACAGTGTCTGGCGCTGCTGGTTCAGTGTTCACTGGCACGGGGCGATCTCGATAACGCTCGCAGCCTGCTCAACCGCCTGGAAAACCTGCTGGGTAACGGTCACTATCACAGCGACTGGATCTCCAACGCCGATAAGGTGCGGGTGATTTACTGGCAAATGGTGGGCGACAAAAACTCGGCCGCCAACTGGCTGCGCCACACGCCAAAACCAGAATTCGCCAATAACCACTTCCTGCAAAGCCAGTGGCGCAACATCGCTCGCGCGCAAATCCTGCTCGGCGAGTTTGAACCGGCTGAGATTGTGCTGGAAGAGTTGAATGAAAATGCGCGCAATCTGCGCCTGATGAGCGATCTGAACCGTAACCTGTTGCTGCTTAATCAGCTCTACTGGCAGGCAGGGCGCAAAAATGACGCCCAGCGTGTGTTACTCGACGCCCTACAGCTGGCGAACCGCACCGGATTCATCAGCCACTTTGTTATCGAAGGCGAGGCCATGGCGCAACAACTGCGTCAGCTGATTCAGCTCAATACCTTACCGGAACTCGATCAGCACCGCGCCCAGCGCATTTTGCGTGAGATTAACCAGCACCACCGCCATAAATTTGCCCACTTCGATGAAGGGTTCGTTGAGCGTCTGCTTACTCACCCGGAAGTGCCGGAGCTTATCCGCACCAGCCCGCTGACCCAGCGCGAATGGCAGGTTCTGGGACTGATTTATTCGGGCTACAGCAACGAGCAGATCGCCGGAGAGCTGGCCGTCGCGGCAACGACCATCAAGACGCACATCCGCAATTTGTACCAAAAGCTCGGCGTCGCACATCGCCAGGATGCGGTGCAACATGCGCAGAAGCTGCTGAAGATGATGGGGTACGGCGTTTAGTTAATGCCTGATACGCAACGCTTATCAGGCCTGGGATTACCTTAGCACAGCTCTAACTGGATATGATGGTCAGCAATCACCTGCATCACACCAGCAGGCGGCAGCGTGTCGGTATACACCGCATCCACCATGCTGATGCTGCCCATATTAACCATCGCGTTACGCCCAAACTTCGAGTGGTCCACCACCAGCATCACATGCCGTGAATTCTCAATGATCGCGCGCTTGGTGCGAACTTCGTGATAATCAAACTCCAGCAGGGAACCGTCGCTGTCGATGCCGCTGATCCCTAAGATGCCGAAGTCCAGACGGAACTGAGAAATAAAGTCGAGGGTCGCTTCGCCCATAATACCGCCGTCGCGGCTACGCAGTTCACCACCGGCGAGGATTATGCGGAAATCCTCTTTCGCCATCAGCGTGTTCGCCACATTGAGGTTGTTGGTCACAATGCGTAAATTGCTGTGGTTAAGCAGCGCGTGAGCCACCGCTTCCGGCGTGGTTCCGATATCAATAAACAGCGTAGAGCCGTTCGGGATCTGCGTGGCAACTTTGCGGGCAATGCGCTCTTTTTCCGCAGTCTGCGTCGCTTTACGGTCATGCCACGGGGTGTTGACCGAGCTGGATGGCAGCGCCGCGCCTCCGTGATGGCGCAAAATCATGTTCTGATCGGCCAGATCGTTAAGATCGCGGCGAATCGTCTGCGGGCTGACGGAGAAATGCTCCACCAGCTCTTCAGTACTGACGTATCCCTGTTTTTTTACCAGCTCGATGATCGCGTCATGTCGTTGTGTTTGCTTCATTATGGTTCCCTGAAATTTTGCCGGATGCGCTGACGCTTATCCGGCCTACAAATTGGTCCAAACGCACACCGCCTTCCGGCACCACAAAACTTGAGTCAAGTTCGTTTTCGTACATTTATAGTATCGGCAAACGCCATTGCCAGACCCACGGCCAATCCGGCGATATGAGCGCCATTCGCCATCGACATGCCGAATAGATCAAACCAGCCGGCAACAATCCAGATCAAAGCAAAGATAATCAAACCACGCTGCAGGAAAATACCGCTTTGCGGATCGCGCTCGCCGCGCAACCACACGTAGCCCATCAGCGCATATACCACGCCAGACAGTCCACCAAACCACGGGCCGCTAAATTTCTGCTGAACATAGCCGCTCAACAGGGCGCTGATCACGGTAATTACAATCAGTTTTCCACTGCCCAGACGCTTTTCAACCGCACCGCCGAGATACCACCACCACAACAGGTTGAACAGAATATGCATCAGCGAGAAGTGCATAAAAGCGTGGGTGAAATAACGCCAGAATTCAAATTTCAGCGAAGGATCAAACGGCCATGCCAGCCAGAGCATCACCGCCTGGTCGCCCAGCACGTTCATCGCAATAAACACCAGCACACACGCGGCCATCACCAACCAGATTACCGGACCTGCGCGTTCGCGCAATTTGGCCAGGAACGGATAACGTTGGTAGTGCAGACCGCTGTCGGTCTGACCCGACTGCCAGCTTGCCGCGAGGTAGCGCGGATCGCCCGGATTCTCCAGAAATCGCGCCAGTTCAGCATGCACGCGCTCGGCCTGGGACTCATCCGCCAGCCAGACATCCGTTTGCTGATGTTGTTGAATCGTCAGGATAACGCCTTGTGTCGCCATATAATCAACAAATGCCTGCGCCACGCGGGGGTTAGCAAAAGAGGTAATCATCAACATGGTTGCTGTCGCTTCATCCACACAAAAGAGGACAGTATATATACCCTTCTTACTTCGAGCTGCATCTTTGTTGGCTTTCCTCGCTCACTCCGGTCACGTACTGTTCGTACGCTCCCGGAGATTCGCTGCGTCGCCGTCGCGATGCAACTCGAATTAATTTGGGTATAGCCTTACGAACCGTATGCCACTTCTGCCGGAAAATGTCGATGCCAGGCGTCGAAGCCGCCGTCAACGCTGTAAACCGCGTCATAGCCCTGCTGAAGAAGATATTGCGCCGCGCCTTTACTGCTGTTGCCGTGATAACACATCACCAACACGGCGGTGTCGAAATCATGCTCGCGCATAAATGACCCCAGCGTGTCGTTCGTCAGATGAAACGCCTGCGGGGCATGACCCATGGCATAGCTTTGCGGATCACGGATATCCACTAACACCGCGCTCCCCTGATGCAGCTTCTGATGCGCTTCTTCGACATTAATACATTCAAACTGATCCATTGCTCTCTCTTCTTTATATGGCAGGTGACGCTTTTCGGACATGTTACTGCTTAGTGTACGTCCCGACGGCAGTTAAACGCCATAATGTTATATGTATCACTGTAAATTGTTTATCCGATGTTACCAATGGCGCGATTCTTTGCTATTATGCTCGATAACGAACATTAATGAGCTATAACGAAAGTGCGAGAGGCCAGCATGGAAACCAAAGATCTGATTGTGATAGGTGGAGGCATCAACGGTGCCGGTATCGCGGCAGATGCCGCTGGACGCGGTTTATCCGTGCTGATGCTGGAAGCGCAGGATTTAGCCTGCGCCACCTCTTCCGCTAGCTCCAAACTCATCCACGGTGGCCTGCGCTACCTGGAACACTACGAATTTCGTCTGGTAAGCGAAGCGCTGGCCGAACGTGAAGTGCTGTTGAAAATGGCACCGCATATCGCCTTCCCGATGCGCTTTCGTCTGCCCCACCGCCCGCACCTGCGTCCGGCGTGGGTGATCCGCATTGGTTTGTTTATGTACGATCATCTGGGCAAACGCACCAGTTTGCCAGGTTCTACCGGTTTGCGTTTTGGCGCAGATTCCGTAATGAAACCTGAGATTGTGCGCGGTTTCGAATATTCCGACTGCTGGGTAGACGATGCGCGACTGGTTTTGGCAAACGCCCAAATGGTCGTACGCAAAGGCGGAGAAGTATTAACCCGCACTCGCGCCACTTCTGCTCGCCGTGAAAACGGTTTGTGGATTGTTGAAGCTGAAGATATCGATACCGGCAAAAAATACACCTGGCAGGCGCGTGGCCTGGTCAACGCCACCGGTCCGTGGGTGAAAGAGTTCTTCGACGACGGTATGCACCTGCCATCACCGTACGGCATTCGCCTGATTAAAGGCAGCCACATCGTAGTGCCGCGCGTACATACCCAGAAGCAAGCTTATATTCTGCAAAACGAAGATAAGCGTATTGTGTTTGTTATCCCATGGATGGACGAATTCTCGATCATCGGGACGACAGACGTTGAATACAAAGGCGATCCGAAAGCAGTGAAAATTGATGAAAGCGAAATCAATTACCTGCTGAAGGTCTACAACGCGCACTTTAAGAAACAGCTGGGCCGTGATGATATCGTCTGGACTTACTCAGGCGTGCGTCCGCTGTGCGATGACGAGTCTGACTCACCGCAGGCGATCACCCGTGATTACACGCTGGATATCCACGACGAAAACGGCAAAGCGCCGCTGCTGTCGGTCTTTGGCGGTAAGCTGACCACCTATCGTAAGCTGGCTGAGCACGCGATGGAAAAACTGGCATCGTACTACCAGGGTATTGGTCCGGCATGGACGAAAGAGTGCATTCTGCCAGGCGGTGACATTGGCGGCGATCGCGAAGATTACGCGGCCAAACTGCGCCGTCGCTACCCTTTCCTGACCGAGTCGCTGGCACGCCATTACTCTCGCACCTACGGCAGCAACACCGAATGGGTTATCGGCGAAGCCACCTCGCTTGCCGAGTTAGGTGAAGACTTTGGCCATGAGTTTTATGAGGCCGAGCTGAAATATCTGGTCGATCACGAATGGGTTCGTCGCGCGGAAGATGCGCTGTGGCGTCGCACGAAAGAAGGTATGTGGCTGAACGCTGAGCAGCAGTCACGCATGACCCAGTGGCTGGCAGAGTATATCGAGAAACACCAGCTGTCGCTGGCGTCGTAAGCAAGTACACGAACGTAGGCCGGGCAAGCGAAGCGCCCCCGGCAACGAGCGCCCTGTAGGCCCGGTAAGCGTCATCGCTATCGGGCCTTTTGCCGGATGGCGGCTAGCGCCTTATCCGGCCTACAGGTAGTCCTATCCCTTATTACAACCGCACCGAATCAATATGCCAGATGTTTTCGGCGTACTCTTTGATCGTCCTGTCCGACGAGAAGTACCCCATGTTGGCGATATTAATCATCGACTTGGTGGTCCACTCTTCCGGGTGACGATACAGTTCATCAACCTTATCCTGGCAATCAACGTAGCTGCGATAATCCGCCAGAACCTGATAGTGGTCGCCAAAGTTAATCAGCGAATCCACCAGGTCGCGATAGCGTCCCGGCTCCTCAGGGCTGAATACGCCGCTGCCGATCTGCGTCAGCACCTGGTGCAGCTCTTCGTCTTTCTCGTAATACTCACGCGGCTTGTAGCCCTGGCTGCGTAAAGCCTCGACCTCTTCCGCCGTATTACCAAAGATAAAGATATTTTCTGCGCCCACATGCTCCAGCATCTCAACGTTGGCACCGTCCAGCGTCCCGATGGTCAGCGCGCCGTTAAGAGCAAATTTCATATTACTGGTACCGGAGGCTTCGGTCCCGGCCAGAGAAATCTGCTCAGACAGATCGGCAGCAGGAATAATCACCTGCGCCAGGCTGACGCTGTAGTTGGGGATAAACACCACTTTCAGCTTGTCGCCAATTTGCGGATCGTTGTTGATCACTTTCGCGACGTCGTTGATCAGGTGAATGATGTGTTTCGCCATGTAATAAGCAGAAGCCGCTTTACCTGCGAAGATATTCACACGCGGTACCCACTCAGCGTCAGGATCGGCCTTAATGCGGTTGTAGCGGGTAATCACATGCAGCACGTTCATCAACTGACGTTTGTATTCGTGAATACGCTTTATCTGCACATCAAACAGCGATTTCGGGTTCACCACCACGTTCAGCTGCTGGGCAATAAGCGTGGCCAGACGCTTTTTATTCTCCAGCTTCGCGCGGCGCACCGCCTGATTTACCAGCGGGTAATCGCAGTGCTGCTCAAGCTCACTGAGCTGGCTGAGATCGGTTCGCCAGGTGCGTCCAATGTTCTCATCCAGCACTTCAGAGAGCGACGGGTTGGCCAGCGCCAGCCAGCGACGCGGCGTCACGCCATTGGTGACGTTGCAAAAACGAGTCGGGAAAATCTTCGCAAAATCAGCAAACAGTGACTGCACCATCAGGTTGGAGTGCAGCTCGGAAACGCCGTTAACCTTGTGGCTCACCACCACCGCCAGCCATGCCATACGCACACGACGGCCGTTAGATTCATCGATAATCGACGTCCGCCCCAGCAGAGCGGTATCGTTCGGATACTGTTCCTGTAACGTTTTCAGGAAGTAGTCGTTGATTTCAAAGATGATTTGCAGATGGCGCGGCAAAATTTTGCCCAGCATATCGACAGGCCAGGTCTCCAGCGCTTCGCTCATCAAAGTGTGGTTGGTATACGAGAAGACCTGGCAGCAGACCTCAAACGCATCGTCCCAGCTGAACTTATGCTCATCGATCAGCAAACGCATTAGCTCTGGGATCGACAGCACCGGATGGGTGTCGTTGAGGTGAATGGCAATTTTATCCGCCAGGTTGTCGTAGGTTTTGTGCAGCTGGTAATGACGGCTCAGAATGTCCTGCACCGTGGAGGAGACCAGGAAATACTCCTGGCGCAGCCGCAGTTCACGTCCTGAATAGGTGGAGTCGTCCGGGTACAATACGCGGGAGACGTTCTCGGAGTGGTTTTTATCTTCCACCGCCGCAAAGTAGTCGCCCTGGTTAAATTTACCGAGATTAATCTCGCTACTGGCCTGGGCATTCCACAGACGCAGCGTGTTGGTGGCGTCGGTGTCGTAGCCGGGGATAATCTGGTCGTAGGCGACCGCGAGGATCTCTTCGGTTTCTATCCAGCGCGTTTTCTTACCTTCCTGCTGAATGCGCCCGCCAAAACGCACTTTGTAGCGCGTGTTGTGGCGTTTGAATTCCCACGGGTTACCGTATTCCAGCCAGTAGTCCGGCGACTCTTTCTGGCGGCCATCAACAATGTTCTGCTTGAACATGCCGTAGTCATAACGAATACCGTAGCCGCGTCCCGGCAATCCCAGCGTTGCCAGAGAGTCCAGAAAGCAGGCCGCCAGGCGCCCGAGACCGCCATTGCCAAGACCCGGGTCGTTTTCTTCGTCGATCAGATCTTCAAGATCCAACCCCATTCCTTCCAGCGCATTTTTGACATCGTCATAAATGCCCAGCGATAACAGTGCATTGGAAAGCGTGCGGCCAATCAGAAACTCCATAGACAGGTAATAGACCTGACGAGTTTCCTGAGATAATTGCGCACGGTTAGAACGCAGCCAGCGCTCCACGAGACGGTCGCGCACCGCGAACAACGTGGCGTTCAGCCACTCATGTTTATTGGCAATGACCGGGTCCTTACCAATCGTGAACATCAGCTTATAGGCAATAGAATGCTTAAGTGCCTCTACGCTGAGTGTGGGCGATGCATAAGTAAATGGAGCATTCATATAGGTGATTCCTGGATATCTATTTCAAGCGATAGTAAAGCTCACGGTATGACTTCGCCGCGACTTGCCAGCTAAAATCCATGGTCATGGCCTGACGTTGTACAAACCGCCAAAGCGAAGGCCGGGACCACAATACGAAAGCACGCCGGATCGCGCGTAACAGCGACCAGGCATTACTATCTTCAAATACAAACCCACTGGCGATACCGTCCGCCAGGTTTTCCAGCGAACTGTCAGAGACTGTATCAGCCAGCCCACCGGTGCGCCGCACCAGCGGCAGCGTGCCGTACTTCAGTCCATACAACTGCGTTAAGCCACACGGCTCAAAACGGCTGGGAACCAATATCACATCGGCCCCACCCATGATGCGGTGCGAGAAGGCTTCGTGATAGCCGATCTGCACACCCACCTGTCCTGGATGTTCCGCCGCTGCGGCGAGGAATCCTTCCTGTAATACCGGATCGCCCGCGCCTAGCAATGCCAGCTGTCCACCCTGCTCTAACAACCCCGGCAGCGCTTCCAGCACCAGATCCAGCCCTTTTTGACTGGTCAGACGGCTCACCACAGCAAACAGCGGTACTTTATCGTTGACCTTAAGTCCCATCGCTATCTGAAGCTGACGTTTGTTTTCTGCCTTCTCCTCCAGCGTGTCGCGCGTATATCGCGATGCCAGCAGGAGATCGGTTTCCGGGCTCCAGATTTTTTCATCAACGCCGTTCAGCACGCCGGAAAGGCGCCCTTCGCGATGACGTTGCTGCAACAGACCTTCCATGCCGTAGGCAAACTGCGGCTCGGTAATTTCCCGCGCGTAGGTCGGACTGACCGCCGTAATGTGGTCGGCGTAGTACAACCCTGCCTTCAGAAACGAAATCTGCCCGTTAAACTCCAGTCCGTGCACATTAAAGAACGACCATGGCAATTGGATGTCATCCATATGCTTTGCATAAAACATGCCTTGATACGCCAGGTTGTGGACGGTGAACACCGATTTCGCCGGATGGCCGCGCGCCGCCAGATACGCCGGAGCCAGACCCGCATGCCAGTCGTGCGCATGCACCACATCCGGGCGCCAGAATGGGTCAAGGCCACAGGCCATTTCACAGCCAACCCAGCCCAGCAATGCAAAACGCTGCACGTTATCGGTATAAGCAAACAGGTTAGTGTCGTGATACGGGCTACCGGGGCGGTCATAGAGATGCGGCGCGTCAATCAGGTAAATACCCACGCCGTTGAAATGCCCGAACAGCAGCGTGATACGTCCGGCGAAGGTATCCCGACGCGTCACTACCTGCGCATCGGGAATGCCGCGACGAATATCAGGAAACGCCGGGAGCAGCACGCGGGCATCCACGCCGTCCGCTATTTGCGCTGCGGGTAACGCCCCAATAACATCCGCCAGTCCCCCGGTTTTTAACAGGGGGAACATCTCTGAACAAACGTGTAAAACCTGCATTATCGCTCCTGTTTGATCTGCAGTTTGCGTAGCATTTCACGCGTGACCAGCACAATACCTTCCTCTGAACGGTAGAAACGACGCGCATCTTCTTCCGCGTTTTCACCAATCACCATGCCTTCGGGAATAACGCAGGCGCGGTCGATAATGCAACGACGTAAGCGGCACGAACGTCCCACCCACACTTCAGGTAACAACACTGCCGAATCAATGTTACAGAATGAATTCACCCGCACTCGCGGGAACAGAACGGACTGCACCACCACCGAACCTGAAATTATGCATCCGCCAGAAACCAGCGAGTTCAGCGTCATTCCGTGGCTGCCGGAACGGTCCTGAACAAATTTCGCCGGTGGCAGCGATTCCATGTGCGTACGGATTGGCCAGTCCTGGTCGTACATGTCCAGTTCAGGCGTCACCGAAGCCAGATCGAGGTTCGCCTTCCAGTAGGCCTCCAGCGTACCCACGTCACGCCAGTACGGCTCGGATTCCGGGTCAGACTGCACGCAGGACAACGGGAATGGATGTGCATACGCCATGCCAGCTTCGGTGATTTTCGGGATAATGTCTTTACCGAAATCGTGACTGGAGTTTTCATCAAGGTCATCTTCCGCCAGCAATTCATACAGATAATCGGCGTTGAAAACGTAGATCCCCATACTGGCAAGAGATTTGGTCGGGTCGCCAGGCATCGCTGGCGGGTTGGCGGGTTTTTCAACGAACTCGATAATTTTATCGGTGTCGTCCACGTCCATCACGCCAAACGCGCTGGCCTCTTCAATAGGCACTGGCATACAGGCCACGGTGCAACGCGCGCCTTTCTCGACGTGGTCGATCAGCATGCGTGAGTAGTCCTGCTTGTAGATATGATCGCCCGCGAGGATCACCACATATTCCGCTTTATAGCGTCGAATGATGTCCAGGTTTTGGGTCACCGCATCCGCCGTGCCGCGATACCAGTTTTCACCCTGCATTCTCTGCTGGGCAGGTAGCAGATCGACGAACTCGTTCATCTCTTCGCTAAAGAACGACCAGCCGCGCTGAATATGCTGCACCAGCGTGTGGGACTGGTACTGAGTGATCACGCCAATACGGCGGATCCCGGAGTTAATACAGTTGGATAAGGCAAAATCGATAATGCGGAACTTACCGCCAAAGTGCACAGCAGGTTTGGCACGTTTGTTGGTTAAATCTTTTAAGCGGGTACCGCGGCCACCGGCCAGGATCAGGGCAACAGATTTTAATGGCAGCTGGCGCGCCAACATTACACGATCGTTCTTCTCTAAACTCACCATGACTAACTCCTTTTTTATCTTCTCTGGAACACACACAGTCCGTGCGCAGGTCCCTGCCAGACAGCCGTAAGCACCGGATTATCCTCTCCGGCAAATGGGGGAACGGCGCACCATCCCCCTTCAGGTAAAACGATATCTGTCACCTCAAGCGTGGCATTTATTGCAATCAGAAAACGGTCTGAAAGCAGGATTTGCATCTGCCTCGGGCCGTTTTGCCACTCATCCGCACTTAAGGGTTGTGCGTACTTATTCAGCCAACGAACATTGCCATCGCCCTCTTCCCACCAGCGATCACCCGTTAATGCAGGAATTTGCTGACGAAGATGGATCAGGGCTGCGGTAAATGTGGTTAGTCCGCTGTTTGCCTGCTGCCAGTCCAGCCAGGTTAGGACGTTATCCTGGCAGTAAGCGTTATTGTTGCCGTGCTGGCTATGACCATGCTCATCGCCCGCCAGCAACATCGGCGTCCCCTGGGAGAGCAACAGCGTAGTTAACAGCGCATGAATGCTGTCGCGCCGCCGCTCAATCAGGTCCAGCGTGCCGCCTAATCCTTCTTTACCATGATTGTCGCTGTAGTTATTGCTAGTGCCGTCGCGATTTTCCTCACCATTCGCTTCATTGTGCTTATTTGTGAAGCACACACAGTCGCGTAGCGTAAAACCGTCGTGCGCAGTCACCAGATTGACCGTCGCGCTGGGTTTGCGACCATTGCGTTTAAACACGTCGCTTGATGCGGCAAAACGCCCGGCAAACTCACCCAACGAGAGATTACGCTGGAGCCAGAAGCGTCGGGTCGCATCGCGGAAATGGTCATTCCACTCGGCAAACGGCGGAGGGAAATTCCCCACCTGATAGCCGCCTTCACCAATATCCCACGGTTCCGCAATCAGCTTAACGCGTGAGAGCTGCGGACAGTTTTGGATCGCGGTAAACAGCGGCGCATCCTGACGAAACGCAGGTGTACGCCCCATGACTGAAGCCAAATCAAAACGAAAACCATCCACATGGCAGGTTTCAACCCAGTAGCGCAGGCATTCACATGCGTATTCCACAACGCCGGGATGGCTCAGATTGAGGGTGTTCCCACAACCGGTCCAGTTGTAGTAATCACCATCGTCCCTGATCCAATAATAGCTACGGTTATCAATTCCGCGCAGCGAGAAGACGGGGCCTTCGAGATCCAGCTCGGCGCTGTGGTTCAAAACGATATCGAGAATGACCTCAATCCCCGCTTTGTGCAGCGCTTTTACCGCGTCGCGAAACTCATCAAGCGCACTCTCCGGCGAACAGGCATAGGCCAGATGCAGCGCGAACATCGCTACCGGGTTGTAGCCCCAATAGTTCGACAGCCCCAGCCGTTGAAGCCGTGGTTCGCTGGCAAAATGCGCCACCGGCAGCAGCTCCAGCGCGGTAATGCCGAGGCGCTTGAAGTAATCGATCATCACTGGATGGCCCAGCGCTTTGTAGGTTCCGCGAATCTCTTCCGGCAGCTCAGGATGCAAATACGTCAACCCTTTGACATGCGCTTCGTAAATCACGGTATTGCCCCACGGCGTGCGCGGCGGGGCATCATCCTCCCAGTCATAATGATCGGACACCACCACGCCCTTCAGCGCGATGGTGGCATTATCATGATGATCCGGTTCATTTAGCCCACCGTGCAGCAGCGGGTTATCTTTTAACTCGCCATCCACCCGACGGGCGCAAGGGTCAAGCAGCAGCTTGGCCGGATTAAACCGGTGGCCCTGCTGCGGTTGCCATGGGCCATGAACACGATAGCCATAGCGCAGACCGGGCCGGGCGTTGGCCAGATAGCCATGCCAGACATCACCGCTACGCCCCGGCAGGTCATAGCGAAGTTCGCACCCTTGCTCATCGAATACGCATAATTCAACGCGTTCAGCGTGGGCCGAGAAGAGTGTGAAATTGACACCATGGCCGTCATACGTTGCACCATGGGGGGTGGCGTTGCCGGTTGCCAGTTGCGTCATTACCCCTCCCGGACCAGCCAAATCGTTGCCAACGGCGGTAACGTGAGGCTCAGTGAGTGCTGACGACCATGGCTGGCGATTTCATCGCTGTGCACCGCACCGCCGTTACCGGTATTGCTGCCGTGGTAATGCATCGAGTCGGTATTGAGGATCTCACGCCATTTGCCTGGCTGATTGATACCGAAGCGATAGCCGTGGCGGGGCACAGGCGTAAAGTTACTGACCACGATGATTTCATTGCCGACCTTGTCACGACGCACGAAAGCCAGCACCGAACGTTCATTGTCATCTACCACCAGCCACTCAAAGCCATAGGCGTCAAAGTCGAGCTCGTGCAGCGCTTTGTGATGACGGTAGGTGTGGTTCAGATCGCGCACCAGACGCTGTACGCCGTGGTGCCAGTTATCGCCACCTTCCAGCAGGTGCCAGTCGAGGCTGGCGTCATGGTTCCATTCACGTCCCTGCGCAAACTCGTTGCCCATAAACAGCAGTTTTTTGCCCGGGAAGGCCCACATCCAGCCGTAGTAGGCGCGCAGGTTGGCAAACTTCTGCCATGCGTCTCCCGGCATGCGATCGAGAATAGATTTTTTACCGTGTACCACTTCATCATGCGACAGCGGCAGGACAAAGTTTTCGGTGTAGTTGTACAGCATGCCGAAGGTCAGCTTGTCGTGATGGTACTGACGATGAATCGGGTCCAGCTTCATGTAGTCCAGCGTGTCGTGCATCCAGCCGAGGTTCCACTTATACCAGAACCCTAAACCGCCCATATCCTGTGGTCTTGAAACGCCGGCAAAGTCGGTGGACTCTTCCGCCATGCTCACCGCGCCCGGAACTTGCTCGCCAAGAATGCGGTTGGTATTGCGCAAAAACTCAATGGCTTCAAGGTTTTCACGACCACCAAATTCGTTTGGGATCCATTCCCCTTCTTTGCGGCTGTAGTCGCGATAAATCATCGACGCCACGGCATCCACGCGCAACGCGTCGATCCCAAAACGTTCAATCCAGTACAGAGCATTACCCACCAGGTAGTTGCTGACTTCACGGCGACCGTAGTTGTAGATCAGCGTGTTCCAGTCCTGGTGATACCCTTCGCGCGGGTCGCTGTGCTCATAAAGGTTAGTGCCATCAAACTCTGCCAGACCAAAGTCGTCCGATGGGAAATGGCCCGGCACCCAGTCGAGAATGACGTTCAGCCCCGCCTGATGCGCGGCATTCACGAAATAGCGGAAATCATCGCGAGTCCCGAAGCGACGGGTCGGCGCATACATGCCGGTAGGTTGGTAACCCCAGCTACCGTCGAACGGATGCTCGTTAATCGGCAACAGTTCGAGGTGGGTAAAGCCCATCCACTTGGCGTAAGGCACTAACTGATCCGCCAGCTCGCGGTAGCTCAGCCAGAAGTTGTTATCGGTATGACGACGCCATGAACCCAGATGTACTTCATAGATAGAGATCGGCGCATCAAACTGATTGGCTTTTTTACGCTCCTCGCTTTGCACCACTTTTTCCGGCAGACCGCAAATAAGTGACGCGGTTTCCGGGCGCATTTGCGCTTCAAACGCGTAAGGGTCGGCTTTAATCCGCAGCTTACCGTTGGCATCGATCATCTCGTATTTATACAGCTGACCATGCTGCGCACCGGGGATAAACAACTCCCAGATACCGCTTTCTTTACGCAGGCGCATCGGGTGGCGACGGCCATCCCAGTAGTTGAACTGACCAACCACCGAAACACGCTGGGCGTTGGGTGCCCAGACGGAGAAACGCGTACCGGTGACGCCATCCATGGTATCCGCATGCGCACCCAGCGTTTCGTAAGGTCGCAGATGCGTACCTTCAGATAACAGCCATGCATCCATATCCTGGATCAGCGGACCAAAACGATAAGGGTCATCAATCAGATTCTGCTGTCCATGCCAGACAACGGCCAGCTGATAGCGAAAGAAATTTTTACGGCGGGGAAGTACTGCACAGAAAAAACCGCGAGAGTCGAGGCAATCCAGCTTGCCGACTTTGCGTCCGGTTTTGGGTTCGATCACCCACACTTCGGTGGCGTCAGGTAATAGGGCGCGGACTTCGAGTCCAGCATCAGTTTGGTGCATACCGAGTACGGAAAAAGGATCCGCAAAATGGCCTGCAATTAGCGCATTAATCACGTCTCTATCGATACGAACGGACATGGTTGTCATCCTGTTTTATGGTGTCACCCCTTCCAACTGATTTTCGACATCAGGTAGTGACACTTTTTTTGACCTGAACGGCGCAGCACAATTGTGCATCCTCTCTGCGTCGTCCCACCTTCAGGCAACAACTTAATACCTCCGGTACTAAGTCACCCTTAAAGAATAGCCAATGCTTTATCTTACTCCTGGTAAAAAATGAAACATCTGCGCTTACTCCTGTATTACGCAAAAAAAGGGGTGATTCCTCACCCCTTGATCGTTAACAAACTATTACGCCAATTGGCGCAGCATACGGCGCAATGGCTCCGCAGCACCCCACAGCAACTGGTCGCCCACGGTAAAGGCTGACAGGAACTCCGGTCCCATGTTCAGCTTACGCAGACGGCCTACTGGCGTGGTCAGCGTGCCGGTGACGGCCGCCGGGGTTAGCTCACGCATGGTGATATCCCGATCGTTTGGTACAACTTTGGCCCACGGATTGTGCGCCGCCAGCAGTTCTTCTACGGTCGGAATAGACACATCTTTTTTCAGTTTAATGGTGAACGCCTGGCTGTGGCAGCGCAGCGCGCCGACGCGCACGCACAGACCATCAACTGGGATCACGGAAGACGTGTTGAGAATTTTGTTGGTTTCCGCCTGTCCCTTCCACTCTTCGCGGCTCTGACCGTTATCGAGCTGTTTGTCGATCCACGGAATCAGGCTACCGGCCAGCGGTACGCCAAAGTTATCAACCGGCAGTTCGCCGCTGCGGGACAGGGTCGTCACTTTACGTTCGATGTCGAGAATAGCAGAGGAAGGGGTCGCCAGTTCCTCGGCCACATGGCCATACAGATGACCCATCTGAGACAGCAGCTCACGCATATGGCGCGCGCCGCCGCCGGAAGCCGCCTGATAGGTTGCCACGGAAACCCAGTCAACCAGGTCATTGGCAAACAGGCCACCGAGAGACATCAGCATCAGGCTAACGGTACAGTTGCCGCCGACAAAGGTCTTAATACCTTTATTCAGGCCGTCGGTGATGACATCCTGGTTAACCGGATCGAGAATAATGATGGCATCGTCTTTCATACGCAGCGAAGAGGCTGCGTCAATCCAGTAACCCTGCCAACCGCTTTCACGAAGCTTTGGATAGATTTCGTTGGTATAATCGCCGCCCTGACAGGTCACGATGATATCGAGCGCCTTCAGCGCATCCAGATCAAAAGCGTCCTGAAGTGTGCCGGTCGCGGTGCCACCGAACGTCGGTGCCGCCTGCCCAAGCTGGGAAGTAGAAAAGAAAACAGGGCGAATGGCGTCGAAGTCACGCTCCTCAACCATGCGTTGCATGAGAACAGAGCCGACCATACCGCGCCAGCCGATAAAACCAACATTTTTCATAGCGTTTTTTCCTGCAGAGATGTGTGCTGTGTATGCTAACCAGTATCCTACTGGCCTATCCTTCACCATACAAAAAGCAGCCAAAGTCGCAAGTGAAATTAATCAATGATAGCGAAGCCATCAGTAATGCGACTTATCCCGCTGCGCAAGCAAGCAGAAAGTCCGCGGTAATTATCAGGGAATTTGAGTTATGAATGAAATCATTTCAGCGGCAGTTTTATTGATCCTGATTATGGATCCGCTCGGAAATCTGCCCATTTTCATGTCCGTATTGAAACATACCGAACCAAAACGTCGCCGCGCGATTATGATTCGCGAGCTGTTTATTGCGCTGTTGGTGATGCTGATATTCCTGTTTGCGGGCGAGAAAATTCTGGCATTTCTTAACCTGCGTGCAGAAACCGTATCGATCTCCGGGGGCATCATTCTGTTCCTGATCGCCATTAAGATGATTTTCCCCAGCGCCACCGGGAATAGCACCGGGCTTCCGGCTGGTGAAGAGCCGTTTATCGTACCGCTGGCGATTCCGCTGGTAGCCGGGCCGACAATCCTGGCCTCATTAATGTTGTTGTCGCATCAGTATCCAAACCAGATGGGGCACCTGGTGATTGCGCTGCTGATCGCCTGGGGCGGCACATTCGTGATTTTGCTGCAGTCTTCGCTGTTTTTACGTCTGCTGGGAGAGAAAGGGGTTAACGCGCTGGAGCGCCTGATGGGGCTGATTCTGGTGATGATGGCAACCCAGATGTTCCTCGACGGTGTAAGGATGTGGATGAAGGGGTGAAACACTCATTTTACGCCGGGTGGCGGCTTCGCCTTACCCGGCCTACGGTGTTGATATATGCTCGTGTGTAGGCCCGGTAAGCGCTAGCGCCACCGGGCAATCAGCGCCGTGAATGTGTTTGTGAGAAACACCTCAATCATTTAAGTCTCTGAAAAAGCGTATTTTCATTTCTGCGAAGCGCCTTCCGGAATGCCCCCTTGTCAGCATCGCGGATTAGCATTATCTTCTCGCTGCACCTGCAAAATCAGGTGCCAGAATTAGCCTTCTGAACTCCTTCATCGGTGACGCAAGTATTTTTGTGTCGCACGCTTAGGTACACTCCAATGGTGGACCGGGCGGGGGCGTCGCAAGACGCGCCGGTATCCGATGAGGCCGGTAAGGCTAACCCTGTTCGGCTCCACCTCCAGTGAGATTAGCCTCTCCAGTGGTGGATGAAAATCACTCATCGGAGGCTGCCCTATGGCAACGACCCCTCTCTTTTCACACTCTTTATTTACCCTGCCCTTTAGCCATGCCACGGACTTCACCGAGTTGGCGGATAACTGTGAGCGTTTTGTCGAAGGGCTTGTTGAATGTCATGACCCGGTTGAAAAACTGGCGATGTGCGCGCGCCTGTCGGCCTGTCTGGCACTATTGCAACCAACCTTAACGGAGCCTGTACCGCAGCATCTACAGGCCAGCCTGACGGTAGAAACCTTACCGACCCGCTCTCCCCTCTTTGAACCCGAACCAGATCAGATGGGGCGTTACTGCCAGCTTTTGACGCATTTACTGATGAGTAAAACGCTGTCTGACGAGATGGAACGCGTGGCGGGTGATTTACTGCAGGATTTAGTGGGCTATTTCGCCGATACGCTAAAAGCGCCGCGTTGGTTGAAAACCGAGGATGGGGTGATGGTGCTGTAAAAAAGCCGGGTGGCGGCTTCGCCTTACCCGGCCTACGGTGTCGATATGTGCTCGTTTCCAGGCCCGGTAAGCGCAAGCGCCACCGGGCAATTCCATCAGCTCAACAGCTGGAAAGCAATCATACCGACAATCGCGCCAACCGTACCGAGGATGGTTTCCATCATCGTCCAGGTCTTCAGCGTTTGCGCTTCAGTCGCGCCGGTAAATTTACCGAACAACCAGAAACCAGCGTCGTTAACATGGCTGACCACGATAGAGCCGCCCGCGATACAGATAGACAGCGCCGCCATCTGAGCACCGGAGTAGTTCAGTTGCTCAATCACTGGCATCACCAGACCGACCGCCGTTAAGCAGGCCACTGTCGCGGACCCCTGAATGATACGCACCGCCGCCGCCAGCACGAAGCAGGTGATAGCGATCGGCAAGCCCATACCGGTTAACGCTTCGCCCAGTGCAGGACCAACACCGGAATCTACCAGCACCTGTTTGAACACGCCGCCCGCGCCAATCACCAGCAGAATAATCCCCGCTGGCTGCAGCGCATGGCCGCAGATCTCCATCACGCGGTCTTTTGGCATGCCCTGGCGCACCGCCAGACCATAAATCGCCACCAGACAGGCAACCAGAATCGCGGTAAACGGATGACCGATAAACTCGAACCATTCGTAGGTTGAAGAACCGACCGGAACAAAGCGTGCGGCGATGGTTTTCAGACCAACCAGCACCAGCGGCAGCAGGATAAGCGATAAGCTGAAGCCAAAGGAGGGCATTTTGCCTTCGCCCAGATGCGGCTCGGTAATGTCTTCCGGTACGTGCAGCTCAACGTAACGGCTGATGAAATTACCCCACAGCGGCCCGGCGATAATCATGCCCGGAATCGCGGCGCACAGGCCAATCAGGATCATCCAGCCAAAGTCGGCGTGCATCTGAGAGGCCAGCAGCATCGGCGCAGGCCCCGGCAGCAGGAACGCTGCGGCAGCCGCCACGCCCGCAAACAGCGGAATGACCAACTTAACCAGGTTAGTACCGGTATGGCGTGCCATTGAAAACGCTACGCTAATCAGTAGCACAATCGCCACCTCAAAGAACAGCGGCAGCGCGCAAATCAGACCGGCCAGGCCAATCGCGTAATGTGCGCGGCTGTGACCGAAGGATTTCAGCATTTTGACGGCAATCTGATCGACCGCGCCGGTCTCATGCAAAATCTTGCCGAACATCGCCCCCAGCGCCACCACAATCGCCAGGAAACCGAGCGTGCCTCCCATCCCTTTTTCCATGGTCGCCGCGATTTTATCGAGCGGCATACCGGAAAAGAGACCTGCACCAATGGATACCACCATCAAAGCAACGAAGGCGTGCATACGCGCCTTCATCACTAAAAACAGCAGTAATAAAACGGACCCTACTGCTGTTAAAACAAGCGTTAATGTGCTCACTACTTACTGCCTTGGTTAATAACCTCAATGGTGCTGGCGACCACACCGTCCAGTGGTTGATCGATATCGACCACCAGTACATCGTTTTCATTCGCACCCGGTTCTTCCAGCGCTTCAAACTGGGTAACCAGCATCTGTGTTTTGAAGAAGTGGCCTTTACGCGCCTTCAGACGGCTTTCGATAACGTCAAAATCCCCTTTCAGATAAATGAAAGAGAGGTTCGGGTTACCGTCGCGCAACTGGTCGCGGTAGACTTTTTTCAAGGCAGAACAGACGATCAGCGAAACCTTGTTGGTACGCTGCATCGCAAAAGCGGCGTCATTAAGCGCCTGTAGCCACGGTTTACGGTCGTCATCGTTGAGTGGCTCACCGGAAGCCATTTTCATGATGTTGCTGCGCGGATGGAGAAAATCGCCATCAAGAAACGCGGCCTGCAGTTGATGCGCCACTTCGCTGGCGACAGCAGATTTACCGCTGCCCGATACGCCCATCAGAACGTAAACGTGGTGATCATGATTAGTCGTGCTCAAAGCGTTGCCCCCACTGGTACAAGAATCAGGAAATTGTTACGGGTAACTGTTATCGGTAACATTGTCCAGCCGGATAAATAGAGAAGCAATATCCATTCGTGCTCGAAGTGTATAAGTGTGAGCTACTTCAAAGTTGTTGGCTTAAATAGATCCGCCCGGTGACAAGGTGAAACCTAAATCTAACATTTTAGGCGTGACTGCTTCACCACGAATGCGCGCCAGCAGGCGTTCTGCACCAATGCTTCCCATCCGTTCACGCGGCGTGAGCACACTCGCCAGACGCGGCTCCATCACCTGCCCGATGTCGTGACCGTGGAATCCGGCAATCGCCATGTCATCCGGGATTTTCAGCCCTAAACGCTGGCATTCGAAGGCCGCCCCTACCGCCAGGTCATCGTTGGTACAGAAAACGCCGTCGAGCTGCGGGTATTCGCGCCGCGCCTGACGGATGAGTTCAATACCGGAGGAGTAGGAAGAAGACTGTTCCACCATCACGCTGTACGGCACCAGGTTGGCATCGCGCATTGCCTGCTCGTAGCCTCTCTGTTTGATGATAGTACGCTCATCAAGACGTGCGCCAAGATAGGCTACATGACGGTGCCCGCGGGCGATAATAGCGGCAGTCATCTGACGCGCGGCTTCGAAGTTGTCGAAACCGACGGCGATATCCAGACACGGAGACTTGCTGTCCATCAATTCAACCACCGGGATACCAGCAACCTCAATCATTTTCAGCGTACGGGGCGTATGGCTACGTTCGGTGAGGATCAGGCCATCGATATTCCACGACAGCATCGATTCCAGGCGCTCTTGTTCCATCTCAGGCTTATAGCCGTAGTGCGCGAGCATGGTTTGATAACCATGGGCGTCGGTGACGGCCTCAATGCCGCGTAGCACTTCAGCAAAAACCTGGTTAGTGAGAGACGGTAACAGCACGCCGATAGCGCGGCTGGTGGCGTTAGAAAGGATATCAGGAGCGCGATTGGGAATATAACCCAGCTCATCAAGTGCAGCGGCAATTTTGCCCCGCAGCGCCACGGAGACCTGCTCCGGGTTACGCAAAAAGCGACTGACCGTCATTTTGGTCACGCCCACGCGGTCGGCTACATCCTGAAGTACGGGTCTTTTCTTTTTCATCGTCCTGAAGCGTTAAAAAGGGATAGATTCTCCCAGTTTACCACGGACGTGCGTGAACCTTTGCAGAGAAAAAAAGGAGTTTTTATTGTGATAAATACACAAAATCATTCGAGTTGCATCAAGGCGGCGACGCAGTGAATCCCCGGGAGCGTACATTAAGTACGCGACCGGGGTGAGCGAGGAAAGCCAACACAGATGCGGCTTGAAGGATGACGTGTATTTTTATACTGGCGGCAGGTCAAACAGTAACACTTCACTGTCGCTGTCGGCATGAATAGAAATTGCCTGTTCATCCCAGATTGCCAGACCGTCGCTGGTGGTCGCTTTAGTCCCGTTAATCGTCACGTTACCTTTTACCACCTGGATCCAGACGCGGCGTTCAGCAGCAATTTGATGCACTGACTGCTCATCTTTGACCAGCGCCCAACGGTACAGCTCCATATCCTGGTACACTTTCAGTGAACCATCACGAGCATCCGGCGACAGCACCAGTTGTTTACCCTGAGCGGCATCAAAACGACGCTGTTCATAACGCGGAGTAATACCGTTCTCCTGCGGCATGATCCAGATCTGATACAGATGCAGCTTCTCAGTATTGCTCGGGTTGTACTCCGAGTGACGGATCCCCGTCCCGGCGCTCATAATCTGAAACTCACCGGCCGGAACCTGCTCTTTATTGCCCATGCTGTCCTGATGCTCTACCGCGCCTTCCAGCACGTAGGTCAGGATTTCCATGTCTTTATGGGGGTGAGTACCAAATCCCTGACCTGCATCGATCACGTCATCGTTAATCACGCGCAGTGCCGAGAACCCCATAAAGTTCGGGTCATAGTAGTTGGCAAAAGAGAAGGTATGCCAGGAATCAAGCCAGCCATGATTAGCGTGGCCACGGTCGTTAGCTTTGCGTAAGTAGATCATTGTGTTCACCCCCAGATGTTTTCGATGGAGTAAGTGTGGACTCAATCCGTCTGGGATCATAGAGGGTGAAAATTGACTCCTCTGTTCAAAAAATATGAACAAGACCAGAGGAGTCTGTGCAGGCTATTTGGCGAGGGTTATCGTGGCAGGCGTTGCCTGTTCAAAGGCGCGTTCGAGGATCTCCAGGTTGGTAAGAACTTCAGATTCCTTGACGTAATTAGGCGTACCGGCGGTCAGCGTCTGGTACAGCGAATCATAGACGCGGCCGTAGTCCCCCACTTCCGGCTTCACCTCTTCTTTCACCGTGATGCCGTCATCGTTGACATATTCCAGCATTCCAATGGAATCATCGGCAGCGAAACCTGGCTCACCCGGCATGATATTAGCCTTCAGGCTGGTTTCCTGCTGGTCGATACCGTACTTCACAAACGAGCCTTTGGTGCCATGCACGATAAACTTCGGATAGTCGATTTTCACCAGATGGCTGGTTTTAACAATGGCTTTCAGGTCGCCGTAAAACAGCTGCGCTTCAAAGGTATCGTCCGGGTTCGCTTTGTTGCGCAGGCTGCGGATGTCGTAGGCCACATGATCGGGACGTCCGAACAAGGAGATAATCTGATCCATGGTGTGTACGCCCAGACCATAAAACGCGCCGTCCTGCGGCAGTCCCGGCTTGGTTTCTGCTTCAGGACGGTAGTAATCGAAATGGCTTTCAACCTCAACAATCTTGCCGAGCTTGCCGCTCTCAATCGCTTTTTTAGCGGTGAGGAAACAGGTGTCAAAACGACGATTCTGATACGGCGTAACGGTCAGCCCTTTGCTTTGCGCTAGCTCAAACAACTCTTTTGCTTGCGCAAGCGTTGGGGTGAAGGGTTTCTCAACCAGCACATTTTTACCCGCTTCCAGCGCGCGTTTGGCGTATTCAAAATGGCTGTCAGCATGGGTACAGACGATCACCAGCTTCACCTGCGGATCGTTTAAGATCTCGTCGAGATCGCTGGTGAAGTGAATATGTGAATACTGCGGCGCCTGCTCTTCCGGCCTGGCGTTGCGGCGGAAAATATGCGCGACGTGCCAGCTATTTTTGCGGTTGAGGACGTACGGCAAATGGTAGCGGGTGGTGCTTTTACCAAAACCAATAAATGCGCAGTGTAAGGTCATGAGACGATCCTTTTGAAGATGATTGTCTACACCATAGCGCAAAGCGGCTGGAGACTGAATCCATCCTGTCATCATGCCGGATGCGGCGTTGCCTTATCCGGCCTACCGCATTATACAGCCAAAAGATCGGGCGTAAGTGGCGTAGGCAGATTATTCACGGCCTGCGCGCAGCAACCGGAGCGTACACAGAGTACGTGAGGATTGCGAGCACAGCCCGGGATTAAGCTGGCAAGCAAACTAGCCCGAAACCCAGCCAAAAAAAAAGCCAGCAAAAGCTGGCTAAAGTAATACTGGAAGCAATGTGAGCAATGTCGTGCTTTCAGGTTCTCCGTAGGGGTTCCCCTGAACGCAGAGCAATAATAATCATTCTCATTCGCACTTGTCTACTTCTTTTTGCAAAAAAATGCAGTTGACGGATTTTTCTTTCTCAGCGAGTGTAAATGCACAATTAACCCTGCAGGAGATAAGGAATGAGTGAGATAGTGATACGCCACGCTGAACCGAAAGATTACGACGCAATTCGTCAGATCCACGCCCAGCCGGAGGTGTACCACAACACGCTACAGGTTCCTCATCCTTCCCTCGAAATGTGGCAAGCACGGCTAACCGAGCAAGCCGGTGTCAAACAACTGGTTGCCTGCATTGACGGTATCGTCGTGGGGCATCTCTGTATTGAGGTCGCGCAGCGCCCGCGCCGCAGCCACGTGGCCGATTTTGGTATCTGCGTGGATGCCAGGTGGCACAATCGTGGCGTTGCCAGCGCGCTGATTCGTACGATGATCGACATGTGCGACAACTGGCTGCGCGTCGAGCGCATTGAGCTGACGGTATTTGTTGATAATGAGCCTGCTGTAGCAGTCTATAAGAAGTACGGCTTTGAAATCGAAGGCACCGGTAAGAAATACGGCCTGCGCAACGGTGAGTATGTTGATGCCTACTTTATGGCGCGCGTGAAATAAATTTAAGGGCGAGTCATATCGCCCTGCTTATTGAAAGGACGCAATAGTGAAAAAGTTTCTTCCCCTGGTGTTGCTGGCCTCGCTCTCCCCTGCTTTTGCCACTACCGTACAAAATCTCGATTCTGTACCCAGTGCCATCCAACATCCGGAAGGTAAACAGATTTTCGCTGAACAAATGGCGGGAGCAACACCCGCGAAAGGATTTGGTGAGCTTCCTCAGGGCTTATCTGAAAAGCAGTGGATTGCCTGGGTTGCACCGAATGAAGATCCTGACAACCTGATCCTGACTGGTGCTAAATCTTGGGGAAAAGACGATAAATATATTGGCATTGCCTGTTTCGCCGATAATAAGGCTGACGCCGTGCAAGCAAAAAAATACGCGGATAACACCTGCCCGGAAAACTACAGCAACGGGCGCGCTAATAAATTATATCTCGGCATTTTTTCCTGGCAGAATCCACAGCTAACGCCGATTGCACGCTCGGAAAAACCGTTAAACCAGCTCTCAGAGTGGAATAAAGCCGCTGAAAAAGAGAGCGATGATGAGTCCGTCAGACCGCTGGCTTATTATACAAAGCTGGATCTGGCACCGTACCGGATAGCACCCGATACCCTGGCATTCGGGGTGCGGGGTGGATACTCTGATGCGTATTCCGGCGGCGGCGCATTTTATGAAGTGCTGGAACTCTACACCATCAAAGACAGCAAGATAATCAACGTGTTTTCTGACCTTGTTTATTACTATTCAGACATCGCCGGAGACTGGAATAAAGACGGCACAAGGCAGCACGACATCAGCGAAAGTAAGTACATTCTCAAAATGCGCTCGGCAAAGACGCACGGGTTTTATGACTTAGAGCGCGTTAACCTACAGGATAAAAGCAGCCAAATATTCCGCTGGTCCGAATCACTGCAGCGATATGCGCCATAACCTACCAGTCAGGCCTACATCGTTCAAAACGCTGTAGGCCAATCTATTTTATATCCCACCGAAAAATTCAAGAACGGAAGCGCCATCCAGTCCTGGCATAGAGTTGTTGATTACAGCCTATCGCCTTCCCCCACCGCCATGTTCCGGCTTAACAACCACCTGAATTATATGGTTATTCAGCTTTCTATCTTCATCGCTATTTTTCGTAACTTTAATAATATTAATATTACATTTTTGTTTTTTTTTGGTTTCTGCCATCACTTTATGGTGACAATCACAACAATATACTTCCCCTGGGACTAACTTAACCACGGTGAGGTAAAAAATGAAATTTGAACGCCATCATAGAATATTGAAAGAAATCAGTATTTCGGGAGTTGTAAAAGTTTCAAATCTGGCGAAAAGTCTCAAGGTAACAAAGGAAACTATTCGCTCAGATCTCAATGAACTTGCCGGGCAGGGATATCTCACTCGCTGTCATGGTGGTGCATTTATTACCCTTGACTCTCTTGATAACGTTGCAAAAAACGAAATTGCTTATGTGCTGGAAAAATATGAATCAGCGCAGAAAATAAAAAAAGGTCTCTCTGCCATGAAGAATAATGTATGTGTTATTGGCTCGTTCAATGTTGATATTATCAGTTACCTACCGAGGCTACCCTCGACAGGCGAATCATTGCTTGCCGATAAATTTATTTTTTCGCCCGGTGGTAAAGGATGCAATCAGGCATTAGCGGCAAGCTATGCCGATTCTGATGTGCATTTTATTACTAAAGTAGGGTCAGACCATTTCAGTGATTACGCCATTAATTTTATAAACTCATCAAAAATCCATAAAAGCGTTATCTATCAGACCAAAGAAACACAGACAGGTACAGCGACTATTATGGTGAATGGAGATACCGGGGATAACGTCATCGCTATCTATCCAGGTGCTAACATGACAATTTCACCTGATGAAATCACCATACAAAAAGAAGCCATCGTTCATTCAGATATTGTTCTCGTACAACTGGAGACAAATTACGAGGCACTTCAACAAACCATTCATCTCGCACAGAAAAATGATATCCCGGTCATTATTAACCCAGCGCCATATAATGAAATGGTTAATACCATCATTGATGACATCGATTATATCACGCCAAATGAAACCGAAGCTGGTCTGCTGGCAAACATGTCCGTCAACGATATTGAATCAGCCAAATGTGCAGCAAAGATTATTCATCAAAAAGGTGTCAAAAATACCATTATCACATTGGGTAGCAAAGGTTCTCTCGCTTATGACGGAACGCAATTCATCTATTCTCCGGCATTTCCGGCCGTTGTAAAAAATACGGCTGGCGCTGGCGATGCCTTCAATGGCGCACTCGCGTCTGGCCTTGCTAAAGGAAAATCACTGGCATCTGCATTGTGCTACGCGAGCGCATTCGCCTCGCTTGCTGTTGAAACACCCAATGCCTCTGACATGCCAGAAAACGAATCCGTTCTTCATCGCATTCAGGGCTCACATTACAAACAAACTATCTCTACTCACTAAATCAAGGAGCAGACTATGAACAATACGCAGAAAAAACTAAAGGTGCTCTTTATTGGAGAATCCTGGCATATTCACATGATTCATTCAAAAGGCTATGACAGTTTTACCTCCAGTAAATATGAAGAAGGTGCTACATGGTTGCTTGAATGCTTAAAGAAAGGTGGTGTAGAAATTGATTATATGCCGGCTCACACCGTGCAAATTGCATTTCCAGAAAGCATTGATGAACTAAACCGTTATGATGTCATTGTTATTAGCGATATCGGCAGCAATACGTTCCTGTTGCAAAACGAGACGTTCTATCAGCTAAAAATAAAGCCAAATGCTCTGGAATCAATTAAAGAGTATGTCAGAAATGGTGGTGGTCTGCTCATGATTGGCGGCTATCTGTCATTTATGGGCATTGAGGCCAAGGCTAATTACAAGAACACCATTCTTGCCGAGGTTTTGCCAGTTATTATGCTTGACGGCGATGACCGGGTAGAAAAACCAGAGGGTATCTGCGCTGAGGCTATCTCCCCGGAACATCCTGTCGTTAACGGATTCTCAGACTACCCGGTATTTCTTGGATATAACCAGGTTGTCGCCAGAGAAGATGCCGATGTTGTTTTAACAATAAATAATGACCCGCTGTTAGTGTTCGGTGAATACCAACAGGGTAAAACCGCCTGCTTCATGAGCGACTGTTCTCCACACTGGGGAACACAGCAATTTATGTCCTGGCCGTTTTATACCGACCTGTGGGTTAACACGCTTCAATTCATCGCCAGAAAATAAAAAACAATGGAGTAACGAAAGTTACTCCTTTTATAAAATACAAGGATTGATGTATGAACAAAAATAAGTACTCAACTCCCTTACTGATGCTTGCAACCATCTTAGCCGGTATGCTTTCCCCAATGCAGTCTGCCGTTAATGGGCAATTGGGACACTGGTTGCAAGATGGTAATGCTTGTGCAGTAATCTCGTTCGCCAGCGGTCTGGTCGTCATGTTTTTCATTATTATTGCGCGTAAAGAAACACGCCAGCAATTCGCATCGATCCCGACGCTGATTAAAAAGAGAAAAATCCCGCTGTGGAATTGGTTTGCCGGATTATGTGGAGCGATGGTTGTATTTTCGGAAGGGGCATCAGCCAGCGCGTTGGGCGTTGCCACGTTTCAAACTGCATTAATTTCCGCCCTGCTCCTTTCCGGCCTACTGTGCGACCGTTTTGGTGTCGGTGTGGATGAGAAGAAATATTTCACCCCATGGCGCGTTGCTGGCGCATTGTTCGCGGTTATTGCCACGATTTTTGTCGTGTCGCCACAGTGGCATTCAACCTCCTTTATCCTGCTCGCTATCCTTCCATTTTTGGCAGGATTACTCGCTGGCTGGCAGCCTGCTGGAAATGCCAAAGTTGCCGAGGCCACGGGCTCTATGCTGGTTTCCATTACCTGGAACTTCATTGTCGGCTTTTGTGTGCTGGGCGCTGCACTGGCGATACGTGTCGCATTAGGCCATGTCACCGTCCAGTTACCCGATACGTGGTGGATGTATCTCGGTGGCCCGCTGGGTCTGCTGTCCATCGGGCTGATGGCGATTCTGGTCAGAGGCTTAGGTCTGCTAATGCTGGGTGTAGCATCTACCGCAGGCCAGTTGCTTGGGTCGGTATTGATTGATGAATTGATCCCATCCTTAGGCAATACGGTCTATCTGGTCACCATCATCGGCACGTTGTTCGCGTTAGTGGGCGCAATTGTTACCACCATTCCTGAATACAAAGCATCCAAAATGGCGCAAAAAATGGAGGTGTCAGGATGAAAGGTTTCCTGCAAACCGTGACAGGCCCAGTGGCGCACACTGATATGGGGCTAACGCTCCCGCATGAGCATCTGTTTAACGATCTGTCATCCGTTGTTGATGAACCACATTATGCTTTTTCACAGCAACTGGTAGGAAAAAAAGTCAGTGCTGACCTACAGTGGGGACTGAAACACGACCCATACTGCTGCGCCGATAACATGGACAGAAAAGAGATTGATGATGTCATCTTTGAAATCAATAATTTTATGTCACTAGGAGGCAGGACGATTGTCGACGCGACGGGTTCTGAGTCTATCGGTCGGGACGCTTCATCGTTACGGGAAGTGGCAATAAAAACCGGTTTGAATATCGTTGCTTCATCAGGACCTTATCTGGAGAAGTTTGAAAGCACCAGGATCCATAAACCTGTCGATTCATTAGCCGCACTGATTGATAAGGAACTGAATCAAGGGATTGGCGAGACAGATATTCGCGCCGGTATGATCGGTGAAATTGGCGTGTCACCCGCATTTACCCAAGCGGAGCGTAACAGTCTGCGGGCAGCGTCTCTGGCACAACGTAATAATCCCCATACGGCGATGAATATCCATATGCCAGGGTGGCTGCGACTGGGTGATGAGGTGCTGGATATTGTCCTTGAAGAGATGAACGTCTCTCCGGCAAAAGTTTCGCTGGCACACTCGGACCCGTCAGGAAAAGATGTTGCCTATCAACGTAAAATGCTCGACCGCGGCGTGTGGCTTGAATTTGACATGATTGGTCTGGACATTACCTTCCCTAAAGAAGGTATCGCCCCAGGCGTTCAGGAGACCGCAGATGCGGTAGCTCATCTGATTGAACTGGGTTACGCCGATCAGATAGTTTTAAGCCATGATGTTTTTCTCAAACAGATGTGGGCAAAAAATGGGGGGAACGGTTGGGGGTTTGTCCCGAATGTTTTCCTCGCCTATCTGGCTGCCCGTGGAGTAGACAACGATACTCTTCGCAAGCTCTGTATTGATAATCCAGCGCGGTTACTCACGGCATAGCCAACAAAACGCCCGGTGCCTGACACCGGGCTATTAATCAAAAATCAGTACCCCGCCGTTAAATCATCCACGGAACGCGGGTCAGAAGCGCCATACAGTGCGCCATCCGGTCCAACCATAATGCTCTGCGTGCTGCCCATCGCCTCTTTCAGCGCCACTTTCTGTCCTTTTTGCTCCAGCAGCTTGATTGTATCCGGGCTGAAGCCCTTCTCGATGCGCAGTTCATCTGGCAACCATTGATGATGGAAGCGCGGTGCGTTGGTCGCTTCGGCGACGTTCATCCCGTAATCAATGCTGTTGACCACCATTTGCAGTACGGTAGTGATGATTCGGCTTCCACCTGGGCTGCCGGTCACCAGCCAGGTTTTCCCGTCTTTTACCACGATAGTCGGCGACATCGATGACAGCGGACGCTTCTTCGGCCCAACCGCGTTAGCATCACCGCCCACCAGTCCATAAACGTTCGGCACGCCTGGCTTAGCGGAGAAGTCGTCCATTTCGTTATTCAGCAGAATGCCGGTGTTACCCGCCACGATGCCGGTCCCGAAGGTGGTATTCAAGGTATACGTTACCGCCACGGCATTGCCGTCTTTATCCACTACCGAGAAGTGTGTAGTCTGGTTGCTTTCATACGGGGCGAGTTTGCCAGGTTTGATCTGGCTGGAAGGCTTAGCCTTGTTGATATCAATCTGATCGGCAAGCGTTTTAGCATAGGCTTTGTTGGTCAGCGCTTGCCACGGCACTTTCACAAAATCCGGGTCGCCCAGATACTCTGAACGGTCGGCGTAAGCATATTTCTCCGCTTCAGCCATAACCTGCATGGCATCGGCGCTGCCAAATCCGTACTTCTTCATATCGAAGTTTTCGAGAATATTGAGGATCTGCACGATGTGAATACCGCCAGAGGACGGCGGCGGCATGGAGAAGACCTGATACCCGCGATAGTCACCGCTTATCGGCGTGCGCTCCACGGCTTTATAGCTGGCTAAATCCTCTTTGGTCATCAGCCCGCCGTTCTTCTGCATTTCCCCGGCTATCTGATCGGCAATCGCCCCTTTATAAAACGCATCCGGGCCATTCTCGGCAATCATTTCCAGGCTTTTCGCCAGATTCTTTTGCACCAGCTTGTCGCCCTTTTTCAGCGGCTCGCCGTCCTTCCAGAAAATGGCTTTGCTGTTCTCGTGATTAGGGAGCACTTCGCTGCCATAGGTTTTCAGATCGTCGGCCAGCGCGTCATTAACCACAAAGCCCTCTTCCGCTAGCTTCATCGCCGGGCGCACCACTTTGTTCAGCGGCATCGTGCCGTATTTCTCCAGCGCCAGCGAGAAACCCGCCACGGTACCCGGCGTACCGGATGCCAGATGCGACGTCAGCGACTTTTTCGCATCGGCGTTGCCCTGCTCATCGAGGAACATGTCACGGGTCGCGCCAGCAGGCGCCATTTCACGAAAATCGATCGCGGTGGTGTTACCGTCTTTGGTACGCAGTAGCATAAAACCACCGCCGCCCAGATTGCCCGCCTGGGGATGCGTCACCGCCAGCGCATAGCCAACGGCCACGGCGGCATCGACGGCATTCCCACCCTGTTTAAGAATGTCCACACCAACCTGGGTAGCTAAAGCATCCACAGAGGCCACCATCCCATGCTTAGCACGTACGGGATGGAACACATCTTCCTCGACTCCGTAAGATACCGGCGGTGGCGCAGCCGGCGCGGCAGCAACGCTAAAACAACTTCCTGAGAGCAGAGCAGCAATGGCTACCCGGCGTAAAAACGTCGGTTTTATCATCGTTATTCTCCAGATGTATGGGGGTCTGCCCCCACTAAGCCTGGTGCATAACTCTGAAATAATCATCGTAACGGCGAGAAAGGAGTAAACTTAAGAGATCCCCGAGAGGAGAAAAGCGATGAAACGACTCTTACTTTTAGCCATGCTGTTGCCGTTTGCAGGCTTTGCACAGCCCATCAACACCATGAATAACCCGAACCAACCCGGTTATCAGATCCCGAGTCAGCAGCGTATGCAAACCCAAATGCAAACGCAGCAAATTCAGCAGAAAGGGATGCTCAACCAACAGTTGCAAACGCAGACGCGTATGCAGCAACAGCATCTGGAAAACCAAATTAACACCAACTCCCAGCGGGTCCTTCAGTCTCAGCCAGGCGAGTTGAATCCCAGCCAGCAGCAAATGCTGCCCAACAGCAACGGTGGGATGTTGAGTGGAACCCGTAACCCGGACAGCTCTCTGAATAAGCAACATATGCTGTCAGAGAAAAAGAACGGCGACATGCTGAAGCCCTCCAGCACGCCGCAGCCTAACGTTCCGTTAAAAACGATTGGGCCTTAAAAAGGTTGGAAATCCGGACCAATCGTATCAATGGCATCGGTACAGATGCAGTCCACGCCCCAGCGCAGCAGTTCCGCCGCGCGCTGGGGTCGGTTGACGGTATATACCAGAATACGTAGCCCCGCATCGCGCAGCGCATCCACACGCGCTTCATCCAGCAGTTTGTGATTAAGATGAATAGAGACGCATCCAAGCCGTGTGGTCAGCTCGCGCCAGTCCTCGCGCCATTCATCAAGCAGCAAGCCTCTCGGCAGTTCAGGTACCGCCTGCTGCGCCGCTTCAAGTGCATCAATTTCAAAGGATGACAACAGTGGCGGCGTCATTCCCGCCCACAGTTCCCGCGCGGCCAGCGCCACGACTTTGCCGGTTAGCGTTCCGGTACCGGTTGTGGGTTTAATTTCAATATTTGCCATCATTCCATGCTGACGGCAGCGCTCGGCCACTTGCGAGAGCAGCGGCAGCGGTTCACCTTTAAACTCACCGCTAAACCAGCCGCCGGCGTCCACGCGCAATAAATCCTGCCAGTTCAGCTCGCCTGCCACGCCCCAGCCGTTGCTGGTTCGCTCCAGGTTGTCGTCATGCAGTAAGAAGATCTCACCGTCTTTCGACAATTTAGCGTCAAACTCGATCATGGTATGCCCGTATCGCGCCCCCACGTCGATCGCCGCCAGGGTGTTTTCCGGGGCCAGCTTACCGCCGCCACGATGGGCGACAATATGGGGGTAAGGCCAGTTACTCATACGCGTTGTCCTGTTTCGCCATCAAAAAGATGCAGATGATTTTCTGGCAGATGCAGCCACAGCGTGCTGCCTGCCGTCGGGCGATGCTGATGCGCCAGTCGCACCACCAGCTTTTGCTCGCCCCAGCGTCCGTGTGCCAGGTTATCTGCGCCCAGCATTTCCAGTGTATCAACAACCAACGGCACGCCGCCTTCGGCCTGCGAGCTTAGCGCAATATGCTCCGGGCGGATACCCAACGTCATTTTACGCCCAATAGACTCTCTCGCGCTTCTGCCGATGGGTAGCGTCATGCCACCCTCCAGTTCAAAATGGGTGCCCGAGGTACTGATACGCCCGTCCAGCAGGTTCATTGCCGGGCTGCCGATAAAACTCGCCACAAAGCGGCTGGCAGGTTTTTCATACACCTCAACCGGCGTACCTACCTGCTCGGCAATGCCTTTGTTCATCACCATCACCCGTTGGGCGAGGGTCATCGCTTCAACCTGGTCGTGCGTCACGTATAGCGAAGTGGTTTTCAGGCGGCGATGCAGATGTTGTAACTCCAGACGCATCTGTACTCGCAGCTTGGCATCAAGATTAGAAAGCGGCTCATCGAACAGGAATACCGCCGGGTCGCGCACAATCGCTCGTCCCATTGCTACGCGCTGGCGCTGACCGCCAGAAAGTTCGCGCGGACGACGTTTGAGCAGCTCACCCAGCTCGAGAATACGCGCCGCCTCATTTACCCGCTCAGCAATGTGTTCCTTACCCATCCCGCGGATTTTCAGTCCCCAGGCCATGTTTTCTTCCACGCTCATATGCGGGTAGAGCGCGTAGTTTTGAAAGACCATCGCTATGCCGCGATCCTTCGGCTCCATCTCGGTGACGCGTTTATTATCAATCCAGATATCGCCACCGCTCACCCGCTCCAGCCCGGCGACCATCCGCAGCAGCGTAGACTTTCCGCAACCGGATGGCCCAACCATCACGATAAATTCCCCGTCCGCGACGTCCAGCGTCAGCGGTTTAATTACCTGGGTTTTGCCGTCCCAGCTTTTGGTTACTGCCTGTAGTTTTAAACCAGCCATTTTTATTTCTCACTATCGACCAGACCGCGTACGAAGGCGCGCTGCATGGCTAACACGATGATTACCGGAGGGATGAGCGTCAGCAGCATGGCAGCCATTACCTGGTTCCACTGCGTGGTGCCTTCACCGGTGGCGATCATGCCTTTGATACCCGCCACCGCAGTGCCCAAATTGACGTCGGTAATAATTAACAACGGCCACAAATACTGGTTCCAGCCGTAGATAAAGGTAATAACGAACAGCGCCGCCAGATTGGTTTTTGACAGTGGTAGTACGATATCGCGGAAAAAACGCATCGGTGACGCACCGTCAATTCGCGCGGCCTCAACCAGCTCATCCGGCAGGGTCATAAAGAACTGTCGGAACAGGAAGGTCGCAGTAGCCGATGCCATCAACGGCAGCGTCAGACCCGCATAGCTGTCGAGCATTTTCAGGTTGGCGATAACCTCCACGGTGGGGAAGATTCGCACCTCAACCGGCAGCATCAGGGTGATAAAAATCATCCAGAAGAACAGGTTGCGCAGCGGAAAACGGAACCAGACGATGGCGAATGCGGAGAGCATGGAGACGGTGATTTTCCCTACCGTAATACTGAACGCCATGATGAAGCTGTTAAGCATCATCAACCAGAACGGCGCGCTGTTGACGCCCACACCGTTGACCCAGATGTATTTCATGTTCTCCAGCAACTGCGTGCCGGGAACCAGCGTCATCGGCGTTTCAAACACCGCTTTGTTGTCCAGCGTCGCCGCGACAAACGCGACGTACAGCGGAAACAGGATCACCATGATCCCCATAATCAACATGGCATGGCTGAATATTGTCAGCCCACGACGGTTCTCAATCATTGGTAACGCACCTTACTTTCCACATAGCGGAACTGCACCACCGTCAAAATAATGACCAGGAACATCAGCACCACCGATTGTGCGGCGGAAGAAGCCAGATCCAACCCGACAAACCCTTCACGGTAGATCTTATAAATCAGCGTGGTCGTCGCCTGCACCGGCCCACCCGCCGTGGCGGCATCGATCACCGGGAAGGTATCAAAGAAGGCGTAAACCAGATTCACCACCAGCAGAAAGAAGCTGACCGGGGCTATCAGCGGCAGCGCCAGCTTAAAGAAGCGGCGAACTGGCCCCGCGCCATCAATCGCGGCGGCTTCGATCAGTGACCGCGGGATAGACTGCAGTGCGGCAAAGAAGAACAGGAAGTTGTAACTAATCTGCTTCCAGACCGACGCGAACACCACCAGAAACATTGCCTGACCGCTGTTTTGCGCATGGTTCCAGTCATAGCCAAACTCACCGAGAAAATGGGTAATCAGCCCGCGACCTGGGTTAAACAGGAAGATCCACAATACGGCGGCGACGGCAGGCGCGACGGCGTATGGCAACAGCATCAGCGTCTGGTAAAAACGGCTGCCGCGCACCACGTAATTCACCAGCGCCGCAAAAAATAACGACACCAGCAGACCACTTACCGTGACTAACGTACTGAACTTAATGGTGGTCCAGAATGAGTCGAGGTAGTACGGGTCATGAAACAGCGCGACAAAGTTTCCCAGTCCGACAAACTGGCTGGAAAGACCAAACGGATCAACGGATTGTAGCGAGTACCACAGCGCTTCACCGGCGGGCCAGATAAAGAAAATAACGGTGATAACCAGCTGCGGAGCCACCAACAAATAGGGAAGCCAACGCGAGCGGAATACCGGACGGGATGAAGACATGTAGGTTCTTTTCCTGGAAGGTGCCGGATGGCGGTGCAAGCACCTTATCCGGCCTACAAACTACGAACTTGTAGGCCTGATAAGCGCAGCGCCATCCGGCACTTATACACTTAAGACTTGGTCGATTGCTCAAAGCGGCGCAGTAACTGATTGCCACGCTCAACGGCGGCATCCAGTGCCTGCTGCGGGGTTTTCTTCCCGGTCCAGACGCTTTCCAGCTCTTCATCCACAATAGTGCGGATCTGCGGCATATTGCCCAGACGCAGTCCCTTGGTGAATGGCAACGGCGGCTTGTTCAGCATCTGGCGGGTGGCGATATCAGCCCCAGGGTTCTTCTCATAGAAGCCCTGTTCACGGGTCAGGTCGTAGGCAGCGGTGGTGATCGGCAGATAGCCGGTCTTCTGGTGCCATTCGGCAGCAATTTCAGGCTTCGCCAGGAAGTTGAGGAACTGCGCCACGCCTTCGTAGGTTGCTTTATCTTTACCCTGCATCACCCACAGGCTGGCCCCACCGATAATCGCATTCTGCGGCGCGCCCTTCACATCGGCATCGTACGGCATCATCCCGACGCCATAATTGAATTTAGCGTAGTGGCGGATGTCCGCCAGCGAACCGGAAGAGGCGGTGGTAATGGCACAATCCCCGTTGTAGAACTTCTCAGTGGATTCGTCCTTACGCCCGAAGTAGCTGAAATCACCTTTTTTGTTCAGCTCTTCCAGCAGAGCGATGTGTTTCACCTGTTCCGGTTTATTGAACTCCAGCACCGCGTCAGTACCGTCAAAGCCATTGTTTTTGGTTGCTACCGGCAGACCGTTCCAGGCGCTGAAGTTTTCAATCTGAATCCATCCCTGCCAGCCGCTGGCGTAACCGCACTTCATGCCTGCGGCTTTCAGCTTCGCGGTGTACTCCGCCAGATCCTGCCAGGTTTTCGGCGGCTGCTCCGGGTCTAAACCGGCTTTTTTGAAGGCATCTTTGTTGTAGTACAGCACCGGAGTGGAGCTGTTAAACGGCTGGGAGAGCAAGTGTCCGCTTTTAGAGTCGGTGTAGTAACCGGAAACGGTCGGTACGAACTGAGACTCATCGAAGTTAATGCCAGCCTCTTTGAATACTTCATAGACCGGTTTAATGGCTTTTGAGGCCATCATGGTTGCCGTGCCCACTTCATAAACCTGCAGCAGCGCAGGCGCGTTTCCGGTACGGAAAGCAGCAATTCCTGCACTCAGGCTCTGCTCATAGTTGCCTTTGTACTGCGGAACAATTTTGTAGTCGGGATTGGCTGCATTAAAACGTTGCGCCAGTGAATCAACTTCTTTACCCAGTTCGCCTTCCATTGAGTGCCAGAACGGGATAGTGGTGACCGCCAGTGCCTGACCTGCAAATGCCAGGCTAAGTGCCAGTCCTAAAGCTGTATGTCGTAACGATATCATCGGTTATCTCTCTTGTTGTGCCGGATGCGCGATATCACGCGTTTTATGCTCGCGGGGGTAACATGACATGCTCGAATGACAGAAAAATAACTTTTTTATTACAAAAAAAAGATAGTAAGGCGACAAACAGATGGCAAGGCGGTGAAAGCGTAGTGACAGGAAAATGCGGGGTGGTGCACAACAAAGCCGGATATCGCTATACCTTCTCCGGCCTTGATGGCGTTATCTGCTGCTCCAGCAAGGAAGATTAATCCCGACGCCAGCGTCGTTCATATTCATTCTGTAAACGCTGCTGCTCTCGCCGCTCACGTTCACGTTGGATATCCGATTTATCATCATCCCAGCCTGGGCATACCGAGCTGGTAAACACTTCGCAGGGCGAGTCGGATTGCGCTAACGGGTTGTCCGGTTTCTCTTCCCAGATAGCGGGATCGCGCGGGTCAAACGCTGGCGGTGTTGAGGCCTGGGTGGTTAGTGAAAGCGTCAAAAACAAACTGCCAATCATCATGCAGGTACCTGAACGAATCATCCTTTCTCCATGTTCATTTTTATTATTGATAACTATTCTCAATAATAACATAGAGCAATAAAAAGGGGCCACAGCAGGCCCCTTGTCTATTCAGAGAATGATTAACCGCCCAGATACGCGCTTCGCACCGCTTCGTTAGCCAGTAGCGCATCACCGGTGTCTTCCAGCACCACATGACCGTTTTCCAGCACGTAGCCGCGATCGGCGAGCTTCAGCGCCTGGTTAGCGTTCTGTTCGACGAGGAAGATGGTCATCCCCTGTTCGCGCAGCTGTTCGATGGTGTTAAAAATCTGCTGGATGATAATCGGCGCCAGACCCAGCGACGGTTCATCAAGCAGCAGCAGCCTCGGCTGGCTCATCAGCGCACGGCCTATCGCCAGCATCTGCTGTTCACCGCCGGACATCGTTCCCGCACGTTGAATACGACGTTCATGCAGACGGGGAAACAGGTCATACACCCATTTGATGCGTTCCTGAAACTGGTCCTTTTCGGCAAAGAAGCCGCCCATCGCCAGGTTCTCTTCCACCGTCATACGGGAAAACACGCGACGCCCTTCCGGCACAATCGCTACCGCTTCGCGCATGATTTTCGCCGTCTGCCAGTCGGTAATGTCTTTACCATCAAAGACGATTCGCCCACTGGTCGCTCGCGGGTCGCCACACAATGTGCCGAGCAGCGTGGTTTTTCCCGCGCCGTTGGCACCAATCAGAGTAACGATTTCACCCTGGTTGATATACAAGCTGACGTCGTGCAGCGCCTGTATTTTGCCGTAGTGGGCGTTGACTTTGTCGAACGATAACATCGCTTTATCCATATTAAGCCTCGCCACCATTATGCTTCACCTAAATAGGCGCGGATAACATCCGGGTTATTACGAATCTGTTCCGGCGTCCCATTCGCCAGCGGCGTGCCCTGGTTCACCACGTAAATACGGTCAGAAATCCCCATCACCAGCTTCATGTCGTGCTCAATCAACAAAATGGTGGTGTTGTGATGGTTACGCAGTTCAGCAATCAGCTCGTCCAGCTCTTTGGTCTCTTTCGGGTTGAGTCCAGCAGCGGGTTCGTCGAGCATCAGGATTTCCGGCTGGGTCACCATGCAGCGGGCAATTTCCAGACGACGCTGATCGCCATAGGCCAGGTTACTGGCCTGACGGTTAGCATGCTCCAGCAAGCCAATACGCGCAAGCCAGGTGGCGGCGCGATCCAACGCTTCACTCTGCGCGCGACGGAACGACGGGGTTTTCAACAGGCCGGAGAAGACGCCGGTTTTCAGTTGCTGATGTTGCGCCACCAGCAGGTTTTCAATCACCGTCATTTCGCGAAACAGACGCACGTGCTGGAAAGTACGTACCACCCCCATACGCGCGATTTGCTGACCCGGCAGCCCTTCCAGGTGCTGGTCGCGCAGCTTAATCGTCCCGCCGGTCGGCTTATAAAAACCGGTCAGACAGTTAAAGACCGTGGTTTTCCCCGCACCGTTCGGGCCGATTAACGAAACGATCTCCTGCGGTCGCAGTTCCAGTTCAACGTTGTTTACCGCCAGCAGACCGCCGAAGCGCATCATCAGGCCGTTAACGGATAATAATGGCTGACTCATGCCTGCTCTCCTTTTGCTTCCCCGTTTTTCAGCTTCAACTGTGGACGGGTCATCGGCAACAAGCCCTGCGGACGCCAGATCATCATCAGTACCATTAAACCACCCAGCATTAACATGCTGTATTCGTTGAAATCACGCATCAGCTCGCGTGACACCACCAGCAGGATGGCCGCGAGGATCACCGCAAACTGTGAGCCCATTCCGCCCAGTACCACAATCGCCAGCACAAAGGCCGACTCGGCAAAGGTGAAGGATTCCGGGCTGACGAAGCCCTGGCGCGCGGCAAACAGCGTACCGGCAAAACCGGCAAACGCGGCGCTGATGGTAAAGGCTGTCAGCTTGATACGCGTAGGGTTTAAGCCCAGAGAACGACAGGCAATTTCATCTTCACGCAGCGCTTCCCACGCGCGACCCAGCGGCATACGCAGCAAACGGTTGATAACAAACAGCGAGAAGACCACCAGCAGCAGCGCCACCAGATAGAGGAAAATGACGCGGTCAGACGGATCGTACTTGACGTTAAAGAAGTTGCTGAAGGTATCCCAGCCGCCTTCACGGGCGGTACGGCTGAACTCCAGACCGAAAAAGGTCGGTTTCGGGATCTGGCTAATACCGTTTGGACCGCCGGTTACTTCGGTGTTGTTGAGCAGCAGAATACGGACGATTTCGCCGAAGCCTAAGGTCACAATCGCCAGATAATCACCACGCAGGCGCAATACCGGGAAGCCGAGCAGGAAGCCTGCTGCAGCGGAAACCAGCCCCGCCAGCGGCAGACAGGTCCAGAAGCCCAGACCGTAATAGTGGTTCAGCAGCGCGAAGGTGTAAGCGCCGATGGCATAGAAGCCGCCGTAGCCCAGCACCAGCAGGCCGGAAAGCCCCACCACCACGTTTAAGCCGAGGCCGAGGATGATATAAATCATCGTCAGCGTGGCGATATCCACCGTACCGCGTGACACCATAAACGGCCACGCCACGGCAATCACCAGCAGCGCCACCAGGAACAGCTTCTGTTTAACGGTGGAGCCGTCAATCGCCGGCAGAATAAATTTCGGTCCGGAGACGCTCTTCAGGCCTTTCTGGAAGGCTGGACGTAGCAGTTGGAAAAGAAAGACCACGCCAGTGCCGATAAACACCCACTGCCAGCGGATATCCGCGGCGGTATCGACTACCAGCTTGGTACCGTCCAGCTCTAACTGAACACCCATAAAGACGCCCGCCAGGACGAAGAACATAGCGGCAGAGAGCAGCGCCATTGCAAAATGCATCGGTTTCATACTTTCTCTACCTCCGGGCGACCCAGAATACCGGTCGGCATCACCAGCAGCACCAGAATCAGCAGCGCGAATGAAACGACGTCTTTGTATTCAGTACTCAGATAAGCAGAGGAAAGCGCTTCCGCAACGCCCAGAATCAGGCCGCCGATCATCGCCCCTGGAATGCTGCCGATGCCGCCCAGTACCGCCGCGGTAAAGGCCTTCATCCCGGCCATAAAGCCGATGTATGGGTTAATTACACCGTAGAACTGACCGAGCAGCACGCCCGCTACCGCCGCCATTGCCGCGCCAATCACAAAGGTCAGCGCAATCACGCGATCGGTATTGATGCCGAGCAGGCTGGCCATCTTCAGGTCTTCTGCACAGGCACGGCAGGCGCGGCCCATACGGGAGTAACGGATAAACAGCGTCAGCGCCAGCATCGCCAGGAAGGTTACGATCCAGATAACCAACTGCATGGTGGTGATGGAAGCAGAGAAGTTATCGCTACTGCCGACAGTCCACTGACCATTAAACAGGCTGGGCAGCGCCACGTCGCGCGAACCTTCCGTCAGGCTGACGTAGTTTTGCAGGAAGATGGACATCCCGATAGCGGAAATCAGCGCGATCAGGCGCTTGGAGCTGCGCACGGGCCGATACGCCACGCGTTCAATGCTCCAGCCGTAGGCGCTGGCAATCACAATTGCGCCGACGAAGCCCGCCGCGACCAGTAGCCAGCTGGAATCGATGCCCATCATCATTAGCGCTGCGATGATCATAAAGGAGACATAGCTGCCGATCATATACACCTCGCCGTGGGCGAAGTTGATCATGCCGATAATGCCGTACACCATCGTGTAACCGATGGCGATCAGCGCGTAGGTGCTTCCCAGCGTGACGCCGTTAAACATCTGCTGCAAGAAATAGAGGAACTGCTCGGACATAAGGTAACCTTTTTAAACCCGCCCGTTTTGCACGGGCGGTGGGATAACTCGTCTTCAGGTATTACTTCGCAACGGTCGAAGAACCGTCTGCATGCCACTGGAAGACACCAAACTCAAATCCCTTCAAATCGCCTTTTTCGTCCCATTTCAGCGGCCCAATCACGGTATCAGCCCCGTGTGCTTTCAGATCTTTCACCAGGTCCAACGGCTCTTTGCTACCGCTGCGATCCATTGCTGTCGCCAATGACTGGACGGCTGCATAAGTGATCCACACGTATGGTCCGGTTGGATCTTTCTTGTCAGCTTTGAGCGCATCGACGATAGCCTTATTCGCCGGATCCTGGTCATAGCGTTTTGGCATGGTTACCAGCATGCCTTCAGCAGCATCACCGGCGATGTTAGACAGCGACGCATTGCCGACGCCCTCAGGTCCCATAAACTGGGTTTTCAGCCCGACGGAACGCGCCTGGCGCAGCATTTGCCCCATTTCCGGGTAGTAGCCGCCGTAATAAACAAAGTCGATATTTTCTTTTTTCAGGCGAGCGATCAGCGCAGAAAAATCTTTTTCCCCGGCGGTGATACCGTCAAAGAAAACGATGTTGGCTTTGCCCGCTTTCAGGCTGTCCTGCACCGAACGCGCCAGGCCTTCACCGTATTGCTGTTTATCGTGAATGATGGCGATACGCTGTGGCTTCACCTTCTCCAGAATGTATTTCGCGGCGGTCGGCCCCTGAGAGGAGTCCAGGCCCGCTGTACGCATAATGTGAGCGTAACCGCGCTGGGTCAGTTCCGGGTTTGTGGCACCCGGAGAAATCATCAGAATGCCTTCATCTTCATAGATATCTGATGCGGGCTGCGTGGAAGATGAGCACAGATGACCAATAACGTACTGAATGCCGTCATTGACGATTTTGTTCGCTACCGCAACGGCCTGTTTCGGATCGCAGGCATCGTCATATTCCACAGCGACCAGTTTGTCGCCTTTTACCCCGCCTTTGGCATTGATATCTTTAATGGCCTGACGTGCGCCATTAAATTCCATATCGCCCCACTGCGCGACCGGACCTGACATCGCGCCGACAACAGCGACCTTGATATCTTCCGCCATGACCGCGTGTGACATTGCCAGTGCTATCACCCCTGCGATGATTGTTTTCGCATTCCGTTTCATTACCTGAATCCCCATTCGTGACGTAATTAATATTTTGTATTTATGTGGTTAAAAAGCAGTCTGTGCTTTTTTTGAACTGCACTATTTTTACCAGTCTCATTAATGGTTTAGCGCAGTTTTTTAAGCAAAATCAGGCTAAAATCTCTATTTTTCAGTCGATTAAGAAAAGATAATATTCTGCTTTTCACTATAGATAAACAAAAAAAAGCACGTTTGTCAGCATAAAATAACGGCACAAAGAGCCGAATAAAATGCTGCATCCCAGGGTATTATTCTGCCTATTTTTCAATCTCTACGGTTTCAAACTGTCATTACCGTTGTTACAAAATTATTAATCTGGTTATTCACATAAAAAAGAGAAAGCATCCGGGTGAATTATTTCGGTACACTCATTCCATCTTTTGTGATTTGGACATGCTGTTAATGAAGCTGACCATCGTTCGTTTAGATAACTTTAGCGACCAGGACCAGATTGATCTGGGCAAAATCTGGCCGGAATATTCCGCCTCATCGTTAAGCGTAGATGAAACGCACCGGATCTACGCCGCACGCTTTAACGAGCGTCTGTTAGGCGCAGTTCGCGTAACCCTGAGCGGCACGCAAGGTGCATTAGATTCATTGCGCGTACGCGATATCACCCGCCGTCGCGGCGTCGGGCAGTATTTGATCGAAGAAGTCATCCGGGAAAACCCTGATGTGAGTTCATGGTGGATGGCCGACGTCGGCGTTGAAGACCGCAGCGTGATGGCCGCGTTTATGCAGGCGTTAGGGTTTACAGCCCAGGAGAATGGCTGGGAAAAAAGATAAAAAAGCCGGATGGCGCTGACGCTTATCCGGCCTACATGCTGGGAGAAAAAATAAAAAACCACCTCGCAATTTTCCAAGAATTTCACGTTGCAGGAAGGCGGCAAGTTATGAAGTCCCCGGGAGCTTACATAAGTAAGTGACCGGGGTTGAATAACGTAACCAACGCATCTGCAGCGCGAAAGGCGCCAGGAAAATTATTTGGCGTCGGTCGCCGTCCCGTTTGCATGCCAGTCAAACACGCCGAATTCGAAGCCTTTCAGATCGCCCTTCGCATCCCATGACAGCGGCCCCATGACGGTTTCCACTGAGTTTGCTTTCAGGTATTTGGCAATTTCAGCCGGGTCGTCAGACTGGTTCAGACCGGCCTGCAAGGATTGCAGCGCGGCGTAGGTGGTCCATACGAATGCACCGCTCGGATCTTGTTTCTTGGCTTTGATCGCGTCCACAATCGGTTTGTTCGCCGGAACCTGATCGTAGTTCTTCGGTTTCGTTACCAGTAAGCCTTCTGCAGACTCACCCGCGATGTTAGACAGCGACACGTTCGCTACCCCTTCTGGTCCCATAAACTGGGTTTTCAGACCCGCAGCGCGTGCCTGGCGCAGAATCTGCCCCATTTCCGGGTGGTAACCACCGTAGTAAACGAAATCGATATTCTCTTTCTTCAGACGTGCCACCAGCGTAGAGAAATCTTTCTCGCCAGCGGTGATCCCGTCGAAGAACACCACGTCAGCGTTGGCTTTCTTGAGGTTGTCCTGCACGGAACGCGCCAGGCCTTCACCGTACTGTTGTTTGTCGTGAACGATCGCAATGCGCTTCGGCTTCACTTTTTCAACGATATATTTGGCAGCGGTTGGGCCCTGATCGGAATCCAGACCGGTGGTACGCATCACCAGGTTATAACCGCGCGCGGTCAGCTCCGGCGCCGTTGCCGCTGGGGTGATCATCAGAATGCCTTCGTCTTCATAGATATCTGACGCAGGCTGAGTGGAAGACGAGCACAGGTGGCCGATAACATATTTAATCCCGTCGTTGACCACTTTGTTAGCTACCGCTACCGCTTGTTTCGGGTCACAGGCATCGTCATATTTCACCATGACCAGTTTGTCACCTTTCACCCCGCCTTTGGCGTTGATATCTGCAATCGCCTGCTCTGCGCCAGTAAATTCCTGATCGCCATACTGCGCTACCGGACCGGACATCGCGCCGACGACGGCAACTTTAATATCCTTAGCAAACGCCATATTGCTCAAAGACAGGGCGATACATCCTGCCAATAACGCTTTACCCTTCATATTCATCCTGACAATCCCCATTATTGTGGTTATTACGTGTGTTGTGATGTTGTTGTTCAGCACTTTATTTCGATTATTGGATAGCCACCCGTGCTTTAGCAGCATACTCTGCTAAAACATACCCGATTTTTATTATTTTGGAATAGCTAAATTTGACATGCAGATAACAACTTGATGACAAAAAGCATAAACGTCAGGAGAGAGGGGGAGAGATAAAAACAAAAAACCCCGGATTTTCATCCAGGGTTTATCAGCATTTCCAGGGCGGCTGGAAGATTACGCTTCGATCGCCGCGCGCAGTTTTTTCATGGCGTTCTTTTCAAGCTGACGAACACGTTCAGCGGAAACGCCGTAGCGATCGGCCAGTTCCTGCAACGTCGACTTGTTGTCTTCGTCCAGCCAACGGGCACGAATGATGTCCTGGCTCCGCTCGTCCAGACCTTCCATTGCGTGGGTCAGTTTGTTCGCGGCCTGATCTTCCCAGTTATCTTCTTCAATGCCGTCGGCAAAGTTAGAAGATTTATCCTGCAGATACAGCACCGGGGCCATCGGCTGGCTGTCAGACTCATCGTCTGAAGACATGTCAAACGTCATGTCCTGTGCCGCCATACGGGATTCCATTTCGCGCACGTCTTTGCTGGAAACACCCAGCTCGCGAGCAACCATTTCAACTTCGTCCTGGTTAAACCAGCCCAGACGCTGTTTGGTTTTACGCAGGTTAAAGAACAGCTTACGCTGCGCTTTGGTGGTCGCGACTTTAACGATACGCCAGTTACGCAGAACGTATTCGTGGATCTCAGCTTTGATCCAATGCACGGCGAAGGAAACCAGGCGCACACCCACTTCCGGGTTGAAACGGCGCACGGCTTTCATCAGGCCGATATTACCTTCCTGAATCAGATCCGCCTGCGGCAGGCCATAGCCCGCATAATTACGAGCAACATGAACAACAAAGCGCAGGTGAGACAGGATCAGCGTTTTAGCTGCTTCCAGATCGCCCTGGTAATGCAGCTTTTCAGCCAGTGCCCGCTCCTCGTCAGCCGACAACATCGGCCACGCGTTCGCAGCCCGGATGTAAGATTCCAGGTTACCAACAGGGGCTAAAGCTAAATTTTGCATTTCTTTGGTCATTCAAATCCTCTCAATCTTTTCATCTGGCGCATTGGCTAAAACCAATAGCAACAACCATGCCAGAGCTTATGAGCAACGAGAATATCATTCAATCTTTTATCAGACAGTGATTTTATCCACAAGTTCCATGTCGTAATGTGTATAGATTACGCACAAAATGTGACATCACAATGAATACGCCGGGAAGAGATCACAGGGACTCTTTCCCTGCAGAGCGAACTACTCAGTGCAGGGAAAGATTATACCAGAGATTTTTTAATCGGGGGTAAAGTGGCGTAAATGTTGAACCGTGGCAAGCCAGGCTGCCACCCAGCCAATCATTGAGCACACCAGCAGCAATAACAGGCACTCGTCGAATGATAAGCCATTGATATCAAACTTAGTTCCAAATACCTGTGCCACCTCAGTCACCGCTGACGACAGACGCATCACCAAAATTTCTGACAAAATCAGTGAAAGAAATGCACCGGAAAAACCGAGCAGTGCACCGCCGTAGAGGAACGGACGCAGGATAAATCCATCCGTCGCGCCAATCAGTTTTTGCACGTTAATGGTATCGCGACGCGCAAAAATACTCAGCCGCACGCTGTTACCGATGACGAGGAAGACCGCCGCCACCATCAGCACGCCGATCATCGCGGAAACGCGTCCGACAAGGCCCGTCAGCGCCGCCAGGCGAGCGAACCAGCTGTCATCCATTCGCACTTCATCAATACCGTTGATTTGTGCGATGCGGTCACGCAGCGTGTTCAGCGACTCCGTACCCTGAAAGTCCAGTTTCGGGATAACAACCGCCACGGCCGGAAGCGGGTTCTCTTCAAGCATATCCAGCGCGCCGCCAAAGCCAGACCAGTTACGGAATTCGCCCAGCGCGTCGTCACGGGAAAGATAATTCACTTTCTCCACGCCCTGTTCGGCCTGCAACTGACCAACCACCCGCGCCGCCGCATCATCATCCAGCGTTTTTTGCAGATAAACGGTGATCTGCGGAGACGGATAATACTGGCTTGCCGCATGGTTTACGTTCTTATAAACCATGTAGCACACGCTAGGCAGCGTCAGGGAGATGGCAATGACCATCACCGTCAGAAACGTCGCCAGCGGCTTGCTTTTCAGGTCCTGTAACGCGCCCTGAAACGCATAACGTACCTGCTCGTTAAAGACATTGGTTTTACGCGAATTCGGCTTTGGCGCGGCTTTCGCACGCTTTGGCGCGTTGCGACCGCCGTCACCCGACGCACCGCCCGATTTACGAAAGCGATCCAGTCGGCCACCGAACTGTTTGATTTGGTTAATAGCGTCACGTCTATTCATGCGCCAGGCCTCCATGCAGATGTCCATCGCTCAGAACCATTTGGCGATAGGAGCGACGGGAGATCAGGCCAATATCGTGCGTGGCCATTAATACCGTGACCCCGACGCGGTTAAACTCTTCGAACAGGCGAAGGATCCCTTCTGACAGCGCGTCATCCAGGTTCCCCGTTGGTTCATCCGCCAGCAGCACCGCAGGTTTGTTCACCACCGCGCGGGCGATGCCGACGCGTTGTTGTTCACCGCCGGAGAGTTGAATCGGGAAGTTTTTCGCTTTGTCCAACAGCCCGACCTTATCCAGCGCCGCTGACACGCGACGACGAATATCATCCCCGCTGGCGCCCGCGATGATCAGCGGGATTGCCACATTGTCAAACACGGTTCTGTCCATCAACAGGTGGTGATCCTGAAAAATCATGCCAATCTGACGACGCAGAAACGGCACTTCACGGTTTTTCAAACGGCTGATGTCATGCCCGCTAAAGTAGATTTTCCCGGCGCTGGGCCGTTCAATTCCACAAATCAGCTTCAGCAGGGTACTTTTCCCCGCGCCGGAGTGGCCGGTCAGAAACGCCATCTCGCCAGGCTGCATATGGAAGGTCACTCCCTGCAGCGCTTGTCTCCCACCGAGATAGGCCTTGCTGACATGTTCAAAGCGAATCATTGTTAATCCTCTCGGGCAAAAAGTGCCTCTATAAAATCGTCCGCTTTAAACGGACGTAAATCCTCGATACGTTCACCCACACCGATATAGCGGATAGGGATGCCAAACTGATCGGCAACCGAGAAGATAACCCCGCCCTTCGCCGTACCGTCCAGCTTGGTCAGGGTGATACCGGTTAAGCCCACCGCTTCATGGAACAGTTTGGCCTGGCTTATCGCATTCTGCCCGGTGCTGGCGTCGATAGTCAGCATAACTTCATGCGGCGCATCTTCGTCCAGCTTCTTCATGACGCGAACGATTTTTTTCAATTCTTCCATCAGGTGCGATTTATTCTGCAAACGCCCTGCGGTATCAGCGATCAGCACGTCTACGTTACGCGCCTTCGCCGCCTGGATGGCATCAAAGATAACGGACGCGGAATCCGCGCCAGTATGCTGAGCAATCACCGGGATGTTGTTACGCTGACCCCAAACCTGCAGCTGTTCTACCGCCGCCGCACGGAAAGTATCACCTGCCGCCAGCATTACCGATTTACCCTGCTGCTCAAACTGACGCGCAAGCTTACCAATAGTGGTGGTTTTGCCCACGCCGTTGACACCAACCATTAAGATAACAAATGGTGTTTTGCCATCAACGTTCAGCGGTTCGTCAACCTTCGCCAGAATCTCGCCCATCTCTTCTTTCAACAGACCGTACAGCGCTTCCGCATCTTTAAGCTGCTTGCGGCTGGCGCCTTCCGTTAGATTCGCAATGATCTTGCGGGTCGTTTCTACACCCACATCAGCGATCAGCAGCTGCTCTTCCAGCTCTTCAAACAGATCATCGTCGATTTTTTTACCACGGAACAGACTGATAAATCCGGAACCGAGGTTTTCTTTTGTTTTCAGCAGGCTGCGTTTCAGACGCGCAAAGAAACCTTCTTTGGTCGGTTTTTCCTGCTCCTGGACCACCTCTTCTTCTACCGGTTCTTCTACAGCAGGTTCTTCTACCGGCACCACCATAACCGCTTCTTCAGCCGCCTCAGCGGCCAGCGCCTGTGCTTCCAGCTCTTCGTCGGTCAGCTGCGGTTCGTTTTCAGCTTCTTCTTCAGCCGCCTCAACGATTTCCACGGTTTCCGCTTCGGCCTGCCACTCTTCGGCAGTAACTTCTTCGGTTTTCACCTCTTCCGGCAGCGGCAATTCTTCGCGTTCGATAACCACCGCAGCTGGCGTTTCCACTACAGTTTCAGCAACGGATTCAGCAACCGGCTCAATCTCCGGCTGCGCTTGTTCGGCGACAGGTTCTTCTTCCTGCTGCAGTTTTTCGATTTCCGCAACCTGTTCAGTTACTTCAACGACTTCAGCTGCAAAGGCTTGCGTTTCAGCCTCGCTACGGGTTTCCTCAACGTGCGGCTGTTCGTCAACGACGGTAGTTTCTTCAGCAACCGGTTGTTGTTCTTCATTTTTTACTTCTGTCTCGTTTTCCGGTGCCTGCTCTTTTTGACCAAAGCCCAGCCAGGAAAAAAAGCCACGTTTTTTCTCTTTCGCCATTTGCGACTACACTCCCCCGCTGTTGCTTCATGGCACAGCGTCAACGCTATGTACATAGCAGCTAAAAAAATGATGAAATAGTCTATCACTTAACTTAACTCACATCACCGCCTGGAATGACATGCTATAGGCGGATTGAGCAATAATAGAAATGAAAAAACCGAATCACTCTGGTAGCGGCCAGATCCGCATTATTGGGGGGCAATGGCGTGGCCGTAAACTCCCGGTTCCGGACAGCCCCGGCTTACGTCCGACCACCGACCGTGTGCGCGAAACATTGTTTAACTGGCTGGCCCCGGTAATGGTCGATGCTCACTGTCTGGACTGCTTCGCCGGCAGCGGCGCGCTGGGGCTGGAAGCCCTCTCTCGCTATGCGGCAAATGCGACGCTTCTGGAGATGGATCGCGCGGTATCTCAGCAGCTACAAAAGAATCTCGCCACGCTAAAAGCCTCCCATGCCCGCGTCGTCAATACCAATACGCTGACATTTTTGGCTCAGGCAGGTACGCCGCATAACGTGGTATTTGTTGACCCGCCGTTTCGCAAAGGATTACTGGAAGAAACATTAACTCTTCTGGAAACTCATGGCTGGCTGGCAAATGAAGCGTATATTTACGTTGAAAGCGAAGTAGAAAACGGCTTACCGCCGGTTCCGGTGAACTGGTCGCTATACCGTGAGAAAGTCGCCGGACAGGTCGCCTATCGCCTGTACCAACGTGAAGCACGAGGAGAGCACGATGCTGATTAACCTGGGACGCCTGCTGATGCTGTGCGTCTGGGCATTTTTACTACTGAATATTTTCCAACCCTTTCCACGCCCGCTTAACATCTTCGTTAACGTCGCACTGATATTTATGGTGCTGATGCATGGCATGCAGCTGGCGCTGCTAAAAAGCACCATGCCTAAAGATGGCCCGCAGATGACCAACGGAGAGAAAATCCGTATTTTTCTGTTCGGCGTCTTTGAGCTACTGGTGTGGCAGAAGAAGATTAAAGATCAGTTGAAGAAGTAGCTGTGATCTTTTCGCCCGGCGGCACGTTGCGGGCCGGGGCGAAAAATCTGTAGGCCGGATAAGGCGTAAGCCGCCATCCGGCATCAGTCAGATAACACCTTAGCGTTCAAGCGTAAAATCAACAAATCGCGAACCTTTGTAACTCAGCGTGCCTTTATCCCCGACCGTTAACGCGTGGTACTGCTGCGCATCAAGACGAAACGTCTGCTCCATCCCCCCATTTTGTGGCTTAAAGCTGGCTTCATAGCGCATGCTGGTACCTGCCGGGCTCACTTCCTGCTGGCGGGATCGCCGATCGTTAAGCGGTTTTTCCCGTTTGTTACTTACCACCACCTGCTTTTGCATCAGCGGTGCCGTATCATTATCGGCTTTTTCTCGCCGCTGCTGAACAAAGCGAAACGACGCAGCGATAACGATTAAGACAATGATAACAATGAAAAAAAGTGGTGGCTTGCTCATATTATTAACCCATCAGAAAATGCGGAAATAAGCATACATCGCCTGTTATGGTGTTGTCATCTGGCTGTGTCGACCTCTACACTGGACAGTAGAGCCGTGAGCACCCCGCTTACGAAAAAATAACGAATTCAAGGAACTAAGATGCTTTGGTCGTTTATCGCTGTCTGTCTTTCCGCATGGTTGTTCGTGGATGCTTCCTATCGTGGACCTGCCTGGCAACGCTGGGTCTTTAAGCCCCTGACGTTACTCCTGCTGGCACTGCTGGCCTGGCAGGCGCCAATGTTTAACGCTATCAGCTATCTGGTGCTGGCTGGCCTGCTTGCCTCGCTGCTGGGCGATGCGCTGACGCTGTTACCGCGCCAACGCCTGCTGTACGCCGTGGGAGCATTCTTCCTGTCGCATCTGCTGTATACCATTTACTTCGCCAGCCAAATGACGCTGTCGTTCTTCTGGCCTTTGCCGTTGGTGCTGGTAGTGCTGGGGGCGTTGCTGATCGCCGTGATCTGGACGCGTCTGGAAGAGCTGCGTGTCGCTATCTGCACCTTCATCGGCATCACGCTGATGATGGTCTGGATGGCCGGTGAGCTGTGGTTCTTTCGACCGACCGCCCCGGCGCTGTCGGCATTTATGGGCGCATCCCTCCTGTTCATCGGCAACATTGTCTGGCTGGGTAGCCATTACCGTCGCCGCTTCCGGGCCGATAACGCCATTGCCGCCGCCTGCTACTTCGCCGGGCATTTCCTGATTGTTCGTTCGTTGTATCTTTAAAACGCTTGACTCTGGAGTCGACTCCAGAGTGTATCCTCCGGTTAATACGAAATGATTATCAACCGGAGGATGCCATGTCGACACCCGATACCCGTGGCAAAAAAGTCCCACAATTCTCTTCTTTCAAGCCAGCGCCTGCGCCACAAAAGGTGGATGACTGCTGCTGCGAAGGAAGCTGCTCCACAACACCAACCGTATCCGATACCGTAATAGGTACCCGCTATTCCTGGAAAGTGGCGGGCATGGACTGTGCAGCTTGCGCCCGCAAAGTAGAGAATGCGGTCCGCCAGGTCAGCGGCGTCAACCAGGTCCAGGTTCTGTTCGCCACTGAAAAACTGGTGGTCGATGCCGGTTCCGATATCCGCCAGCAAGTTGAAAACGCGGTGCAAAAAGCAGGCTATACCCTGCGCGATGAGCACGCGACGGAAGCCGCCCCCGAGTCACGTTTTAAAGAAAACCTGCCGCTGATTTCGCTGATTATCATGATGGCGATTAGCTGGGGGCTGGAGCAGTTCAATCACCCCTTCGGTCAGATAGCGTTTATCGCCACCACGCTGGTCGGCCTGTATCCCATTGCCCGTCAGGCCCTGCGTCTGATGAAAACCGGCAGCTACTTTGCCATTGAAACGTTGATGAGCGTCGCCGCCATTGGCGCACTGTTTATCGGCGCGACGGCGGAAGCCGCTATGGTGCTGCTGCTGTTTTTAATTGGCGAGCGTCTGGAAGGTTGGGCCGCCAGCCGCGCCCGTAAAGGTGTCAGCGCACTGATGGCGCTCAAACCGGAAACCGCCACACGCCTGCGTAACGGCGAGCGCGAAGAGGTGGCTATCAATACCCTCCGCCCTGGCGATGTTATTGAAGTTGCCGCGGGTGGGCGTTTACCTGCCGATGGCAAACTGGTCTCCGGCTTTGCCAGCTTTGATGAGAGCGCCCTGACCGGCGAATCGATCCCGGTTGAACGCGCCACCGGCGAGAAAGTCCCGGCGGGTGCCACCAGTGTGGATCGTCTGGTAACGCTGGAAGTGCTCTCAGAACCGGGTGCCAGCGCCATTGACCGTATTCTGAAGCTGATTGAAGAAGCGGAAGAACGCCGCGCTCCCATTGAGCGCTTTATTGACCGTTTCAGCCGGATTTACACTCCAGCCATTATGGCGGTTGCGCTGCTGGTCACCCTCGTACCGCCACTACTGTTTGCCGCATCCTGGCAGGAGTGGATTTATAAAGGGCTGACGCTGCTGCTGATTGGCTGCCCTTGTGCATTGGTGATTTCAACGCCCGCAGCCATTACCTCTGGTCTGGCCGCCGCGGCGCGTCGTGGGGCGTTAATCAAAGGCGGGGCCGCGCTGGAACAGTTAGGTAGAGTTACGCAGGTGGCGTTTGATAAAACCGGCACCCTGACCGTCGGTAAACCACGCGTCACGGCGATTCATCCGGCAAGCGGTATTGGTGAGGCTGAACTGCTGGCACTGGCGGCAGCGGTAGAGCAAGGCGCGACGCACCCGCTGGCACAAGCAATTGTTCGGGAAGCGCAAACGCGCGAACTGACTATTCCTGTCGCAAAAGAGCAACGGGCGCTGGTTGGCTCTGGAATTGAAGCGCTGGTCGACGGCGAGCGCGTGCTAATTTGCGCCGCAGGCAAACAGCCTGCCGACGCCTTTGCCGGACAGATTAGCGAGCTGGAAAGCGCGGGCCAAACGGTGGTGCTGGTGCTACGTAACGATGCCGTTCTCGGCGTGCTGGCCCTACAGGACACGCTGCGCGATGACGCTCGCAGCGCCATCAGCGAGCTTAATCAGATTGGCGTGAAAGGCGTGATCCTGACCGGCGATAACCCGCGTGCGGCGGCCGCCATTGCCGGTGAACTGGGCCTCGAATTCAAAGCGGGACTCTTGCCGGAAGATAAGGTGCAGGCCGTTACCCATCTTAACCAACAGTCGCCGCTGGCGATGGTCGGCGACGGCATCAACGACGCCCCGGCAATGAAAGCGGCTACCATCGGCATTGCGATGGGAAGCGGGACCGACGTCGCGCTGGAAACCGCCGATGCAGCCCTGACCCACAACCGCCTGCGTGGTCTGGTGCAAATGATTCAGCTGGCGCGGGCCACCCATGCCAATATTCGCCAGAACATTGCGATTGCGCTGGGTCTGAAAGGGATTTTCCTCGTCACCACGCTGCTCGGGATAACCGGATTGTGGCTGGCGGTGCTGGCGGATACGGGGGCAACGGTACTGGTGACCGCTAACGCGCTGCGGTTGTTGCGTAAAGGGTAGTGCCTGTTTCTCGCCTGATGGCGCTTCGCTTATCAGGCCTACAGGTTACTCAGTCTTTATAGGCCGGAGAAGCGTTAGCGCCATCCGGCATAACAAGATTACTGCCCTTTGCGCACCAGATAGCGGTACGGCAGCGAGTCGGTCTCTTTGGCCACCAGCTCATGTTCCATAAAGGTACAGAAGCCAGGAATATCGCGGGTTGTTGCCGGATCGTCGGCGACAATCAGCAGCGTTTCACCGGCCTGCATGCCGCGTACGGTTTTACGCACCATCATTACCGGTTCCGGGCAGCGCAGCCCCTGGGCATCAAGAGTATGGTCGGGGGAAGTAAACAGGTCGCTCATCGTCGTCTCATTCATACAAAAACGGCGTTATTTTACGCTCTGTTGTGGCGTAAGCCAATCAGGTTAACGATTGCGTGAAAAACAACCATTGCAATGTGCTCTTAAAGCAGTATCATGCGACGGTTTTTTTATTGGGTTCCCTCACCCCATCCAACAAAAAGGTCACAATATGACTCCGTTTACACAAACTCAGCGCGTAAAAGCGTTGTTCTGGCTATCGCTATTTCATCTGCTGGTGATCACCTCCAGCAACTATCTGGTGCAGCTTCCAATCTCCATTTTTGGTTTCCATACCACATGGGGCGCGTTTAGCTTTCCGTTTATTTTCCTCGCGACCGACCTGACCGTGCGTATTTTTGGCGCGCCGCTGGCTCGACGTATCATCTTTGCGGTTATGATCCCCGCGCTGCTGATCTCCTATGTCGTTTCATCACTGTTCTATATGGGATCGTGGCAAGGATTCGGCGCACTGCTGCACTTTAATCTGTTTGTCGCCCGTATCGCCGCTGCCAGCTTTATGGCTTACGCGCTGGGACAAATTCTGGATGTGCATGTCTTTAATCGCCTGCGTCAGAACCGTCGCTGGTGGCTGGCACCGACGGCGTCCACGCTGTTTGGCAATATCAGCGATACGTTGGCCTTCTTCTTTATCGCCTTCTGGCGCAGCCCGGATGCCTTTATGGCCGAGCACTGGATGGAAATCGCACTGGTCGATTACTGCTTCAAAGTGCTGATCAGCATTATTTTCTTCCTGCCAATGTATGGCGTGCTGCTGAATATGTTACTGAAAAGACTGGCAGATAAATCTGAAATCTCTGCATTGCAGACGAGTTAAAGGTTCATTTTCCGAGTTGTGATAAGATGGACGAATGAGCCGTTATGGCCGTTTATCGAAAGGAAGAAGTCAATGCGCAATCTGGTTAAATATGTCGGTATTGGCCTGCTGGTTATGGGGCTTGCGGCCTGTGATAATAGCGAGACAAAAGCGCCAGCCGAGGGTGCTGCCGCAGAAAGTAACGCCACCGGACAACCGGTCAGCCTGCTGGACGGCAAACTCAGTTTTTCCCTGCCAGCTGATATGACCGATCAGAGCGGCAAGCTGGGCACCCAGGCGAACAATATGCACGTATATTCTGACGCAACCGGCCAGAAAGCGGTGATTGTGATTGTTGGCGACAACACCAACGAAGATCTGGCTGTGCTGGCAAAACGTCTGGAAGATCAGCAGCGTAGCCGTGACCCTCAGCTGCAGGTCGTCACCAATAAATCTATTGAGTTGAAAGGCCACACGCTGCAGCAGTTAGACAGCATCATCTCGGCCAAAGGCCAGACCGCATACTCTTCCGTGGTGTTGGGTAAAGTGGACAACCAACTGCTGACGCTGCAAATCACGCTGCCTGCTGACGATCAGCAAAAAGCGCAGACTACCGCAGAAAACATCATTAACACGCTGGTTATCCAGTAACGGTTAAGACGATGACGCGGCCTCCAGTGACACCACCTGAGGCCGTTTTTTTAACCGCCAGGTCAGCAATAATGCCACCGCTACCAGCCCTGCCGCCGCCAGATAGATAACCGGCACACCCGCCCACGTCATGACCAGCCCGGCCAGCGGCCCGGTAACCCCCAGCGATAAATCCATAAACACCGTGTAGGTCGCCAGCGCAGCGCCCTGATTTTGCTGAGGAACGGCTTTTACCGCCACCACGCCCAGCGCCGGGAAAACCAGTGAGAACCCAGCCCCGGCCAGCAGAACGCCGATTTTCGCCATCCACGGCATCGAAGCCATCCCGACCAGTAACAGCCCGACAATCTCGACGCTAAAGCAGATCATCGCCACATTCAGCCCGCCTAAGCGGTTGATACCATTTGGGAACAATAAACGAGTACCGACAAACGTGCAGCTAAAAAGCGTCAGCGCGAATGCGGCGCCATCCCAGCCTTTGGCATCATAGAACAAGGTAATGAAGGTAGCGATTACCCCAAATCCAGCGGAGGCCAGGGCCAGCGCCATGCCGTACAACCAGACGCGCCCAAGCACCGCGCGAAATGGCAACGGTTTGCCTTTGCTGGCCTTCACCGCCGGACGAGGGAGCGCCAGCAGGATTGCCAACAGCGCCACGCCCATCACGGTCAGCGCCAGCCCCTGTAAGCCACCCCAGGCATAAAACAGAACACCCAGCGGCGCGCCTATCGCCATCGCGCCATAGGTCACGATGCCATTCCAGGAAATCACCCGTCCGATGTGCATTGAGCCAACCACCCCCACGCCCCACAGCGTAGAGCCGGTCCCGGCAAAGCTTTGCCCGATCCCGAGAATCACGCGCCCCAGACATAGCAGCAGCAAACTGGCCAACGGCCAGCCGTTCGTTGATCCCGCCAGTAAATAGCCCAGGCCACTTAAAAAGCAGCCGCACAGCCCAAATACCACAATCTTCTTTGGCCCCAGCAGATCGGCATAGCGACCGGCATGCGGACGGCTCAGCAGCGTAGCGAAATATTGCAGGCTGATGACCAGCCCAGCCCAGAAAGCGCTAAATCCCATTACATCATGGACGTAGCCAGGCAACACCGCGAGCGGCAGGCCGATGGTCAGGTAGCTGGCGAAGTTAAACATCACCACAGAAACAATACGCAGGTTCAGGCGTAAACCGCTAAGCGTCGGTTCAGCGACGGGTTCGGGCATGGAGGGTCACCACGTTTTCACAACAGTGTTTCATTTCTACCATGTTGCAGAGCAGAAATCAGTAGCCAGTTTAGGAATATCAGTCGCAAGCCAGCCGCTACACTTAATGCAAAAACGCAAACAGGAAGAAGACATGATAACCACCCAGCCCGATAAAACGGGTTTGCACATTTTGCTCAAACTGGCCGCTCTGGTGGTGATCCTCGCAGGTATCCATGCTGCGGCGGATATCATTGTGCAGCTGCTGCTGGCCCTCTTTTTTGCCATTGTATTGAATCCACTTGTCACCTGGTTTATCCGCCGGGGAGTCGGTCGCCCAATCGCTATTACCTTAGTCGTGGTGGTGATGCTGATCGTTCTTACGGCGTTGGTTGGCGTGCTGGCGTCATCAATCACTGAATTCATGGACCTGCTGCCAAAATACAATAAGGAGCTAACGCGCAAGGTTCTGTATTTGCAAGAGATGGTGCCTTTTCTGAATCTGCATATGTCCCCGGAGCGCATGCTGCAACGCATGGACTCTGACAAGCTGATGACCTTCACAACCACGCTGATGACGAGTCTTTCTGGTGCCATGGCCAGCGTCTTTCTGCTGGTGATGACGGTAGTTTTTATGCTGTTTGAGGTGCGTCATGTCCCCTATAAGATGCGTTTTGCGTTGAATAATCCGCAAATCCACATTGCGGGGCTACATCGGGCGCTGAAGGGCGTGTCACACTATCTGGCGCTGAAAACGCTGCTCAGCTTATGGACCGGTGCCATAATCTGGCTGGGACTGGCACTGATGGGGATTCAGTTTGCTCTGATGTGGGGTGTACTGGCATTCCTGTTGAACTACGTGCCCAACATTGGCTCGGTCATTTCCGCCGTCCCGCCCATGATCCAGGCACTGCTATTTAATGGCATTTACGAATGCGTGCTGGTTGGCGCACTGTTTCTGGTGGTGCATATGGTGATTGGCAACATTCTCGAACCCCGAATGATGGGGCATCGGCTGGGATTATCGACGCTAATCGTCTTCCTCTCTCTGTTGGTATGGGGATGGCTGCTCGGTCCGGTCGGCATGTTGCTCTCCGTGCCGTTAACCAGCGTATGTAAAATCTGGATGGAAACGACCACAGGCGGCAGCAAACTGGCCATTTTGCTGGGGCCAGGCAGGCCCAAAAGTCGGCTTCCCTGAAAAACTACCAACCGAGGTAGTTTTTATATTTTTATATGACCGTTAAAATGACGCCAACGTAGTTATATATAGAAGCTTATCTTAAATAAAGAGTGAAAGGGATTTCATTCTTTATAAAGAATATACATAAGCCAAGATGATGGTTTCTTTGCCAAAACGCATAAAAAAAATGAATCCCCCCAAAGCATTTAACGTAAACTATCTACTTATCTTTAAAGGTTATTTTATTTGATACATTTTCTCTAAAAATCTATACTTCTCGCCAATGATGATGCTGAAAAATTTCCGTTGAAGAAAGTCCTGGGGTATTACTATCCGGTCATCTCATTACCTTGCTACCAATCATATGAAATAAAATGCTAATTTAGCTTAAATATAATCATAGGCAATACAAGGTGCCCATGATTTCGGAGTTTATTATTTAACACGTATAAACGGTACTTTGATAGGGAGCTTTAATGAAACAGTATATTAAGTGGTTTGCGGCCATTGCCGTTGTCGGTGCTCTGGCGGGTTGTGCACGTACTGCGCCGATTGATCAAGTTCACACCAGTGTGAGCGCGGGACATACTCAGGACCAGGTTAAAACCGCGATCCTGAAAGCCGGTATTCAACGCCAATGGGTCATGTCTGAAGTCGGACCAGGTGTTATTAAAGCTCGCCAACAAACCCGCGATCATGTGGCTGAAGTCCGTATCACTTATACCGCCACCAGCTATGACATCAAATACGACAGCAGCCTCAACCTGCAGGCCTCTGGTGGAAAAATTCACAAAAACTATAACCGCTGGGTACGCAATCTGGATAAAGACATCCAGCTTAATCTTTCAGCCGGTGCCAATCTGTAATTATGCCTAAAGTCGGGCCGAAAAGGCCCGATACTCTTATTATCTGCCATTTAACAGGTTGTCCCCACATGTACGAACAGGATTCGCTTAGCGCACTGGATGCCATTACTGAAGCACAACGTATCGCCTTTGCCCCTATGCTTTTTCAAACCGCGTTGTGTCTGCGAAATGCGGGAGTACTCACCTGGCTAGACAAGCAAGGTAAACGCGGCGCCACGCTCGACGAAATTACCGAAAACAGCACCATCAACGAATATGCCGCCAGCATCCTGTTGGATATGGGGTTAAGTGGGCGAATCATTACCCACAAAGAAGGATATTATTACCTCGCTAAAGTCGGTCATTTTCTTTTACATGACACGATGACGCGCGTGAATATGGACTTCACTCAGGATGTTTGCTACCAAGGATTGTTCTATCTTGAAAATGCGTTGAAAGATGGAAAACCCGCGGGACTAAAAATTTTTGGCGACTGGCCAACAATCTATCCTGCGCTATCACAATTACCGCTGGCTGCGCGTGAAAGTTGGTTTGCTTTTGATCATTACTATTCAGATGGCGCATTTGATGCCGCATTGCCATATGTATTCGCCAGCGCCCCTGCAACCCTGTACGATGTCGGCGGAAATACCGGAAAATGGGCATTACGTTGTTGTCAGCATGATGACAATATTACAGTCACCCTCTTAGATTTGCCGCAACAAATTGCACTTGCCCGCGAAAATATAGAAAATGCAGGATTATCTCATCGCATAAATTTCCATGCTGTGGATATGCTTAGCGACTCGCCTTTACCTGACGGCGCTGATATCTGGTGGATGAGTCAATTCCTGGACTGTTTTTCCCCGGAACAAATTATCGCTATGCTAAGCAACGTTGCTCGGGTGATGAAGCCAGGCGCGAAGCTGTGCATTATGGAGCTGTTTTGGGATGCCCAAAAATTTGAGGCGGCCTCATTTAGCCTGAATGCGTCTTCGCTTTATTTTACCTGTATGGCGAATGGCAACAGCCGTTTCTACAGCGTAGAGAAGTTTTATCACTATCTGAATCAGGCAGGTTTTCAGGTAGATGAACGCCACGATAACTTAGGTGTTGGGCATACTTTATTGATATGTCAGAAGAAAAAATAAGAAACAATCGGAACAACCGATTTACCGCGGATACGCGTTGATGAAATTTGCTTTCAATATTATCGACTGGCAGGCCAGGGCGCCTGGGTTAAGCGAAACAGAACAGTGGCATGAATGGTCACGGCTTTCGCACGCCATCGATCCCACCGCGCCGTTGGCTAAGCTCAATGAGTTACCGATGATGACAGCTCGCCGCCTCAGTTCCGGCAGCAAACTGGCCGTCGATTGCGGTCTGGCGATGTTACGTCGTCATGATATCAATGCCGTTTTGTATACCAGCCGCCATGGTGAACTGGAGCGTAACTACAGGATCCTGCACGCTCTCGCGACTGAGCAGGCGCTCTCACCGACCGATTTCGCCCTCTCTGTCCATAACTCTGCTGTGGGTAACCTGACCATCGCCGCGAAAAAACCGATTGTCTCCTCCTCGCTTTCTGCTGGCAGGGATACATTCCAGCAGGGGTTATGCGAAGTCATCGGGCTGTTGCAGGCGGGATATCAGCGCGTATTGATGGTCGATTTCGACGGTTTTCTGCCCGAGTTTTATCACCCACAGTTACCACCAGACATGCCAACATGGCCGTTTGCCGTCGCGCTGGTTATTGAATCCGGTGATAGCTGGCAATGTGAAACCCGTCCACACAGCGCACAGAGCGAGACAACATTGCCGCAAAGCCTGTTGTTTTTACAACATTACTTACAAGATGCCAGGGCGTTTACCCTGCCTGGCGAACGCGTACAGTGGCAGTGGAGTCAGGGATGAGCACGATGATCCTGCGGCTTAACCGGGTATGGCGACTGGTGATGACCGGTTTTTGCTTTGCCCTGTTTGGCCTCGGCGGGCTCCTCCTGTCTACGATTTGGTTTAACGTCCTGCTGATCGCGGTATGGGATAAAGCCCGACGTCGGCGTATCGCCAGACGCAGTATCGCTGCCAGTTTTCGTCTCTTCTTAACCGTGGCGAAGCGGCTAGGCGTGCTGGATTACCAAATTGAAGGACGAGACATTTTACGCAACGAACAAGGGTGTCTTGTCGTCGCCAACCACCCGACGCTCATCGACTATGTCCTACTGGCCTCGGTCATGCCAGAAACCGACTGTCTGGTGAAAAGTGCACTACTAAAAAATCCTTTTCTCGGCGGCGTAGTCCGGGCCGCAGATTATCTGATTAACAGCCAGGCTGATGCGCTATTGCCCGCTTGCCAGCAACGTCTGGAGCAAGGCGATACCATTTTAATTTTCCCCGAGGGAACCCGTACACGCCCCGGAGAAGCAATGACGTTACAGCGTGGTGCAGCAAATATCGCCGTGCGCTGCAGCAGTGATTTACGCATAGTGACTATTAACTGCAGCGAACAAATGCTGGATAAAGAAAGCCAATGGTACAACGTCCCATCTGTAAAACCGATGTTTACCATTTCAGTACACGAACGGGTTAAGATCGACCAATTTTACGACGCAAACTCACAAGAACCGGCGCTGGCCGCAAGGCAGTTGAACCGGCATCTTTTGCTTCAATTACAACCAGGTACTTTACCTCTTTCAGGAATTAATGATGCAAGCGCTTTATCTTGAAATCAAAAATCTCATTATAACGACATTGAATCTCGACGAACTGACAGCTGATGATATTGAAACCGAAGCGGCACTCTTTGGCGATGGCTTAGGTCTGGACTCAATCGATGCCCTGGAGCTGGGTCTGGCGGTGAAAAACGAGTATGGCGTGATCCTCTCAGCAGAGAGCGAAGAAATGCGTCAGCACTTCTTCTCCGTCGCCACGCTGGCATCTTTCATTCACGCGCAACGTGCCTGAGGATAGTCCGTTATGACCGAACAAAAAGCCATTTACGCTGAAGTTTCCTCGCTGCTGGTCAAGCTGTTTGAAGTTGATCCGCAAGATATCAAGCCTGAGGCGCGCCTGTACGAAGATTTGGAACTCGATAGCATCGATGCCGTCGACATGATCGTGCATCTGCAAAAGAAAACCGGTAAGAAAATCAAGCCGGAAGAGTTCAAAGCAGTACGCACCGTACAAGATGTCGTCGATGCGGTAGAACGCCTTCTCAAAGAAGCGTAATTCTCCGTGTCGGGCACACGCTCGTTGCCAGTCGTACAACTGCTGACAGGTCTACTGTTGCTGGCCTGGCCGTTTTTGATCTGGTTTGGCCTGGCGCATAACAGTCTGCACTGGTTGCTACCGTTGATGGCGCTACTCCTTTTTTTACGCTTTCGCCAGACCCGGCGACAGGCGGGGCCGCTGCGCGTCGTGACACAGGTAGTGGCGGTCGCGGGTATAACCTTGTGCATTGCCAGTTATCTGCTCAAAACGCACCAGCTGCTGCTGTTTTATCCGGTAGTGGTAAACGCCGTTATGCTGTCGGTTTTTGGTGGATCGTTATGGTCAGCAATGCCCATTGTTGAACGTCTGGCACGACTGCGCGACCCAAATCTGCCCGATGCGGGCGTGCGCTACACGCGCCGTGTGACACAAATCTGGTGCGCCTTTTTCATCATCAATGGCAGCGTTGCGCTCTTTACCGCACTGAATGGCGATATGACCCTGTGGACCACCTGGAACGGCATGGTTTCCTATCTGCTAATGGGAACATTGATGGTAGGCGAGTGGTTAATTCGCCAACTGGTGATAAAACGAGATACCCAATGAAGCAGCCCCTCACACTCGCTCAATGGCTCTGTGCCCCACGTCCGGACGACGTTCCTGTTGCGTGGCAGGAAGAGCATACCTGGACGCTTGGCCATCTGCGCCATGATGTGGCCCAGTTGCTAGCATATCTGCGACAGCAGGAAGGTGAGCGCTGGGCATTGTGCTTCGAGAACAGCTATTTATTCATCGTCGCACTGCTGGCAACACTCCATGCCGGCAAAACACCGGTGATCCCAGGACATTGTCGCGTTTCGTTGTTAAACGAGCAGCACTTGCTGTTTGACGGCGTACTGAGCGATAAAGCGATGGACTGGCAGGGAACGCTGCGGGTGGTCAGCTCCGCCATGACATCCGTGGCTCACGACATCACGTTCCCGGCAATACGCAGTGACGCCTTTGTGGAGCTATTCACTTCCGGTTCGACCGGCCAGCCGAAACGCGTGATCAAACTGATCGCTCGTCTGGATAGCGAAGCGGCATTGCTCGCTACACGCTTTGCCGATCGTCTGGCAGGTTGCCGGGTGGTCGCGTCAGTGGTACCGCAACACCTGTATGGCCTGACGTTCCGTATATTTTTGCCGATGGCCTTAGGCCTGCCGCTGCACGCGGCGATGCTTTGGTATGCCGAACAACTGGCGGCACTGAGCGCTGAGCATCGGTATGCGTTTATCAGCAGCCCGGCGTTTCTGAAACGCCTCGACCACAACCTGACACCGCCGCCGGTAGAACTGATTCTGTCTGCGGGCGGTATGCTGCCCTGGCAGGACGTCACGCAGGCTGCTGACTGGCTTAATGTCTGGCCCGATGAGATCTACGGCAGCACTGAAACCGGGATCCTTGCGTGGCGCTATCGCCACCAGGATGATGTGGCATGGCTGCCTTTTCCCGGCGTCAGATTCCAGCCAGAAGACGACGCATTTCGTGTGTTTTCACCGCTAATTAACGCTGATGATGGCCTGTTACTCGATGATGTTCTGCAGTTTATCGAAAACGGACAGTTCCGCCTGATGGGCAGACGCGGGCGGGTGGTCAAAATTGAAGAGAAACGCATTTCACTCAGCGAAGTGGAGCAACGTTTACTGGCACTGGATGGTATCTGTGAAGTCGCGGCATTGCCGGTCTCACGTGGAGGACGTCAGGGCGTTGGCGTCCTGCTGGTACTGAATGACGAAGCCCGGCAACGCTGGCTTGAGTGCGGTGGTAAACCGCAAGAACTGACCTGGCGACGTTCGCTGCTGCCCTGGCTGGAGCCTGTCGCGGTTCCCCGCTACTGGCGGGTGATTGATGAGATTCCGGTCAACAGTATGAACAAGCGTGTCTATGCGCAATTACAGGAGTTATTTCATGAAACCCCATGAAATCGAGCGCCATCAGGCACTGCCTCATCAGGCTGAGATTGTTTTACAACTCGACCCGTCTCTGTTTTGGTTCAGCGGGCATTTTAGCGTGCAGCCACTGCTGCCGGGCGTTGCACAGCTGAACTGGGCGATGGATTACGCCACCACGCTGCTGGTCCCAGGCTGGCGTTTTCACAGTATTCAAAACGTGAAGTTCCAGTCACCGCTATTGCCAGAGGCCACTGTCACCCTGAGTCTGAGCTGGCAGGAAGCGCGTCAGATGCTCTCTTTTAGCTACCAGCGCCACGACGGTGACGTGCGCCATACCGCCAGCAGCGGGAAGATTCGGTTATGCCGCTGACCTTTTCCCCGTGCGTGTTGATCCCCTGCTACAACCACGGCGCGATGATGTCAGACGTGTTGGATCGTCTTCGGCCGTTCAATCTCCCCTGCATTGTGGTGGACGATGGCAGCGACGAGACTACACGAGATGAACTGGCACGCCTGGCGGCAGAATACAGCAATCTGACGTTAATTCGCCTGCCCATTAACGCAGGCAAAGGCGCAGCGGTTATTCGCGGAATGCAGACGGCGGCAGATGCCGGGTTCAGTCATGCCGTGCAGGTCGATGCCGACGGGCAACATGCCATTGAAGATATTCCCAGGCTGCTTGCATTGGCAAAAGAACATCCGACAGCACTGATTTCCGGACAACCGATTTACGATGATTCGGTTCCTCGCTCGCGCCTGTACGGTCGTTGGGTAACCCATATCTGGGTGTGGATAGAAACGCTCTCGTTGCAACTCAAAGACAGTATGTGCGGCTTCCGGGTATATCCGGTGGCCCCTACGCTGCAACTGGCACAGCGCGTAACGCTCGGCAAACGGATGGATTTTGATACTGAAGTGATGGTGCGCCTCTACTGGCAAGGCAACACCAGCTATTTTATCCCCACGCGAGTCACCTATCCGCAGGACGGGCTATCCCATTTCGACGCGCTTAAAGACAATCTGCACATTTCATTGATGCACACTCGCCTGTTCTTTGGCATGTTGCCACGCATCCCCTCCCTGCTTTGTCGTCGTTCATCGACACACTGGGCGCAGCAACAGGAAGTCAAAGGGTTGTGGGGAATGCGCCTGATGCTGCTGGTCTGGCGTGTACTGGGTCGCAAAACCTTCTCCCTGCTGCTGTATCCGGTCGTCGGCGTATACTGGCTCAGCGCTTCAACTGCCCGAAAAGCCTCTCAACGCTGGATTAGCCGCGTAAGGGCGCAACTGATCACACGGCGGATGCCAGTACCGCCAAACCTGACCAGTTATCAGCATTTCCTGCGTTTTGGCGGCGCGATGCTGGATAAGATTGCCAGCTGGCGCGGTGAGGTGCACTTCGGTCGCGATGTGATTTTTGCACCAGGTGCAGAAACGACGCTGAATATCAGCGATCCTCGGGGAAAACTGCTACTGGCTTCACATCTTGGCGATGTCGAGGCCTGTCGGGCACTGGCCCAGCTACAGGGCAGTAAAACAATCAATGCGCTGGTATTTAGCGATAACGCCCAACGCTTTAAACAAATCATGCAAGAGATGGCCCCGCAGGCTGGATTAAATCTGCTCCCGGTGAACAGTATTGGTCCAGATACTGCCATTCTGCTCAAAGAGAAACTGGAGCGCGGTGAATGGGTAGCCATCGTAGGCGATCGCATAGCAGTCAATCCCCAACGCGGCGGCGAGTGGCGCGTGTGCTGGAGCCGCTTTATGGGGCAAAACGCGCCATTCCCTCAGGGCCCGTTTATTCTCGCGTCTATTTTACGCTGCCCTGTAGATCTGATTTTTGCCCTGCGCCAGCAGGAGAAACTCCACATCTACTGCGAACCGTTTGCCGACCCACTGCTCTTACCGCGCGCCACACGACAACAGGCATTACAGAATACTGTCGATCGCTACGCCGAACGCCTTGAGCACTATGCGCTTCAGTCGCCCCTCGACTGGTTTAACTTTTTCGATTTCTGGCAACTGCCGGATACCAATGACAAGGAGTAAAGGGTGCTTAACGATCCCCGCTTTACGGCTGAAGTCGAGCTAACTATTCCGTTTCACGACGTCGATATGATGGGCGTAGCGTGGCATGGTAACTACTTCCGTTACTTCGAGATTGCCCGTGAGGCACTGCTGAACCAATTCGATTATGGCTATCGGCAGATGAAAGAATCTGGCTATCTGTGGCCCGTGGTCGACACTCGGGTGAAGTATCGCAATGCGCTGACTTTCGAGCAGCGTATCCGTGTACGCGCCCAAATTAAAGAGTACGAAAATCGCCTGCGTATCGGCTACGAAATTTTTGATGCCGAAACAGGTAAACGCGCCACAACAGGCTACACCATCCAGGTCGCCGTCGACGAAAAAAGCCGTGAACTGTGCTTTGTCAGCCCGGATATTCTGTTTGAACGGATGGGAGTGACACCATGAAATTATGGCCATTGCTCGTGCTGCTCGTCAGCCCTTTCGTCAGTGCCCTGACGCTCGACTCCCTACAACAGCGTTTTACCGAACAACCGGTGGTTCGCGCCCACTTCGATCAAACCCGGACGATAAAGGATCTGCCGCAGCCGCTGCGATCTCAGGGCAAGATGTTGATCGCCCGCGACCAGGGGTTGCTGTGGGATCAAACCTCCCCGTTCCCGATGCAGCTGCTGCTGGACGACAAACGGATGGTTCAGGCAATTAACGGTCAACCACCGCAGACCATTACCGCTGAGAATAACCCGCAAATGTTCCAGTTTAATCATCTGCTACGGGCGTTATTCCAGGCGGATCGTAAAGTGCTGGAACAAAACTTCCGCGTGGAGTTTGCAGACTTAGGAGAAGGTCGCTGGACGCTACGCCTGACGCCAATCACCACACCGCTGGATAAGATTTTTGCGACGATTGATTTAGCCGGAAAGACTTACCTGGAGAGCATTCATCTCAACGATAAGCAGGGGGATCGCACCGATATCGCGCTTTCCCAACACCAACTAACGCCAGCGCAACTGACCGATGACGAACGCCAACGCTTTGCCGCCCAGTAAACGCCCCGCGCTGTTATGGGGAGTCGTCTGCCTGCTTCTGCTGGGCATCTTTCTGACGTTGCTACCTCAGGCCCGCCTTAACAGCAGCGTGCTGGCCATGTTGCCAAAGCAGACGCTGGGCGCTATACCTCCGGATCTGAACGAGGGATTTATGCAGCGCCTTGACCGTCAGGTGGTCTGGCTGGTGAGTCCCGGTAAGCAACCGGACCCAGCGATAGCCCGGGACTGGCTGGCTTTACTGCAAAAATCGCACGCGCTAGCCCAGGTAAAAGGTCCAATGGATGCCGACAGCCAGCAGGCCTGGGGGGCATTCTTCTGGCAACATCGTAACGGACTGATAGATAACGAGACCCGCGACCGGCTGCAAAACGGCGGCGAAGCACAGGGCCAGTGGATCCTGTCCCAACTTTACTCCGCATTCTCCGGCGTCAGTGGCAAAGAGCTACAAAACGATCCCTTCATGCTGATGCGAGGCTCGCAGCTGGCCATGGCCAAAACCGGGCAGCGTCTGCGCCTGATGGACGGCTGGCTTGTCACCCAGGATGAGCAAGGCAACTATTGGTATCTGTTACATGGCGAGTTGACCGGCTCATCGTTTGATATGCAACAGACGCATCAATTGGTCACCACGCTGAATACGCTGGAAAGTGAGCTCAAAGCCCACTATCCACAGGCTCAACTGCTGTCTCGCGGGACGCTGTTCTATAGCGATTACGCCAGCCAGCAGGCGAAACAAGATATCTCTACCCTCGGCATAGCCACTGTGCTCGGGGTGATCCTGCTCATCGTGGCTGTATTTCGTTCGCTGCGTCCGCTGCTGCTGTGCCTGATTTCGATTGGCATTGGTGCGCTGGCGGGGACCGTCGTCACGCTGCTGATTTTTGGCGAGCTCCATCTGATGACGCTGGTGATGAGCATGAGCATCATCGGTATTTCCGCCGACTATACGCTCTACTATTTGACCGAACGGATGGTGCACGGTGCGGAAACATCGCCATGGCAAAGCCTTGCCAAAGTGCGCAATGCCCTGCTCCTGGCTCTACTCACCACCGTAGCGGCTTATCTGATTATGATGCTGGCCCCCTTCCCCGGTATTCGCCAGATGGCGGTATTCGCGGCGGTAGGTCTGAGCGCCTCCTGCCTGACGGTCATTTTCTGGCACCCGTGGTTGTGTCGTCGGTTGCCGGTACGCCCAGTGCCGGCAATGGTACTCATGCTACGCTGGCTTGCTGCATGGCGGCGGAATAAGAAATTATCCGTTGGCCTGCCGGTGGCGCTGGCGTTGTTCTCGTTGGCAGGTATGGCGACGCTACGCGTAGACGATGATATCTCCCAGTTACAGGCGCTGCCGCAGGAAATTCTTGCTCAGGAAAAAGCGATTACCGCCCTGACCGGGCAAAGCGTCGACCAGAAGTGGTTTGTGGTGTACGGCAAATCCGCTCAGCAAACGCTGGAGCGGCTGGAAACCTTTATCCCCGCGCTGGAACAGGCAAAAAAAGACGGGTTACTCAGCGGATATCGCACCATTCCGCTGAATTCACTCGCCCGGCAACAGCAGGATCTGTCTCTGCTAAAAGATGCCGCGCCCGCCATCACGAAAGCCTTAAACAACGCCGGTCTGGCAACGGTGAACCCCGATCTTAGCGCCATGCCCGTAACCGTCGATGCCTGGCTTGCCAGCCCGGCCAGTGAAGGCTGGCGCTTGCTATGGTTGTCTCTGGCTGATGGCGAAAGCAGCGTACTGGTTCCCGTTGAAGGGGTGAAACAAAGTGATGCTTTAAATACGCTCAGCGCGAAATATTCCGGCGTGGCGTGGGTGGATCGTAAGAGCAGCTTTGACAATCTGTTTGCCCTTTATCGCCATATTCTGACCGGTCTGCTGTGCATTGCGCTGGCGGTGATTGCCTGTGGCGCCGTCATTCGGCTTGGCTGGCGTAAGGGCTTAATTAGCCTGGTCCCCTCAGTGCTGTCTTTAGGTTGCGGTCTGGCGGTACTGGCCCTGAGCGGTCATGCGCTCAACCTGTTCTCGCTGCTGGCACTGGTGCTGGTACTGGGAATTGGCATTAACTACACGCTGTTTTTCAGTAATCCACGCGGTACGCCACTGACATCGCTGCTGGCTATCACGCTGGCGATGATGACCACGCTCCTGACGCTCGGCATGCTGGTCTTTAGCGCCACTCAGGCAATCAGCAGTTTTGGCATTGTGCTAGTGAGCGGTATTTTCACCGCCTTCCTGCTGTCACCGCTGGCTATGCCAGGAAAAAAAGAGAAAAAAAGAAGATGATTAAACAGACATTCTGGCGTACCGCTGCGCTCGTCGCCACGTTGCTGCTGGCCGGTTGCAGCCACTCGCAGCCGGAACAGAAAGGCCGCCCGCAAGCCTGGTTAGAGCCGGGGACTCGTGTAACGCTACCTGCCCCGGGGATTTCTCCCGCGGTGAATTCACAACAGCTACTAACCGGAAGTTTCAACGGCAAAACTCAGTCACTGTTGGTCATGCTCAATGCTGATGACAAGAAAATCACACTTGCCGGGCTGTCATCAGTCGGCATTCGCCTGTTCCTCGTGACTTACGATGAAAAAGGACTGCACACCGAGCAATCGATCATCGTTCCACAATTGCCGCCAGCCAGCCAGGTGCTGGCTGACGTGATGCTCAGTCACTGGCCGATTAGCGCCTGGCAACCGCAATTACCCACAGGCTGGACGCTCGTCGATACGGGTGACACGCGTGAGCTGCGCAATGCCCGCGGCAAAGTGGTCACGGAAATCACGTATCTGAATCGAAAAGGAAAACGCGAACCGATCAGCATTGAACAGCACGTTTTTAAATACCACATCACCATTCAATACCTGGGTGACTGAGATGATCTACATTTCTGCCGTTGGCATGATTAATGCGTTGGGCAATAACACTGATGAAATCGCAGCCAACCTCACTCGTGGCGTAGCGCCGGGAATGCGCCCGCGCACGGGCTGGCTGCAAGGACACCCATCCGCAGTGTTAGCAGGCGTTGACGGTGAGCTGCCCGCTATTCCTCAGCACTTTAGCGCTCATCGTTCGCGCAACAACCAGCTATTGCTGGCAGCACTGATGCAAATCCAGCCACAGGTGGACGACGCTATCGCCCGATTTGGTCGCGATCGTATTGCTGTTGTTCTCGGCACCAGCACCTCCGGTCTGGATGAGGGTGACGTTCACGTAGATTTGATGCTCAACGGCAAAGAGAGCACTGACTGGCGCTATCCGCAACAGGAACTGGGCGATCCGTCGCGTTTTCTTAGCCACTGGCTGGCGCTGGATGGCCCGGCCTTTACGCTCTCAACCGCCTGCTCGTCCAGTGCAAGGGCTATCATGAGCGGACGTCGTTTGATCGAATCAGGTCTGGTCGATATCGCCATTGTCGGCGGTGCGGATACGCTAAGCCGAATGCCAATCAACGGATTCCACAGTCTGGAATCACTCTCCCCAACGCTGTGTCAGCCGTTTGGCCGCGACCGTTGTGGGATCACCATTGGCGAAGGCGCCGCATTGATGGTATTAACCCGCGAGCCACAGCCTATCGCGCTCCTTGGCGTCGGCGAATCCAGCGACGCGTACCATATTTCGGCTCCCCATCCACAGGGGGAAGGTGCCATTCGCGCCATCGGCCAGGCGCTTAACGACGCAGGAATGACGCCGGAACACGTGGGCTATATCAATCTGCACGGAACCGCCACACCGTTAAATGATCAGATTGAGTCCAACGTCGTGAGCGCGCTATTTGGCGAAACGGTCCCGTGCAGTTCAACCAAACATCTGACCGGGCACACGCTGGGCGCTGCGGGGATCACCGAAGCAGCGATCAGTATGCTGATTCTGCAACGCGAACTGCCGCTGCCACCGCAGGATTTTAGCCAATCGCCACGCGATGAAACATTGCCAGCCTGCGGCATCATTGAACAGCCGCAGTCGCTGACTCGCCCGGTTATCTTGTCTAATTCATTTGCCTTCGGTGGCAATAATGCCAGCATCCTGCTCGGGAGAACCTCATGAGCCACTTTTTACCACCGGGTGACTATTTACCGCATGATGCGCCGATGCTGCTTCTTGAAGAGGTCGTCAGTGTGGCGGACGAAACCGCCACCTGCCACGTGACGGTATCAGCAAACAGCGTACTGGCCCCTTTTCTCGACCCTGATGGTAATCTGCCTGGCTGGTTCGCACTAGAACTGATGGCGCAGACCATTGGCGTCTGGTCTGGCTGGCACCGCCAGCAACAAGGTCAGGCGAGTATTACGTTAGGCATGGTACTGGGCGCACGTGAGTTAGTCTGTGCTACAGGTGTTCTGCCTGCCGGGAAGAAGCTGAGCATCCATGTCAAATTGCTGATGCAGGATGCACGATTCGGTAGCTTTGAATGTGCCATCCAGGCAGACAACGAGACGCTGGCAACCGGTCGAGTCAACACCTTCCAGCCAACATCAGAAGAAATTAACACGCTATTTCAACAAGGAGCGTCCACATGAGCCGTTCAGTTTTAGTTACGGGTGCCAGCAAAGGTATCGGTCGCGCCATCGCCAGACAACTGGCCGCGGACGGTTTTGTGGTCGGCGTACACTATCATCGCGATGTGCAAGGAGCACAAGAAACGCTGGATGCTATCCTCGCCGCTGGCGGCGCAGGGCGCCTGTTGACATTTGACGTTGCCAATCGCGAGCAGTGCCGTGAAATACTGTCGCAAGATATTGAGGCAAACGGCGCATGGTACGGCATTGTCAGCAACGCTGGAGTCACTCGGGATGCCGCTTTCCCTGCGCTCAGTGATAACGACTGGGATTCGGTGATCCATACCAACCTCGACAGCTTTTACAACGTCATTCATCCGTGCATTATGCCGATGATCAGCGCACGCCAGGGGGGCCGTATCATCACACTGTCTTCGGTTTCGGGCGTGATGGGCAACCGCGGTCAGGTCAATTACAGTGCGGCAAAAGCCGGAATTATTGGTGCCACCAAAGCGCTGGCTATCGAACTGGCAAAACGCAAAATTACCGTAAACTGCATTGCGCCGGGACTCATTGATACCGGGATGATCGAGATGGAAGAAGCCGCATTGAAAGAGGCGATGTCGATGATTCCCATGAAACGAATAGGTCAGGCTGAAGAAGTCGCCGGGCTTGCCAGTTATTTAATGTCGGATGTGGCGGGCTATGTAACTCGCCAGGTGATTTCCATCAATGGAGGGATGTTATGACACGTCGTGTCGTGATTACAGGCATGGGCGGCGTCACCGCCTTTGGGGAAAACTGGCAGGCTGTCTCCGCCAGGTTATTGGCATATGAAAATGCGGTACGCAAAATGCCGGAGTGGCAGGTTTATGACGGACTGCACACACTGCTGGGAGCGCCGATCGACGACTTCACTCTGCCGGAACACTATACCCGCAAGCGAATTCGCGCCATGGGGCGCGTATCGCTGATGTCCACCCGCGCAACAGAGCTGGCGCTTGAGCAGGCCGGGCTGATTGGCGATCGGGTACTGACTAACGGTGAAACCGGGATCGCTTATGGTTCATCAACCGGTAGTACCGGTCCAGTGAGCGAGTTCGCGACCATGCTGACCGAGAAACACACCAATAACATCACCGGCACGACCTACGTGCAAATGATGCCGCATACCACTGCCGTTAACACCGGATTGTTTTTCGGTCTGCGTGGGCGAGTCATCCCGACATCCAGCGCCTGCACATCCGGTAGCCAGGCAATTGGTTATGCATGGGAAGCCATTCGACACGGTTATCAAACGGTGATGGTCGCCGGCGGCGCAGAAGAACTGTGTCCTTCCGAAGCCGCCGTGTTTGATACGTTATTCGCAACCAGCCAGCGCAACGACGAGCCGAAAACCACCCCCTCCCCGTTCGATGAAAAACGCGATGGTCTGGTCATCGGAGAAGGTGCAGGTACGCTAGTGCTGGAAGAGCTGGAACACGCTAAAGCGCGCGGAGCAACGATTTATGGTGAAATCGTTGGCTTTGCCACTAACTGCGATGCTGCCCATATCACCCAGCCGCAGCGCGAAACAATGCAGATTTGCATGGAAAAATCACTGAATATGGCAGGTATTAGTGCCCGGGATATCGGCTATATTTCAGCGCACGGAACCGCAACCGATCGTGGTGATGTTGCAGAAAGTCAGGCAACCTCTGCAATTTATGGTGATAATGTTCCGCTATCCTCGCTTAAAAGCTATTTTGGACATACCCTTGGCGCTTGTGGCGCACTAGAGGCCTGGATGAGTCTGCAAATGATGCGTGAAGGCTGGTTTGCGCCTACGCTAAATTTGAGTCAGCCAGATGCCAATTGTGGCGCGCTGGATTACATTATGGGTGAAGCCCGCAAGATTGATTGCGAGTTTTTGCAGAGCAACAACTTTGCGTTTGGCGGCATAAATACTTCTATCATCATTAAACGTTGGCCGTGATATGTACCGGATCGTTCTTGGGAAAGTTTCTGTTTTAAGCGCTGGCGCACTGCCTGCCGCACTGAGTGAGCAAGCGCCGCAAGGTGCTCGCCGTGCGCGCTGGCTGGCCGGTCGCGTGCTGCTTTCCCATGCCCTTTCGCCATTACCAGACATCGTCTATGGCGAGCAAGGAAAACCGGCCTTTTCTGCTGACACGCCGCTGTGGTTCAATCTCAGCCACAGCGGTGATGATATCGCCCTGCTGCTCAGCGACGAAGGGGAAGTCGGCTGCGATATTGAAGTCGTTCGCCCGCGCGATAACTGGCAAACGCTGGCAAATACGGTATTCAGTCTTGGTGAACATGCCGAAGTCGAGGCCGAACGCCCGGAGCAACAGCTGGCGGCGTTCTGGCGCATCTGGACGCGTAAAGAAGCTATCGTGAAACAGCGCGGCGGTAGCGCCTGGCAAATCGTCAGCGTCGACAGTACCGCGCTAACTTCCTCACTCTCCGTCAGCCAGTGCCAGCTTGATACCCTGAGCCTGGCGGTGTGCACCCCCACGCCGTTTACCCTGACCGCAGACGCCGTGCAGCGCCTGGAAGCCTTAGCGTAAATTTTCCGGGAAGTTTTTCGGCAGCTCGCTCGCCGCACAGGCAATAACGTCATCGTTGTTCGCGCCGCAGTCACGTACGAAAGTGATGGTCGCGAACTCATCAATCACCTCGGTGGGATACGCCGGGCCGGCATCGCGGTACGACATCATCAGCGGAATATGGTCATTCTGGAAGCAGACCGTTTTTTCCGGATTATTGATCACCCAGCGAGGGAAAAAGATGGTGCCGTGAAAGAGTTTATCACCCAGGTTTACGATCAAGCTGACGTCGGTCCCGGTCGGTTCGGTCCACGAAATTTTAAAAACGCTCTCCCCGACCCGCACAATATAGGCCCGCTGATCTTTCACCCAACGATTCCCCACAATACCGCTGTGAATGCGGTAATCCAGCGTAGCGTCGTTTTTCACGTAGATCTCGTAATTCCAGCCATTATCGTAGGTATAGACCAGATGTTTGCCGACAAATCCGCTCAAATCATGTTTATCAAACGCGCTCATATTCGTTCTCCTCTTACTTGATGCGAGGATCTTAACGCTTCAAAAATTGGATGAATAACGCTATGTTTGCATCAAATTCATTCAATTATTAGATGAGTTATGCACAAAACAACCCTCGAGCAGTGGGCTCTATTGGAGAAAGTGGTGGAGCTGGGCAGCTTTGCTAAAGCGGCGGAAGAGACCAACCGTAGCCAGTCTTCGGTGAGCTACAATCTGGCACTGTTGCAGGAGCGGCTCGGCGTAACGCTGCTGACCCCGGAAGGTCGCAGGGCTGTCCTGACCCCGGCCGGAGAGCTATTGCTCAATCAGGTCAAACCGTTACTGAAGGCCTTTTTATGGGTGGAAACCCGGGCCGCAACGTTACAAAACGGTACGCGAACGCGGCTGGATTTGATGGTAGATAGCATCTTCCCACGCAAACGCCTGTTCGCCATTCTCAAACAGTTTCAGCAGGCCTGGCCGCAAACGCAGGTGCGTCTGACCGAAGTCCTGGAGAATGGTGATGCTCGACTGGCAGCACATGCCGATGCGGACGTAATGGTCCTGACCCGGCGTCAGGATGTCACCGGACGCGGCGAATGGCTGATGAATATTGACTTCGTGGCCGTGGCCCACCGCGATCACCCACTCTGCATGCTGGATGCGCCGCTGAATGAAGACGCATTACGCGCCTGGCCGCTGATTCGTATTGCCGATCGCGATAACCCACAACAACCGGCGCGTGATGCCTGGACCTTCTCGACCATTGATGCCGCGATTGATGCGGTGATGTATCAGGTCGGTTACGGCTGGCTGCCTGAGGAACGTATTCAGACGCAGCTTGATCAGGGGCTTTTACGCCCACTGCCGTTAAGCCATGGCGCTCGCCGCGCCACGCCTTTGCATCTGATCGTTAAAGATACGCTTGCCCCGCTGGATGAACAGGTCAGTACTCTGCTGCGTTTATTGCGAGAACATTAACCTTTTCCCCGGATGCCGGACGTGTGTTACAAAATACGCTATTCCCCTTACTCCCTGTGCGCCAACGCGCCACATGAAAGGTTAACTGCAGATGCAACGAGTCACCATTACCCTCGATGACGATTTACTGGAAACGCTTGACGGCCTGAGTCAGCGCCGTGGCTACAACAACCGTTCCGAAGCGATCCGCGATATTCTACGTGGCGCACTGGCGCAGGAAACTACCCTTGAACACGGCACTCAGGGCTTCGCGGTGCTCTCGTATGTTTATGAGCATGAGAAGCGTGATCTGGCCAGCCGTATTGTTTCTACCCAACACCACCATCACGATTTATCGGTCGCCACGCTGCACGTGCACATCAACCATGACGACTGCCTGGAAATCGCCGTGCTAAAAGGCGACATGGGCGATGTGCAGCATTTTGCCGATGACGTGATTTCCCAGCGCGGCGTGCGCCACGGCCATTTACAGTGCCTGCCGAAAGAAGAGTAATTGCCTGTTTCGTTGCGGGATGCCGGATGGCGGCTACGCCTTATCCGGCCTACGTCTGTTACCATCTGTAGGCCAGGCAAGCGAAGCGCCCCCGGCAATAATGATTACGCCATCGTGCCAATCGTCTTTCTGAAACGCAGCAGTGCTATCAGGAAGAACGCGCTACCAATCGCCAGCAGCGTCAGAAACTGCGGCCAGACAATGTCAAACCCTGCGCCGCGGTAAAGTATCGCCTGCGCGAGGCTGACAAAATGGGTCGTTGGCATGGTCAGCATAATGTCCTGCACCGCCTGCGGCATGCTTTCACGCGGTGTGGAGCCACCTGAGAGCATCTGTAACGGCAGCAGCACCAGAATCATCAGCAGTCCCAACTGCGGCATGGAACGCGCCAGCGTGCCCATAAAAATGCCGATCGAGGTGGTGGCGAACAGGCTCAGCGCCACGCCCAGCATAAACAACGGAATTGAACCTTCAATCGGCACCCCGAGCACGCCTTTCACCATCAGCATCAGCGACAGACCGGAAACCACCAGCACCACCAGCCCCATCGACCAGATTTTTGCCATCATAATCTCAAACGGCGTCACCGGCATCACCAGCAGATGCTCAATAGTCCCGTGCTCGCGTTCGCGGATCAACGCCGAACCGGTCAGCACAATCGCCAGCATGGTGATGTTATTGATGATCGCCATCACCGCGCCAAAACGGGCGGGTTCCAGATTAGGGTTAAAGCGCATGCGCATTTCCAGTGCCACCGGCGGCTCATTGTTATCGCGGTAACGCGCCACAAAGCTGTTTACCTCGCCGCTGATGATATTCTGGATATAGCTGTTGCCGGTAAACGCCTGGCTCATCCGCGTGGCATCGACGTTAACCTGTATATCCGGTTGTCGTCCGGCCAGCACATCACGCTGAAAGTCAGGAGGAATGTTTACGGCGAAGGTATAGCGCCCGGCGTCCAGCCCGGCATCCATTTCATCGGCAGTGATCATCTCCGGCGGTAAAAACCACGGGCGATAAAAACTATTCACAATCCGATTCGACAACTGCGACTGGTCCATATCGGCAATAGCAATCGGTGCCAGATGCAGCGAACCCGGCAGGACGGTCGCGGAAGAATAAACCGAAACCGTGAAGGCGAAGACGATCAGCGTCAGCATCGCTTTGTCACCCAGCAGGCTGCGCAACTCTTTGATGCCGAGGTTATAAATATTGCGTAATCGGCGCATCACCCCTCCTGTTTTTTCAGCAGTAATACGCTCAGACCAATCACCACCGGAATGGCTACCGCCAGCGGAATAAACAGCGGCCAGAGATCGGTCAGATCCAACGCTTTAGAGAACGTTCCACGCGCGATGGTCAGAAAATGGCTGGTCGGATAAATTTCACCAATCCACCGACCCGGCCCTTCCAGCGAGGCAACTGGATCGATCATTCCGGAAAACTGCGTCGCCGGGATCAGCGTAATAATCGCCGTACCAAAAATGGCCGCGATCTGGCTTTTCATAAACGTGGAGATTAACAGCCCCAGCCCGGTGGCAATGGTGACGTACAGCAGCGCTGCCAGCGTCAGGGTCACAAAGCTCCCCTTATGCGGGACGCCGAACACAAACACCGACAGCGCGCACAACAGCAGGAAGTTCAGCATACCCAGCACGATGTACGGCAACTGTTTGCCGAGTAAAAACTCGCTGCGGGTCGTGGGCGTAACGTACAGGTTGATAATCGACCCCAGCTCTTTCTCACGCACCACGCTGAGGGCACTGAGCATGGAGGGGATCATCATCAACAGCAGTGGGATCACTGCCGGAACAATCGCCGGCAGACTCTTCACATCCGGGTTGTAACGATAGCGAGTTTCAATGGTCATCAGCCCGTTTTGCCCGCTGGCATTTGGCTGGCGCGCCATCACATCCTGCAGCCAGGTCTGGTGCATCGCCTGCACGTAACCCCTGACCGTTTCAGCGCGGCTTGGCATTGCGCCATCGACCCAGACGCCAATCTTCACCGGCGTTCCACGCGCGATGTCGCGGCCAAAATTTGGCGGAATTTCAATTGCTACCGCAACTTCGCCTGAACGCATCCGTTTGTCCAGCTCGTCATAACTGCTGAGCGGCGGTTGCTCGATAAAATAGCGCGATCCCGCCAGATTCAGCGTCCACGCCTGGCTGCTGACGGTCTGGTCACGATCGAGCACCGAAAAACGCAGGTTTTCTACATCCATGCTGATGCCGTAGCCCATGATAAGCATCAGGATCACTGTGCCCATCAGCGCCAGCGTGGAGCGTACCGGGTCACGTCGTAGCTCCAGCGCCTCGCGGCGGCTGTAGCTGAACAAGCGTCGCAGGCTAAAGCCTTGCCGCGGCGGCTTACTGTTTTCATGCACTGTCGGGACATTGGCTGGCGCCAACTGAGTTTCCGGCGCCGGGCCTGCCGCTTCCTGCAACCAGGAGATAAACGCCTCTTCCAGACTGGCAGCTCCACGCTGTTTCACCAGCTCCTGCGGCGTACCGCTGGCCAGTACTTTTCCGGCGTGCATCAGCGACATGCGGTCGCAGCGCTCCGCTTCGTTCATAAAGTGGGTGGAGATAAAAATGGTCACTTTGTCCTGGCGCGACAGGTCGACCATCAGTTGCCAGAACATATCCCTCGCCACCGGATCGACCCCGGAGGTCGGTTCATCAAGAATGAGCATCTCCGGGCGATGGATCACCGCCACCGCCAGCGACAGGCGTTGACGGATCCCCAACGGCAGCGCACCGGGCAGCGCATCTTCGACATCGGTCAGCGAAAAGCGCTCACTCATCTCCTGCACCCGCCCAGGGATTTCTGCTTCGGGGATATGGAACAGCCGCGCATGTAGTTCGAGGTTTTGCCGGACGGTCAGCTCGTTGTAGAGCGAAAATGCCTGCGACATATAGCCTACCCGGCGGCGGGTATCGATATTCTTCGGATCAACCGCTTGTCCAAACAGCCACGCCTCGCCTTCGCTTGCGGGCAGCAGTCCGGTGAGCATTTTCATGGTGGTGGATTTACCGCAGCCGTTGGAGCCGAGAAAACCGAAGATTTCCCCGCGCGGAATGCGGAAGTTAACGTGGTCCACCGCCACAAATTTACCGAAGCGCATGGTCAGGTTTTTCGCCTCGATGGCAATCTCTTCCTGCTCAGCGTGATACGGCGGGATCACTACCGGTTTATGCGCCTGCCGCTGGGCTTCAGGTAACAGCGCGATAAACGCCTGCTCCAGCGTGTTGCTGTTGGTTTGCTCACGTAGCTGCTGCGCGCTCCCGGTGGCTAACACCTCCCCGGCGTTCATCGCCACCAGCCAGTCAAAGCGCTCAGCTTCTTCCATGTAAGCGGTCGCCACCAGCACGCTCATGTTGGTCTGCCGCTGGCGAATGCTGTTAATCAGATCCCAGAACTGGGCGCGGGACAGCGGGTCGACCCCGGTGGTGGGTTCATCGAGAATTAACAGTTCCGGGTCGTGGATTAACGCGCAGCACAACCCCAACTTTTGCTTCATCCCGCCCGAGAGTTTCCCGGCAGGACGGTCGCGAAACGGTGCCAGTCCGGTGCTATTCAGCAGCTCGGTAATCCGCACCTCACGCTCCGCTTTGTCATGCCCAAACAGGCGGGCAAAGAAATCGACGTTCTCATATACCGACAGCGTGTGATACAGGTTTTTCCCCAGCCCTTGTGGCATCCAGGCAATGCGCGGGCAGACATCCCGGCGATGTTTTGGGTCGCGCATATCGCCACCCAACACCATCACGTTGCCGTGTTCAATGACCCGCGCGCCGGAGATGAGCGACAGCAGGCTCGATTTTCCGACGCCATCCGGGCCAATCAGCCCCACCATACAGCGGGCAGGGATATCCAGCGTGATATTGTTCAGCGCTACCGTTTTCCCGTAATGCTGACTCACGCCGTCAAGGTGCGCCACGGGAGGAACGGGAACCAGCGCCAGATGCGTCATTGCGGCAACCTCACCACCAGGTCGTCAGGCCAGGCGCGACTTTCATCAACACGCACCCACGCCATGCCCGGCAGACCGGTTTTCACGTACTCCAGATGCTGCTGCAACAGCTCTGGCGGGATACGCGCTTTGACGCGAAACATCAGTTTCAGCCGTTCATCGCTGGTTTCGACCGTTTTCGGCGTGAACTGCGCGACGCTAGCCACAAAGCTGATGGTCGCCGGAATACGCAGATCCGGCGCAGCATCCAGCACCAGCCGCGCTTCTCCGCCAATCTTCAGTAAACCAGCCTGTTCGGTTGGCAAGAAGAACGTCATGTAGACATCGCTGAGATCGACCATATTCAGCACGCGACCGCCTGCGGAAAGCACCTCGCCCGGTTCAGCTACGCGGTACTGTACGCGGCCATCGCGCGGGGCTTTCAACTCGCTGTCATCAATATCAGCCGCAATACGACGTTCGGTAGCCTGCGCGGCTTCTACGCGGGTTTGCGCCTGAATGATACTGGTACGAGCGGCTTCAATGGCGGCTTTTGCCGCAGAGACCTGCGCCTTTGCGGATTCCAGTGCAGCACGTGCGCTTTCTGCCGCAGCCCTGTCGTCATCCAGCTGTTGCTCAGACACAGCCCCACGCTGAGATAGCGAACGGGAGCGGACGTGGCGTTTAGAGACCGACTGCAGTTCCGCCTCACGCTGTTTTACCACCGACTGCGCGGCGCGCATTTCACTTTGCCGCTGCTCTAACAGCGCCCGCGCCGCCGCCACCGCACTTTCGGCCTCTTTGATTTGGGCTACCGCTTCCAGCCGCTGCTCCTGCAGCACGCGGGTATCCATTTTCGCCAGCACCTCACCCTGACGGACGAACTGCCCTTCCGACACGAGGATCGTGTCAATTCGCCCGGCAATCTTGGTGGCAATATCCACTTCAGTGGCTTCAATTCTGCCGTTGCTGGCTGCAAACCCCTCCGGTATTCCCGCAGGACGAAGCATCCACCATGCTATCGCGGCCACCACGACCAGGATGCCCACCACCCACCACATCATATGACGTTTAAACTTATCCATATTCGACCCGCCGTAATCCCTGTTATCAAACGATGCGTGTCACAAAGCCCACTGAACAGCTATTCAGCGGGAGATTCCATCCGGGATAAGAAGGAATGAGAAACAATGGCCAGAGAGCAGACAGGCATGTAAGCAACCTGCGCCGCGAAGGAAGTGAATGATGAAAATGCTGTGAAATCGGGTAGTAATGTTGTCATCATCAGCGTTCCTGGCCGGAAATGAAACACGCATACTCATTACTGCTGTCTATTGAATACTACCACCTGGATTCAATATGTCTATTCGGTTGTAGCAGGGATGTTGCAGGCAGAAAATCGTGCCCGGCAATTCCTTCACCGGACACCTGTAGTGCTTAAAAAGCCTGCTGATAAAGTCGCAACGCATCGTCTTCAGTAAGCGTCACGGGATTGTTATCCAGTAAACGGGTCTGCTGCATAGCATCGTGGGCCAACAGCGGCAGGTCCTTTTCAGGTACATCGACGTCACGCAGCCTGTTCGGTGCGCCGGTTGCGGCAATAATCTTCACCATCCCGGCAATAAACGACCGGGCATCGTTTGCCACGTCCCCTGTCACCTTCACCCCAATGACGGCTGCCAGCTCACCATAAAGTGGAGCCGCCGCTGACGCGTTAAACTGCAGCACTGGAATCAACATCAGCGCATTCGACAACCCATGTGGAATATGGTGTCGTGCGCCCAAGGGATAAGCCAGCGCATGCACTGCCGCCACAGGGGAATTGGCAAAAGCCTGGCCTGCCAGCATCGCGCCCAGCAGAACATTTTCTCGTGCTTCACGGTTGTTCCCGTCACGACATGCGGTCACCAGATGGCGACTGATTAAACGTAACGCCTCTCGGGCCAACGCATCCGAAAGCGGGTTCTTCTTATGCTTGCCGGTATAGGCCTCTATTGCATGCACCATCGCATCTATCCCGGCGGCAGCGGTGTGGACCGGCGGTAACCCCAGCGTCAGTTGCGCATCCAGCAGCACCAAATCACCATACAGCTGCGGGGAGACAATGCCCATTTTGCTGTCATCATGCGTCGTTAAAATGGCAATATTGGTGACTTCAGACCCCGTACCTGCCGTAGTGGGAATATTTACCAGCGGCAAACGTTGGCCGATAACCTTGCCAATCCCGTAAAGCTCCGGCAGCTCTTGTTCAGAGTTGATTAACACAGCCACCAGCTTCGCGACATCCAGCGAGGAGCCGCCGCCCAGGCCAATAACCATGTCACAGTGGCTATCGCGTGCTACCTGTATGGCTTCGCGAACAAAGTGTTCATGCGGATCGGGTTGAACCCGATCATAAACCGTCACCTGAAATCCTGCGTCTTGCAGGCTATGCAGAACAGGCGGCAGAATCCCTGCTTTGACCAGTCCTGGGTCGGTTACCAGCAATACACGACGCGCGTTAAACCGCTGCTGAAGGATCTCTCCTAATCGTGCCGCACCCGCCCATTCGACGATGATCTCCGCTACCGTCGTAAACGAAAAATCCTTCATAACATGGTTCATTGATGTATTCCTTGTAGTAAGAAAGACAGCGTTTACCTACGCGGTTCATCGGGAGGAATGTGAAAGCTTTTCACCTCTTTACGCTCCAACAGCGGAGTAATAATTCCAATGCCAATGCGTTGAAAATGTTCCGTTTGTCTGTGAAGTTCAAGACCTTGTGCGCAACGATAAGTCTCAACAATCACAAAGCGATCGCCGTCTTCCGTGGAACGGAAAAACTCATAGGTGATATTTTCAGGCTCGCTACGCGTCGCCTCCGCCAGCATGCTGAGCGCATCGTTTACCTTGTCGCCCATCGTCGGTTGGGCAAAATAATGTGCGACAACAAACAGCTGCGTATTTTCCATTTTTGGCTCCCGGTGGTTAACGTAGAAGATTCACATCCCATAACGCACTGTCGCTGCTTGAGACGGCTATCGCGCCGTGCAACAGTGCTGTCTGAGCATGCTCCTCATTGCAGACAAACCCGGACGCCACAATCGGCGGCAACACATTACGATCGGCCTGCGGGAGCAACGGCAGCATCTGCGCGGGCATCAGTTGCACATAATCAGGTTCGCTTTGCTCCACCGCTTTCAGGCTGCGTAGCCAGGTGGAACGGTCAGTGACAAAGATTTTCTGCATGGTCACCAGCCCACATTTTTTCGCACGCTGTACGGTTTGCAAACGCGTAGAGAGCAGCCCCATCGCCCCTGTTTCAGCCACATAATCGATGCCACCTTTATCCTGCGACAGCCCATTACAACTGTCGATATTGACGATGACGTACTTTCCCGCCTTCGACAGCAGTTCGATCACTGGCTGGAGCTTAATCAGATCAATATTGGCAATAATGCAGACTTCAGCTTTGCTGGACAGCGCGGTTTTCAGTTGCTCAATGCCGTAAATCGCCATGATGATTGGATGGCGTGCCAGAAGCACGCCAAGGTTTTTGATCATGATTGACCTGCCCGATGTGAGTGAAGCTCAGCGCTTAACCCCAGTTTTCCCGGGTTCAGGATATTCTGCGGATCCAGCGCCTTTTTAATATCGGCCAAAACCGAAAGCGATTCGCCTAATGAGGCCTGCATATAGGGGGAACGAAGCAGCCCAACGCCATGGTGATGGCTGAGGGAGGCATTGTGTTTAATCAGCACCGCATTTGCCGCGTCCCATGCGGCACGATACCACGCCCCGCGTTGCTCAACGGCCACATCGCCACGCAGCGAAAAGTAAAGGCATGCGCCATCGACGTAGGCGTGAGACTGGTGCGCTGAACCAGCCAGCGTCCCCGGTACAGCGTTAATCGCAGCCACCACATCATCATATACCGCGCTGAGATCGCGCCAGCGTCCCACCATTTCCAGCGTGTCCGCCACCAGGCCGGGGCTTTTCTTAAAGCCTTCAGCGCTTTTGCCCGTCAGATACCGGGTATCCAGCCAGCGTTCAAAGATGGCCTCACCGTCAAGTTCCTCTCCGCTCTGCTTACAAACACGCTCACTGATAGCCAGCACCGCGTCGACCATGTCTGGCTGTCCTTCGTCCGCAATTAGCAGGACATTGGTCTCTGGCAGACCAAACTGCACGCCGCTTTCCAGATTATCGTACAAACGTAGTGCCGCCGGATTCGCGCCATGCTGTAAGATTTCGCGACATGCCTCCAGTCCACTGGCGAAACTGGAAAAACCCCAGGCGATGGCGCGGCCATAATCCGGCAGGCGATGCAGCTTCAAACGCACACGCACAATCACACCCAGCGTGCCTTCCGAACCAATGAACATTTGCTGTAAATCCGGTCCGATAGCGCTGCGTGCATAACCGCCCACGGTGATTAAGCGCCCATCGGCAAGTACCACATCCATCCCAAAAACCATATCTTCAATTTTGCCATAGCGGGTAGAAAGCTGCCCCGCACCACGACAGGCGACCCACCCACCCACGGTACTAATGCCAAACGAAGACGGCCAGTGGCCCATCGTCATACCGTACTCTTTTTGGATGGTTTGTTCGAAAACATCGCCAAACATGCCGGCTTCTACCTCAACAATCTGACTTTGCGGGTCAAAGTCGATAAGTTTATTGAGTTCGCAAACATCCAGCACGATCCCCCCACGCAACGGCAAGGCGGCTCCGGTAACGTTACTCCGCCCGGCAGAAACCGTGACCGGGATGGCGGATTCACTGGCAAGACGCATCACGTCCTGAATCTGTTCCACGGTGGAAACGCGCACAATCACCCCTTTTGAGGTGGCGGGGGCGCCCTGGGTTTCCGCAATCATCGAACCGGCCCACCAGTCACGGGTCCAGGAAATCACATCGGCCTCAGACGTCAGCACTTCATCGGCAATGACCCGCAGACGGTCAAACGTTGCTTCGCTTATTGCAACGGGATCAACCTGCATTCCTTTTGCGCCACCGCTGCGGGTGATATCCGTTGCCCATGCGGGACGAGTATGTGCGCCAACGGTATAATTTCCACGGTTGTAACCACGTTTAATCGCTTCTTTACTGATCATTCTGATGTCCCCATAAGCATTGATTTTTCATGTTTAATTGCGGCCTGATAGCTGGCGACCTGTTTAGCCACGTGCTCAGGATGTAATCGGAGTTCTTGTTGCAGTATTTCCCCAACGCGTTCAGCGGCAGCGGCTGATGCATCGCGCGCCATCAGGCGAGCACGAATTCGGCGCGACAGCACATCGTCAACAGTGCTGGCAAGCTCATGGCGCACGGCGTACACCACTTCCGCTTCGGTATAGGGAAGCCCTGCGACGATAGGCTTCATGAGCGACGGATCGGCCTGGATAATGTCACTGACAAAATGGGCTTCAGTACCGTAGCGCTCGCCCAGATGCGCAGACAGACCACCTGAGGCCAGAATGGCCTGCGGGTCATAACCCGCCGCGCCAAGCAAATACGCAGTTTTCGTTGAGCAGGCCTTCTTACGACCCAGTATTTTGCTGGCCGCGTCGATGGTTTCTTCCGCCATATGACGTGATGTCGTCAGTTTGCCGCCGACGATGGTAATGAGCCCGTCCGCTGAAACCCGGATCTCATGGTTACGCTTCATCTCAACGGTCTTTCCACCCGCCACGCCCACCAGAGGACGGCAACCGGCGATACTTCCCACCACATCTTCCGGGCGCAGATCCGTTTTCAGCGCCGAGTTGGCCCCTTCCAGCAGAAAGTCCAGCTCAGTGCGATTACAGTGAACATCGTTCAGATCGCCCTGATAGTCTTCATCCGTGGTGCCCAGATAGGAGACGTTACCCCAGCGCGTTATGGTCGCGCGTCGACTGCGTCCGGCAACCGGGATGGTCACGGTGCAATCATTGCGAATCTTCATCCATGGGATCGCGACGTGAACTCCCTTCGCCGGGCGAATATTCAGAGGGGACGCCTCCCCTTTTTTCAGCCCGTTCCAGTCACGCAGCCAGACGCCCGTCGCCATAATGACTACCCGCGCTTTGATCCGAATTTCTCGGGCATCGGCATACACAATGGCCCCATTGACTTTGCCGTGCTGGTCACGTGTGGTTTCAATGACTTCGGCATGGTTAGTCACCGTCGCCCCATGAAACGCCGCCGTGCGCACCAGGGCGAGCGTTAATCTGGCATCGTCAACACGGGCATCGAAATACATAAAACCACCGGAGAGTTGTTCCTCTTTCAGCGTTGGGCAGTGCGACAGTACTTCCGCCGGAGTCAATTTTTGGTGAAGGATACCTTCCCGCCATCCGCCGGCGAGATCGTAGGTCCAGAGCAGACTTTCAAACGCCGAAGACATGCGCTTATCAAACACGCCATTCTTATCAAGCACCGGAAATAAAAAAGGAAGCCGCTGCACCAGATGGCGAGCGTTCCGGCGCATACGCTGGCGTTCGAGCAAAGAGTGACGCACCAGCCCCAAGTTCCCCTGCTCGATATAACGCAGACCACCGTGCACCATTTTTGATGACTTGGATGACGTCCCCGAAGCGAAATCGCTTTTTTCAATCAGCGCGACCCGATAGCCACGCAGGCTGGCATCCAGCGCCGCATAGGCTCCTGTCACGCCGCCGCCGACAATCAGGATGTCGTAGGTTTCGCTTTCCAGTCGGTCCAGTTGCTCAGGTCGATGCAGACGCAACGGCTCTGCGCCGTACATTTCACTACGTGTTTTGTTAGGCTTTCGCGAGGGGAAAAACTTCATGAGTGGGTACGCTCCTGATTAGCTGAAGTGAAGCTGCTGGCGGCATCTATTTCGAGCGCAATACGCATCTCCCAGCGGTTTATTTTTTGTTCGCGAAGGTCATGACTGATTTTGGGTTCAAACAGGCGCGCTGTTTTGAGCGTGGCGCAGGCATCAGGCAACGAGTCCCACAGCAGGCCATCGGCCCCTGCCAGAAATGCCGCACCACGTAAGCTGGCCCGTGCTGTTTCGGCCATCCGCCGTACGGGGATCCCGCTAACATCAGCCTGGATTTGCAATAACGTATCGCTATTGGATAACCCGCCCCCAACCACCAGTTCTTGTGCGGGTATGCCGGTTGCCGCTTCATTCGCACGAATACAGGCAGCGACCGAATGCGCGATACCTTCCAGAATGGCGTAAGCCACCTGCGGGCGCGTGGTCGAGATTGAAATACCGTTAAGGGAGGCGCGGGCCTGCGGTTGCAGATGAGGAACACGCAGACCCGTCAATGCCGGAATGAAACTCACGCCGCCAGAATCACTGGCTTGCGCAGCCAACTCGCTAATTTGTTCGGGCGAGTCAAACCAGTGCAGCTTTTCGCACACCCAGTTCAAAGCCGAACCGGTAGTTGGAACGAAAGTTTCTACAGAGAAGTGTGAACGCCCTTTTTGGCGGCGAGCCGTCATTGTGAGCGTGCTTTCACAACTCTTATTCAGCGTCGGTACCGTCGGCCCCATCATCAAGTCGACAAAGCTGCCGGTCCCATGCATACAAAAAGCCTGTCCGCGTTCAGTACAGCCCAGGCCGATAGCCCCCGCAAACTGATCTCCGGCGCAGGCCCGGATCGGGACGCTAATTCCGAGGATATCTTCACACGTGGTGCCAAAATCATCAGCATCATCATGTAATGATGGCAGCAATGATGCTGGGAAATTCAACGCCTGCAGCCAGGGCAAATGATACTGATGCTCGTTAAGGCAATACGCCCCAGCAGACGTGGCGTTAGTAGGGGTAGTGACACATTTTTTTTCTTGCGCCAGATGCCAGAGCAACCAGCTGTCAACGGTGCCAAACACCAGCGTTCCGGCCTGGTGCGCTTTCTTCACTGCCGATGTGTTGGTGATATGGTATGACGCCCAGAGGTAAGGAGAGCGTATCCCGACCGGCCGACCAATGAGCGGCAGCAGCTTCGCATCCCAGTAGGGGGCTAGTTGCGCCAGTTCATCCGTAAAACGTGCATCCTGCCAAACCATCGCAGGTGCCAGCGCCTTGCCAGTGCCTGCATCCCAGAGCACCGCCGTGGAGCGTTGCGTAGCAATCGCCAGCGCCACAATGCGCATCTTGCTACGCTGGGCGTTGGCAATCGCTGCGCGACACACGGCAATGGTGGCCTGTAATATTTCATCAGCATCTTGTTCAACAACGCCATGGCGCTGGCTACTGACCTGAAGCGGTTGGTATTCCAGGCAGTGGACCTGGCTATTTCGCGCCACCACTGCCGCGCGCGTACCAGATGTCCCTTCATCTATCGCCAGAATGACATCTTCATATTCAATCATTTCGTGCTCCTGTTTGACTCGGGGGCCATCGACTCGGGATAGGATGAATGGGGTGATTCGAACTGCGGAGCACCAGGCTCGTTATCCGGCTGGATGGTCGTGCGAGTGGGATCCCACGGGATCGCAAAACAGACGATGCTCGCAAATAGCGGAACAGCGGACATGATCAGGAAAGTTGTTTGCAGACCGTACAGATCGCGGAAGACGGGGAAAATAAACAACCCAAGCGCCGCACCGATTGCGCCAAGCGCCCCCACCACACCGTTGGCACCCGCCCGCAGTTCACTACGAAAAGAGAGTGATGAAAGGCTTTTCCCATTTGCGCCAGGCCCGCCAGAGTGACAAAGAATAAACAGCGCAGGGACCAGCAAAGAGGCCCACAGCGGCATACTGTCGCTGAACAGTCCCAGCGTAAGCAGTACGAGAAAAGCCACGGCAAAACCGATCGCCGACGAACGGCGCAAGCCCAGACGGCGACCTATAGCGGGCGACAGGAAGCCGCCAACGATACCGAAAACGTTAAAAAACAGTGAGCACAATGTTGCATACACAAAGTTCTTACCAAACATCGCAGCACTAATAACCGGTAAATACCAGCCGACACCAAAATATTGTATTGACTGGCAGATCTGAACCGTAGAAGCCAGAATCGTACGCGGTAAATAAACACCACGGAATATTAGCAGAACATTTTTTGCACCTTTTTCCGCTTGCCCAATGACCGGTTTTTGCTCCGTCTTTGGTGCCAGAATAAAATTCTCACCGTATATTTTATTCATAGCGATCACGGCCTCAGAAAGACGTGATTTTCTTGCCAGCCATACCGGACTTTCAACTAAATAACGAAACTGGAAGAACAGAACAATCAGTCCGCATAATGCTGTTACGGCAATAGAATAACGCCAGATAGCATCTCCAACATCCCAGGAATAAAACATCAACGCCAATGCCAGGTTTAAACACACAGCGACATACCACACCCCTTGCCAGGTGTTTAAACGGCTTTTTAGTTTCACCGGGGTGAACTCCGCTAACATCGCCATGGCCACGGCAAAATCCATTCCGTAAGAGACGCCAACGAAGAAGCGGCCTATGATAATAGTGCTGAAACTGGAGGACGACATCACCAGCAACGCACCGATCACCGCCATTATTTTGGCAATAATCAGCGGTGGAACACGCCCCCAGCGATCGGCAATCCAGCCGCCGATGGGGTTAAATAATATGGCAACCCACGATGAAAATGAGGTCAGCAGCGCAACTTCGGTCGCGCTCAGATTTAAATTGCGGGTCATTGGATTTAATCCAGCGCTGAGGGCTGAATTTGAAAAAGCGTCAAGAAACAGGCCACCTAGCGCTAACCACCAAATAACACCGGCTCTGCCATTGATTTTTCCGCGTGAGTCGATGCAATGAATAACATCATCAACACCACGGATTTTTATCGGATTCGAGAATGAGCATGCGGACATGGCTTTCCCCTTCATAATATTCGGAAGAAGGTCGCCATTAGCTAAAAAAATGCAATAAGAGACCATCTTAATTTCACAGATAGTCTCTTATCTAAAATCTGTATTTTTCCACTCTAGAAGGTAACGGAAAGCGTGTCAAAGCGACTTTACCGGTTGACTTTGATTTTGTGATATGTAGCACAATTGTTAACAAATGATTACATTAACAACGTTTGCCGTGGCATTTCTGGCTGATGCCTGCATGCCTCTATGCGATGGCTGGACATCCCCTCAGCGCTAATACCAGACCTATGCTGAACATACGTCGTTTCCTCGGCGCATCGTTAATGCAAACCCGCAATAAATAGACTTGAGTATACGATTAGATCTATCACAAATTACCAAGGTACAAATAAAGTCATTTAAATTCATTAGATTACGATTAACTCTCTTTACTTATCGTTATTTTCCACATTGATTTTCGTTATGTCGATCACATTCACATCAAAATGATGGTGATCTTAAAATAGGATTTAAATATTGTGGTCAGGCCGCTAGACCACAATAAGAGGATATATCATGAAAAGAAAAACAATGGGATGGCTTATCGTTTTTCTTCTATTTATAGTTTACATGCTTAACTATATGGATCGTTCAGCATTGTCGATCACCGCTCCACTCATTGAAAAGGAATTAGGATTTAATGCCGCTGAAATGGGTATGATTTTCAGCGCATTCTTTGTTGGCTACGCACTGTTTAACTTTATCGGTGGCTGGGCCAGCGACAAGTTTGGTCCTAAGACAGTATTTTTGGTCGCCGCATTACTTTGGTCAGTATTTTGTGGGATGACCAGTTTAGTTACCGGTTTATGGACTATGCTGGCCGTACGCGTATTATTTGGCATGGCCGAAGGACCAGTTAGCGCAGCCGGCAATAAAATCATCAATAACTGGATTTCGCGTAAAGAATCAGCCACTGCGATTGGTATTTTTAGCGCCGGTTCACCGTTAGGTGGTGCAATTTCTGGTCCGGTCGTTGGCCTGTTGGCACTTTCATTAGGCTGGCGTCCGGCATTTGGGATTATTTTCCTGTTTGGTTTAGCCTGGGTCATTCTCTGGTACTTCATCGCCAGTGATAAACCCTCCAAAAGTAAACACCTTGCCCCGGAAGAGCGTGTCGATTTTGAAAACCATGACGACATTATTTTAGCGGATGACGGTAAAGCAATGCCTTCTCTTGGCTACTACATGAAACAGCCGATGGTGTGGGCAACGACGCTGGCCTTCTTTAGCTATAACTACATACTCTTTTTCTTCCTGACATGGTTTCCAAGCTACCTGAATCACTCATTACATCTTGATATTAAAGAAATTAGTATTGCAACCGTGATCCCGTGGGTGATAGGCGCAATCGGTATGGTTCTGGGCGGCGTATGTTCTGATTTTATCTATCGCGTTACAGGAAATGCCCTGCTTTCTCGACGTCTTATTCTCGGCGTGTGCCTGGCTGGTGCGGCGATTTGTGTTGGTGTTTCAGGCACAGTCACCACCATCAGCAGCGCCGTTGGACTGATGTCTGTCTCGCTCTTCCTGCTGTATCTGACCGGGCCAATTTACTGGGCTGTTATTCAGGATGTAGTGCATAAAGATAAAGTTGGTAGCGTCGGCGGAGCCATGCATGGGCTAGCGAATATTTCCGGGATTATTGGCCCGCTGGTCACCGGATTCATCGTTCAGTTCAGCGGTAAATATGATTACGCATTCTATCTTGCTGGTGCTATTGCGATTGTTTCCAGCTGCCTGGTATTCGTATTTGTCAAAAATAAAGGATTGAAAGAAAATGAAAGTCAAAGCTGTTTACATCAATAAACCCGGTGAAATTGAAACCCGCTGGGTTGATTATCCTGAAAAGAAAGATAATGAAGTGCTGATTAAAGTTGATGCTGCCGGAATATGTGGTTCTGATATTGGTGCATTTCGCGGAACTAATCCTTTAGTAACCTACCCACGTATTATTGGCCACGAAGTTACCGGCGTTGTTATTAAAGAAGGCAATGGTATGCCGGCCAACATAAAAGAAGGAGACCGCGTAATTGTTGACCCTTATATCTATTGTGGTCACTGTTATCCCTGCTCGGTAGGCAGAACAAATTGTTGTGAGAATCTAAAAGTAATTGGCGTACATATTGATGGTGCAATGCAGGAGGTGGTTGCTCACCCTGCGCATTTGATTCACAAAATCCCTGATGACGTAGCCTCCGAGATGGCTCCGCTGGCAGAACCGCTGACCATTGCGCTACATGCGCTACATCGGGCCAAACTCACCGCAGGGGAACATATCGCCATCATTGGGGCGGGTGCGATAGGTCTGATGGCGGCACTGAGCGCATTACGTTATGGCGCGACACCTATCCTGATCGATATCGTGGAAGAAAGACTCCAGTATGCCAAATCGCTAGGCGTCCCGTACGTTATCAATCCCTCGAATACGCAGGTTGTTGACGCGATAAAAGATATTACGCAGGGCACGATGGCCCAGGTCGTGGTTGAAGCCTCTGGCGCTAACAGCGCGATTCGCGAAACGCTGGATCTGGCCTCTTTTGCTGGTCGTATTGCCTTCACCGGCTGGCCAAAACAGGAAACATCGTTACCCACCAATCTGATCACGTTTAAGGAACTGGATCTTCGCGGATCCCGCACCAGCGCAGGCGAGTTTGAAGAAGCGTTACAGATGCTTGCAACGCTGAACATCAATCCTGCGGATGTTGTCAGCAAAGTAGTGAGTATTGATGAGGTTCCTGCCGCTGTAAAAGAACTCGATCAATACCCGGAACGCTATCTGAAGATCAATGCGACCTTTCATTAATTTTCCCAGGAGATAAAACAATGGAACAAACCTGGCGTTGGTATGGCCCGAACGATCCCGTGTCGTTGTCCGATGTTCGTCAGGCCGGAGCAACCGGCGTAGTAACAGCGCTTCATCATATTTCAAACGGTGAAATCTGGTCCGTAGAAGAAATTCTCAAACGCAAAGAGATCGTAGAGAAAGCCGGTCTGGTCTGGTCCGTCGTGGAAAGCGTGCCGATTCATGAAGATATCAAGACCCATACGGGGCAATACGATCTCTGGATTAGCAATTATCAGCAGACGCTGCGTAATCTTGCCCAATGTGGCATCTATACCGTGTGTTACAACTTCATGCCGGTTCTGGACTGGACGCGCACAGATCTGGAATATGAATTGCCCGATGGCTCAAAAGCCCTGCGCTTTGACCAGATTGAGTTTGCCGCCTTTGAGCTGCATATTCTCAAACGTCCGGGAGCCGAAGCAGATTACACCACGGATGAGATAGCTCAAGCGGGTGAGCGTTTCGCCACCATGAGCGAAGAGGACAAGGCGCGGCTGACACGAAACATTATTGCCGGTCTGCCAGGCGCCGAAGAAGGTTACACGTTGGACCAATTCCGTAGCCACCTGGCGACTTATCAAAATATCGACAAAGCGGCCCTGCGCGAGCACTTTGCCTTTTTCCTGCGGGCTATCATCCCGGTTGCGGAAGAGGTTGGCGTACGCATGGCCGTGCACCCAGACGATCCGCCGCGCCCAATTCTTGGTCTGCCGCGTATTGTCTCCACCATCGAAGATATGCAGTGGATGGTGGAAACCGTCAACAGTATGGCGAATGGCTTCACAATGTGTACAGGCTCTTATGGGGTGCGCGCAGACAACGATCTGGTAGATATGATTAAACAGTTCGGCCCACGGATTTACTTTACCCATCTGCGCTCCACGCAACGCGAAGATAATCCCAAAACCTTCCATGAAGCGGCACATCTTTCCGGTGATGTCGATATGTACAACGTGGTGAAAGCGATAGTCGAAGAAGAAGAGCGCCGTAAAAATGATGGTAACGCCGTCTTGATCCCCATGCGACCAGACCATGGTCACCAGATGCTTGACGATCTGAAAAAGAAAACCAATCCCGGTTATTCCGCTATTGGGCGTCTGAAAGGTCTGGCTGAAGTACGTGGTGTTGAGCTGGCTATCCGGCGCGCCTTTTTCAGTTAATCAGATTATTGCCGCATGGTGTCCATCGCTATGCGGTTTTTCATTCCGTCAGGACCGGTCTTTGATAGCACATCATCAAAGAAGATCTTCAATGACAGGAGGTTGTCATGGAACAAAATCTCGCCAACGCTCAGATTTCCACCCCGCGCCCATGCTGGGATCGTTCACGCCTGGTTTCTCGAATCGTACATCTTGGCTGCGGGGCCTTTCACCGAGCCCACCAGGCACTTTATACCCATCATCTGCTGGAAAGCAGCGATAGCGACTGGGGTATCTGCGAGGTTAACCTGATGCCCGGAAACGATGCCACGCTAATTCAAAATCTAAAGGCGCAGGATCTGCTTTATACCGTTGCCGAGCGTGGGGCGCAAAATACAGAACTTAAAATCATCGGTTCGATGAACGAAGCTCTGCATCCAGAATTCGATGGCGGAGATGCAATTATCCGCGCAATGGCGCGCCCGGAAACCGCCATTGTTTCACTGACGATTACCGAGAAAGGTTATTGTACCGATCCCGCCAGCGGCGAACTGGATCTGAATCACCCGTTTATCCAGCATGACATTGTAAACCCGCAGTCACCAAAATCGGCGATTGGCTATATTGTCGAAGCTCTGGCATTGCGTCGCAAGCAGGGATTAAAGGCCTTTACCGTGCTTTCCTGCGACAACGTGCGAGAGAACGGCCATGTCGCGAAAGCAGCTGTCCTGGGGCTGGCAGCGACCCGCGACCCGCAACTGGCCGATTGGATAGCCGCGCATGTTACGTTTCCTTGTACGATGGTGGACCGCATTGTCCCAGCGGCAACGGATGAGGCATTAGCGCAAATCGCCGGGCAGCTTGGCGTGTACGATCCCTGTGCCATTGCCTGCGAGCCGTTCCGCCAGTGGGTTATCGAAGATAACTTTGTTAATGGTCGTCCGGACTGGGATCGGGTTGGCGCGCAGTTTGTGGAAGATGTAGTGCCGTTTGAAATGATGAAGCTGCGTATGCTCAACGGCAGTCACTCTTTCCTCGCATACCTTGGTTATCTGGGTGGCTACGAGACGATTGCCGATACGATGACAAACCCGGCGTATCGCAACGCTGCGCTGGCGTTAATGCTTGATGAACAGGCTCCAACGCTGTCGATGCCTGAAGGTACAGACCTGGCAGGTTATGCGGAGTTGCTGATCGCAAGGTTTAGCAATCCATCGTTGAAGCACCGAACCTGGCAAATTGCTATGGATGGCAGTCAGAAATTACCGCAACGCTTGCTGGACCCCATTCGGCTTCATCTTGAACAAGGAGACAACTACCGTCGCCTGGCTCTGGGCGTTGCAGGCTGGATACGCTACGTCAGTGGTATAGATGAAAAAGGCAATCCAATTGAAGTGGTCGATCCTTTGGCGGAACAGTTTAGGGCTATTTATCAGCACTATCCATCAACTGGGGAGCGTGTCAGGGCACTACTGGCAATTGACACCATCTTTGGGCGGGATCTGCGCGATAACACCGACTTTGTTGAGCATGTCACCGCTGCCTGTCAGCAATTGCACAGCTTAGGCGCGCGTGCAGCGGTAGCCGCTCTGAGTTATTAACGCTTATTGTTTCAAAGACCCACGATCTGCCTGACGTAAGCCAGATGTTCCAGAGATTTTTGATAAGCACCGTCAGCATCCGCCTGGCGAATCGCATCCACAATTGCTTTATGTTGCTGATTCATACTGGTTAACACATCCCGGTTGCCGGAGCGTTTGTCCAGTCCGGCATACGGGATGTTAACGCGTTGCTCCCACAACATACGCGACATATCGAGCAAAACGCGGTTCTGACTGGCTTCAGATACCGTTAAATGGAATAGCTTATCGAGAGAGTAAAAACCGTGGACATTGTTTTCACTAATGGCTTTTTCCATGCTGAGGTGCAGCGCTTCAAGCTGGCTAATTAGCTCATCTTTCCCGGCCTGGGCAGCAAGACGCGCACAATGGCTGTCGACTAACTCACGTGAATAGAGGATTTCTTCAACCGTATAATCACTGGCAGAATGCTTTTTATCAGTAACAATCACGCCATTACCGGACTGGATGGTGATCCACCCTGAGATCTCAAGCACAATCAACGCTTCTCTGAGCGATGCCCGACTCACGCCAAGTTGCTTCGCCAGTTCACGTTCAGGGGGCAAGAAGCTTCCCGGCGGAAAAATACTATCGTTGATGAGCTTAATGATGAGATTGGCTATCTTTTGATAGAGCCGCTCCTGTTTTACCTCAGGAATAACCATGTGCATCCCGTTCCCTTCTGTGTACGATTTTTAACTGATTTATCTTATCATTCCCGGAGTTAAGAAACGCATGCCTGAGTCAGTTCCTTGTAACAGAGGTAAACAAATTCACTCACCAGATACCTGTGTAGAGACATTAAAGTTGTATCCTTTAACCTGAAAAAGACTTTAAAGTTGTAAAGTTTTAAAAAAAACACATACAAAACATAATGCTAAGTGTGTATCACACGCTGTTCCAACATTATGCCTTGATGTTCTTGCAGGAACTGCAATTTACAGGAGGAAAAAGGTGTTTTTGTAGTTATCTGGCGTTACGTGACAGTGTTGGTCAGATACTTCCACCTCTTCAGAGTTAAAGTTTGATATATGGGAAAAAAAAACGCTCCCGGACGGGAGCGTAAGCCAGTGACTTCGGCGTCAAATGAGGGTCTAACAAGTGGAGCTGCGGGTTAATTCTGGGTGATCTGACTGCGATGCTTATCAGCCTGCTGCTGGTGAACAACGGAAGACTGACCATTATTCGCCTTCTCATGTACAGCTGCGGCCTTCTCATGCTCGCTCATTTCAGAAAATGACTTTGCTGTTTCGTTGGTAGCTCCGGGTTTAGCTTTCATCATTTTTTTATGCATTTCAGCCATGTCCTGGTGGGCAGCAGAATTGCTGTTTTGCATCATGTCATGGGACATTGCGGCCTGATCGTGACTGCTCATATCCATCATTGTCATGCTGTCTCCCTGAATTGCACTTTTTTCAGCAGATGACTGCATCTGGTGGGCAGGTGCCTGTGCATTATTTACCTGGTCATGCATGTTCATTGTCTCTGCAGCCATGGCAGATGAAGCGGCAGCCATAATGGCAACAAATGATACGAGAATCTTTTTCATGGTTGGGTCTCCGGTGTTTACATACCCAAACAATCAATGGCTTATAACAGAGAAAGCAGTTGATCTCAGGGCGGGTTAATCATCACTCCAGGAACCAGGTGATTGTGTTATCACGCTGCTCCTGATTTATGAATAATTATAAAAAACCGCCTCTGTTTATCGCGTGACTGAATGATGACAATTTTGTCACCTTCCAGGTTTCTCCTGAACAACGGGATTAATCCATTAACAGGCGCACTTTGAACACAATTTCACGCCCCTGCTGTTCTGCTGACAGCTCGCCGCCGTGAGCATGAATGATCGACCTTGTAATTGATAATCCCAGCCCCGCGCCTTCCGTGTTGTAGAACCTTGATGAGTCTGCGCGATAGAACCGGTCAAACAAACGTTCCAGATTAGCGGGAACCTGGCCGGACATCGTATTCGTAATCATCACGTTCACACAGTCACTGTCACGCTCAAGGTGTATCGCTGTACAGGTGTTATCGGGAGAATACTTGATTGCATTGGAAAGCAGGTTACTGAAAGCACGTCGGAGCATATCGCTGTCTCCGGCAACAACGCCCTCTCCTTCAACCGTGATTGTCTTTCCTGTTTCGTCTGCCAGGGGCTCGAACAACTCACGTAATTCATTCAGTTCGACTGCCAGATCCACATCATGTTTATCCAGCCGCAGCAGACCATGCTCTGAACGTGCCAGAAAAAGCATGTCACTGGTCATTCGTGACAACCTTTTCAGTTCTTCCAGGTTAGCGAATAAAATTTCGCGGTAATGCGAAACATCCCTTTCCTTAGCCAGTGCAAACTGCGTCTGCATCATCAGATTACTGACTGGTGTGCGCAGCTCATGCGCGATGTCAGACGAGAAATCTGACAGTTTCCGGAATGCCCCCTCCAGGCGATCAAACATATTATTGAACTCCTGCATGGTCTCAGAGATTTCCGGCGGAGCCAGATCGGGATTTAGACGCTGATCCAGGCTGTGTACGGTCATGGAGGAAGCCAGACTGGTCATTTCCCGTAGCGGTTTCAGACCAATACGTGTGGTCAGCCAGCCCAGAAAAACAGAAATAAAGACCAGACCGATATTGAACCAGAACAGCCAAGTACTGAGTTTGTCCATAAACAGGGTGTGATACCCAGTATCCGTGGCAACCGTAATGATGACATGTTTGCTTTTACCCTGTTCCGGCGTCACGGCAACCCGCCGCGAGATACTGCGGTACACGGTGTTATTTTCTTCCGTCTGGATCATATAGTCGAGAATATCACCCGACTTATTAAGCAGGACCGCTGGAACAACAGAATTTTTGGCATAGAGTTCAACAATTTTTTCATTTTCCATGTTTTTTATAGAAATGAATAAGCCATTGTGCCCCACCATCGCATCGTTTATTTTTTCTGATAATGACTTAATATCCGTTTTGTTCCTGAACGTCTCTGTTTTAAGAAACTCTTCGGTGAGCTGAAGTTTACCTGTCAGAAAATCGCGGTCCTGATTATCGAAATAGCCATTAAGGGTGCTAATCAGGATAAAACTTGATAACCACCATACCGTAAGCATCACCGCAGAAAAAATCAGGCTCAGGCGTGTGGTCAGGGAAATTTTGAACCTCACTCTTCTCTGATCTCCAGGACATATCCGGCACCGCGAACGGTATGGATCAGTTTTGGCTCAAAGTCATCATCAATTTTACTTCTCAGACGTCTCACGGCGACATCAATCACATTCGTATCACTGTCAAAATTCATGTTCCAGACCAGGGACGAGATAAGACTCCTGGGTAACACTTCTCCGGTGCGTTGCAGCAGCAACTCAAGCAGAACGTATTCTTTACCGGTGAGATGGATCTTCTTCCCCGAACGGATCACGGTCCGGCGCACCATATCAACGGTCATATCGGCGATGGTGCAGACTGTTGCGGCCTGCGAGCGTGCCCGGCGCAGTAGGGTTCTTACACGTGCAACCAGCTCCGTAAAATCAAAGGGCTTAATCAGGTAGTCATCTGCGCCAAGCTCCAGTCCTTTCACTTTGTCCCGCACGTTGTCCTTTGCGGTTAAAAACAGGACCGGTTCTTCGTGCCCGGACTCCCTCAGTGCGCTGATGATTTGCCACCCGTCGAGGAAAGGCAGCATCACGTCCAGTATTATCAAATCATACTGTCCCTTCGACGCGGCCCCGAGACCATCGCGGCCATTATTAAAGAGATCGGCCTGATAGCCTTCCTCAACCAGTCCCTGCTGCAGGTAACGACCTGTTTTTTGTTCGTCTTCAACGATTAAAATACGCTGCATGGTCAACTCGCTGATATGAAAGTAAAAATCTCACGCATGAGCTTTGGCTGTCCCCTAGCTGACCTGAGACGGAGCAAGCATTCCGAGCCACGCTACGGCGCCCAGAATGATAATCGCAACAACGAATTCTGTCAGGATGCTGTTTCGCATCAGGGCAACGCTGCGATCATAATTCCCTTCCCTGACCATAACTTCAAGCCGGGGACCCAGGTGAAACCGGTTTGCTGCAGCCAGAAGAAGCATCAGAACAAACAGAGCCGTCTTGGCAAGCAATATCCTCCCCCAGGAACTGTTGAATAAGGGAGTTAAGTTACCCTCAGCAATATACAGATAGTTGACCAGCGCACTCAGGATCAGGGCTACAACAATCACCGTTCCTGCCGTGGCAAATTTTGCCAGGGAGTCAGATATCACAATGACGCTCTGTGCATTATGCTCGTTTCTGCGCATCAGCAGGATAGCAAATGCAACCAGAGCACCTGTCCAGGCACCTGCAGCGCCGAGATGGGTCAGATCGCTCAGTAAATGGAGATAGTAATGCAGACCGTCATGCATAACGGCGTGTCCTCCCCAGGCAAGTGTAGCCAGCGCCACGCCCCCACTCATCGTCATCAGCAGGCAGGACAATACTCTCTTATTAGTGTAAAGGAACAAAGTACCGAGTGTGGTAAACAGGGCACAGAGCCTGACAATCCAGCTAATACCCACATCAGTTTCTTCTATCACCATCTCGATAACATGGATGGATAATTCTCTGAGGTCAGTTACTCCACTCATGGCATTAGATACCAGGAGCATATTAATGCCAGTAAGAATGATGCCTGTAACAACAGCAAAGGTTATAAACGACCTGAAATTAGTCAGGTTATAGGTTTCATGTCTGACACCGCTTATTCCATATATCTGAAAAAATGGCAATCCAAATATTACCATCAAATCCAGATAAAGAAGAAAACGAATAACAATCATAATCAGGTCGTTCATAATATTACTTCACTGTAAAGGTGTAATTACCGGTAATAGGGTGCGTATCTGAAGAAACCGCGCGCCAGTCAACACGATAAGTGCCAGCGGGTAAAGGCTCTCGCGGAATAATGACCATCGATTTAGGGTCAGCGCCTGGCGCCACTTTTGCCGCGACCGGCATCGGAGAATGTGATGACATGCCTTTCATACCCGTCATCGTTAATTTTGCACCTGAGAATTTCACGGTCAGATTTTCCGAGAAATTAAGCTGAATCTTTTCCGGGGCCGCTACGGCTGAATCAGCCTGTGGCACAGAGCTTTTTAATTCCGGATGGGCCATAGCAGAGAAAGCAACGCCCATAACGAGGCCACCTGTAAGAATGGCTTTATTTAAAATCGACATTTTATTTACCTGTTTAGTTGAGTGTTTTATATCAGTGCGTTAAAACCAGATTCTGGCTCCCGCCAGGAATACTACCTGATGGTCTTTCTCACCTTCTCTTTTCGCCATATCGGATGTTTTCCCGTAAAGTTGATTCCAGGAAACGCCTATATAGGGTGCAAACTCACGGCGTATTTCATAGCGCAGCCGGAGCCCCAGCTCTGTGTCAGTCAGTCCCCTGCCGCGACCCCGCGATTCATCATCCTGACTGTAGAAATTCACCTCATAGGATGGCTGGAGTATGAGCCGGTTAGTCAGTAAAACGTCGTATTCTCCTCCCAGACGAAGGGCTGCTTTTCCGCCATTACTGACAAAACCCGTAATTTCAGACTCAAAATTATAGAGTGCCAGCCCCTGAAAACCGACAGCAGCCCAGGTCCGGGCAGAAGCAGGTCTGAAATCCTGCCTGACACCCGCAACCAAATCCCACCATGGGCCAACCGCATGTCCCCAGAGTAACTGCGCTTCAGCCGCCTCCGTTTCCCCATTGCTTCGTTCACCTTCACTCTTTAGCCAAATCCGATCTGTGTCGCCTCCAATCCAGCTGTTAACACTCCAGCTGAAATTGTTGGTGTTATCCGACCGTTGCCATTCCAGTTGATCCAGCAGAACCAGATAATTAATCGCACTGTCGTGAATCGCATGCCCCTGTAAATTGCCGAATGCAGCCTTCCGGTCGGCATCGGTAACAGGCGGAATTGGCGTTCTGCTCTCAGTTACAATGGGCTCCATTGACGTCATCTCAGTGAAATTCTCATCTGCTGGCATCTGCATGGCAGACATGTCGTGCCCGGCGTGGGGATCTGCAGAGACGGAGCCCGCCGCAATAGAAAGCTGTGAGGTAAACAAACAGGCGACCAGAACAGGTATGGCCTTCAAATTTCTCTTCATTCGCATCATTCCTCCACCCGGACTTCACGAAACATTCCCATTTCCATGTGATAGAGCAAATGGCAGTGATACGCCCAGCGGCCAAGCGCATCTGCTGTCACTCTGTAACTGCGTTTTGTACCAGGGGGAACATCTATTGTGTGTTTACGAACCATGAAATTACCGTTTTCATCTTCCAGATCGCTCCACATACCATGCAGGTGAATGGGGTGAGTCATCATGGTATCGTTGATCAGCGTGATCCTGAGCCGCTCACCGTATTTCAGCAGCACCGGTGCGGCATCTGAAAACTTGATTCCGTTAAATGACCAGGCAAACTTTTCCATGTGGCCGGTTAAATGCAGTTCTATGGTACGGCTAGGTTCACGTCCGTCAGGATCCTCAAAGCGGCTTTTCAAATCCGCGTACGTGAGAACCTTTCTTCCGTTATTTCGAAGACCAATACCCGGATCATTTAATTTCGGAGAGACGCTCATCGCCTGCATATCAACCAGTGGGTTATCCGTTTCTGACGCAGGATGACTTTGCATACCCGGCATTCCGGCCATCCGGGAATGATCCATACCGGCCATGCTGCTGTGATCCATGGGCGCGGAGGATGTCCCGCTATCCGGAAGGTCAGCACCGTCCATAGACATCATCTCTCCGCTGTTATCCATGCCTCCCATCTGGCTGTGGTCCATTCTTGCCATATCATGTCCCATTCCCCCCATACCCATATCTTCCATGGTCAACAGAGGACGAGGATCGAGGGGGGGAACGGCAGCACTTAACCCCTCTCTCGTGGCCAGTGTCCCTCGAGCGTAACCGGTCCTGTCCATGGATTGTGCGAAGATGGTATAGGCCTCACCCTGAGGCTCCACAATGACATCATAGGTTTCGGCAACGGCAATCCTGAATTCGTCAACGGTAACCGGGTTTACATACTGGCCATCTGCAGCCACGACCGTCATTTTCAGCCCGGGGATACGGATATCGAAATAGGTCATTGCCGAGCCGTTGATAAACCGTAAGCGTATCTTTTCACCGGGACGGAACAGTCCGGTCCAGTTTTTCAGCGGGGCCTGCCCGTTCATGAGATAGGTGTAGGTGTAGCCACTGACATCCGCGAGGTCAGTCGGATTCATTTTCATTTCAGCCCACATTTTCCGATCGGCAATGGTGGCTGACAGCCCCCTGGTATTCACGTCGCGGAAAAAAGAGCCAACGGTTGGTTTATTGAAATTGTAGTAATCCGACTGTTTTTTTAATTTTTTCAGCAGGCTGTGAGGATTTTCATCGGTCCAGTCAGACAACATGACCACATGCTCACGATCGTAAGCAAACGGTTCTGGCTCCCTGGCATCGATGATAATGGCACCGTATACCCCCTCCTGTTCCTGCAGACCGGAATGGCTGTGGTACCAGTAAGTCCCGTTCTGCTTAACCTTAAAGGTGTAAACGTAGGTATCATCAGGCTCTATGCCCATAAAACTCAGCCCCGGAACACCATCCATATTGGCCGGAAGAATAATGCCGTGCCAGTGAATGGACGTCTGTTCATTAAGACGGTTTTTGACCTTCAGGGTAATGGTGTCACCTTCTTTCCAGCGAAGAACGGGCCCCGGCAGGCCTCCATTGATTGTTTTGGCCTGACGCTCACTGCCCGTGATATTGACGGCCGTTTCACCAATGGTCAGGTCAAACTGAGTACCCTGCAGGGATGCGGCAACTGGCAGGCTCAGACTGGAACGCGCATTGAAACTCCATACGCCAAGACTTCCGGCTACGCCAGAGAGGGTTAACCCCTTCAGGAAAGTTCGTCGAGACGTTTTCAACAGCATGCGCATTCCCTTATTTAAAGTATGGTTACTGACAGAATTCGAGAACCGATTTAAATTAAATTACTGGTTCATCCACTTACAATGAAATGAATCTAGCACACCTTAAGAAACAAATTCATTACAATCGTGTAATGTACATAGCTGTATTACATTTACGTCATCTTCCCCACAGGTTGATTATTTTTATATATGATCATAAGGACATCTTTTATGTACCTCAGAAGGTAATTACACATGAATATATTAATCACGGCCACTGCGTTTACAGCTTTATTTTGTGGGGCAGCTTTTGCTCAGTCCAGTGATATTGCCCATGAAGCACATCGATTTGTTAATAATGCCTCAGCCGTCAGTCATATGAATTCCTCGACGCATGAAAACTTACCGGACAGGGTTAATAAAAACAACACGCCCTCATTCTCTGAAATGAATGAACATGAAAGGGCCATTGTTGCTCATTCATTTATGAACAACAGCGCGTCCTATGCACATCAGAAAATGATTGAGGAACATAAAAAAATGCTGTCCGACAGTGGTGCAAATTCAAAGACCTCCTCTTCTTCTTTTAACGAACTGAATGCCGGAGAGAAAGCCGCCCTCGTGCATGAGCAGGTCAATAATGCCGGTGCGGAAGCTCATCAGACACAGGCAAGAAAGCTTCGCGGCCTGTATTCCTCCAGGTAACTGCAGGCGGGTTAGTGCTTAGCAGGGCTTTACTGACGGGTTACGTAGCAGGACATGAGCCCCATATTGCTCTGCCGTAACCTGTTTCAGTCCCGTTAATCATCACCGTCAGGCTGGTCATACAGTTCCCAGATCTTCAGGAGCAAACGGGAAACAAGATATGTTACAAAAATGACGACCATCAACGGTGCTCCCGATTAACTGGCAGATGACACGCCTCCTGAAAACCCCTAGCATACGCCGCAGTGTTCATGCTAACGGCGAATTCCAGTAAATGTATTCTACCGATGTCGTAAAAGAAAATGCTTACCTTTCAGCCACCCGCTCGGGGCTGGAATCGAACGAGATCGCTATCCTTCAGCGCTCTTTGCCTTCCCGCTTTAATCTTCGGCATTTGAAAAAAAATGAATCATTAAAACTCGTACTGCAAAAGAAAGCGGGAAAATCACGTGTAGTGGCTTATAAATTTACGTCCGGCTCATTTAATTACACGGCGTATCGTATATCAGACAAAAAGTTCTATAATCTTTCCGATACTTCCGGGAAAGGCAGTCTCGATTATCCGTTACCAGCCACAGCAAGACTCAGTTCACCTTTCAATCCTGCAAGACTTAACCCGGTATCGGGAAAAGTGAGTCCCCATAATGGCATTGATTATTCCATGCCCATGAACACGAAAATAGTCAGCGTCATCGACGGAAAAATCACCCGGGCCGAATACAACAGTACCATGGGATATTTTGTTGAAGTAACGGGAAAAGCCGGTGTTAAAACTCGCTATCTCCACCTCAATAAAATACTCGTTACTAAAGGGGCCAGAGTTACCCGGGGAGGTGCTATTGCGTTATCCGGTAACAGCGGACGTTCATCCGGTCCTCATTTACATTACGAGCTGGTCATCAATAACAATCCTGTTAATTCACTGGCGTTCCGGGCATCGGCACCCGCTGATAACAAACTCGAACAGCATGCCTTTGCGCATGCCAGAGACTACGAACGATACCTGGACTGATAACGGGACCGCGACGCGGCCCCGTTTGCCGGATTAATTTTTTTATCGTTTTCACTTCCGTGATGTTGGTGATCCCCATGCCCTCCGTGGCCGTGGAAAAGATGCATTAGCGGGCAGACCAGCAATAACAGATATGGCCAGTAACCTGCCACATGTGACCAGTGTTCTCGCAGGAGGGCAAATGCCGCGATCGCGGCGACAGCAATAAGCGCATAGGTGGTACTTTTCATACTGGACTCCTTCTGTTCATAACAGACCCTTCACTCAGTGTTATTTCCCGAGCCTGACACTTTTCAGACGCAACGCATTCACAATGACGCTGACGGAAGAAAGAGCCATGGCCGCCGCCGCAATAACTGGCGACAGCAGTATTCCATACACAGGATAAAGCAGGCCTGCAGCCACCGGCACACCAAGTGCGTTGTAGATAAATGCAAAAAACAGATTCTGTCGGATATTTTTCATGGTGATCTCTGACAGATGACGGGCCCTGTTCAGTATCATCAGGTCGCCTTTGAGAAGGGTGACTCCGGCACTTTCAATTGCCACATCTGTACCCGTTCCCATGGCTATTCCCACGTCAGCCGCTGCCAGCGCCGGGGCATCATTCACACCGTCTCCGGCCATCGCAACCACATGGCCAGACGCTTTCAGTCGGGTTATCACTGCTTTTTTGCCATCCGGCAGAATCCCGGCTTCAACCTCATCTATTCCCAGTTTCCGTGCGACTGCTTCAGCGGTAAGCTGGTTATCCCCGGTGAGCATAACGATGCGGATCCCCGCCTGACGCAACGCTTTAAGTGCATCCGGCGTGGTTGCTTTCACGGGATCCGAAATAGCTATCAGGCCTGCAAGGTCCCCGTCCGTGGCCACATAGATAACGGTAGCGCCTTCCATCCGCAACGTATCCGCAACGGCCTTTTGATTATCAACAACGATACTGTTTTCCTGCATAACCAGTTCATTACCAATAACAATCCGTTGACCTTCGACATCGCCTGTGACACCTTTACCCGACGGCGCATCGAAATGAGTGACTGCGGGTATTGCGATCCCCTTTTCCTGTGCTGCTCTGACGACTGCCATACCCAGCGGATGCTGCGAGCCTTTTTCCACTGCGGCCGTTACACGCAAAAGAGAGGCTTCCCCACCCGGACTGAGACTGATAATTCCTGTCACCGTAGGCGAACCTTCCGTGAGCGTGCCTGTTTTGTCGACAACCAGCGTGTCCACTTTTTCAAGACGCTCAAGGGCTTCGGCATTTTTGATTAACACCCCGGCCTGGGCTCCTTTGCCCACCCCCACCATTATCGACATCGGCGTGGCCAGCCCCAGCGCGCAGGGACAGGCAATAATCAGGACCGACACAGCCGCAATCAGACCGTGCGCCATCCTGGGCTCGGGCCCCCAGACAGACCAGATCACGAAAGCAACAACCGCGATAAGTATCACCAGAGGAACAAACCAGCCTGAAACGCTGTCAGCCATTCTCTGGATGGGGGCTCGCGAACGCTGTGCATCAGCGACCATCTGAACAATTCGTGAGAGCATCGTTTCATCTCCGACTTTCTCTGCACGGATGATAAGACTACCTGTCTGATTAATCGTCCCCCCAATGACAGGGGCACCCTCCGTTTTGGTAACCGGCATAGACTCCCCGGTCACCATCGATTCATCAACGGTTGTTGTGCCTTCGACCACGATACCGTCGACCGGAATACTCTCCCCAGGTCTGATGCGGAGCTTATCGCCAGGCAGGACATCTTCCGCATTAATATCCGTTTCATGACCGTCATGGTCCAGCCGCCTGGCGGTTTTGGGGGCAAGGTTCAGAAGCGCAGTAATGGCACCTGAGGTTTGTTCCCGTGCCCGCAGCTCAAGAACCTGTCCCAGCAGTACAAGCACCGTAATTACTGCCGCGGCTTCAAAATAAACGGCCACCAGGCCATCCATGTTTCTGAACGATGCAGGAAACCAGGAGGGGAAGACAGTTGCAATGACGCTGTAAACCCAGGCTACGCCGGTCCCCATAGCAACAAGGGTAAACATATTCAGGGAACGGTTACGTAACGACATCCCGGCCCGGGCGAAAAATGGCCAGCCACACCACAACACGACAGGAGAGGCCAGAAGCAGCTGCAGCCATGTGTTGTACTGTGGCGATACTATATTTCTCAAGGCGGGAAACAGATGAGATCCCATTTCGAGTATCAGAACCGGAAACGCCAGCAACAACCCCAGCCAGAAGCGTCTTGTCATGTCGCGAAGTTCATCGCTTGGCCCCGTGGATGCCGTGGCTACGAGTGGTTCCAGTGCCATTCCACAGACAGGACAGCTTCCTGGACCACGACGGCGTATCTCCGGGTGCATCGGGCATGTCCACACACCTTCAGAAATATCGTTCTCCGCCTGGTGGTGAGGCTGTTTTATCTGATCAGGGATGACCTCGTGGTGATGGTGGTGATGGTGGTGATGGGAATGTTCACTGGCATCTTCTGTAAGATAATGATCGGGATGAGCTTTAAATTTGCTCTCACAGCTGGCGGAGCAGAAATAAAGCTGATGCTCCTGGTATCGAATGCTGCTGTGCGCCTTATCGGGCATGATTGTCATCCCGCACACGGGATCTCTCACCTTATGCAATACGTGACTCTCGTCCGGGGATAATGTCTGTTCAGAGGCAGTCTGGTTGTTGTGTTGCACTGCATTGTCATTTTTCACAGTAACTCTCCTTATGCAAACCTGAAGCGTCTTCTGTATTCAGGTTATGTCATGGATGCGATTACCACGAATGTCGCCGGCACAGGAGTGCCTGCTACCGGCGTCCCGTTATCAGCCGTTCCGCTGACTATTCGATTCGCTGGAAGATCTTTTTACTGCCCTCCGGAGAGAATGCGATAACATCGTAAGCCTCTTTACGGGCCCCCATCTCCATTCCCGGGCTTCCCGCAGGCATACCGGGGGTGGCAAGGCCATAAATCCCTGAACCAGACTGCATTGCCTTATGTATCGTTGTGGCAGGCACATGACCTTCAATGATCAAATTACCAGTAACTGCGGTATGACAGCTTCTCAGCTCAGCAGGAACAGCATATTTTTCTTTCAGGGCTGACAGAGCCTGATCATTCATGACTTGGGTCCGTACCTCAAACCCGTCCTTTTCCATCGCCTTGCCCCACAGGGAACAGCAACCACAGTTTTCAGACTTGTACATGTCTATTACTTTTTCACCTGCCATTGCCGGAAGTGAAAGGCCAAAAGCCAGGGCCATTAAAATTATTTTTTTCATACTCACCTCTGTATGTTATCGATGTAAACCCTGACGTCAGGGTGAATTTATGCAAAAGGACACCCGCAGGGGTGTCCTTTCAGGGTTATGACACGCTCTTTTTATGTCTGCGCAGCCAGATGAGTTTATAGGCGGCAGGAATAATGAACAGGGACAGCAGCGGAGCTGTGATCATCCCGCCAATCATGGGGGCCGCAATACGGCTCATGACTTCTGAACCTGCGCCGGTTCCCCAGAGTATCGGCAGCAGACCCGCGATGATCACCGCCACGGTCATGGCTTTCGGCCGGACACGCAGCACGGCACCATGATAAAGGGCTTCATCAAGACCTTCCGGTGTGAACGTCTCTTTACGGGACAATTCCGGGTGCACTTCAATGGCATGACGCAGATACATCAGCATGACCACGCCAAACTCTGCTGCCACCCCGGCCAGGGCGATAAACCCGGTTCCGGTCGCCACTGACATATGGAAGCCCTGCCAGTACAGGAACCATATTCCGCCAACCAGGGCGAACGGCAGGCTCATCAGGATCAGCAGGGCTTCGTCAACCCGGCGGAATGCCAGATACAACAGGATGAAAATGATCATCACCGTCATCGGCACCATCAGCTTCAGTTTCTTGTTGGCATGCTCAAGCAGTTCAAACTGTCCGGAGAATGCCACACTGGTTCCCGGTCTCAGTTTCACTTTCTCGCTGATGGCCGTCTTAATGTCGTTAACCACCGACACCATGTCCCTGCCGCGGGCATCAACATAAATCCAGCTGGCTGGCCGGGCATTTTCGGTTTTCAGCATGGTTGGTCCAGAAACGACGTTAATATCCGCGACATCGCCCAGCGTGATCTGCTGCTTCATCGGGGTCAGGATCGGCATCTGTTTCAGCGCCTGCGGACTGTTCCGGTAATCCTGCGGGTAGCGAATGTTAATAGGGTACCGGGCCCCCCCTTCAACTGTCTCACCCACCATAGCACCTCCGATTGCTGAAGAGACGAACAGCTGGACATCACCTACCGTCATCCCGTAGCGGGAGGCTTTCTCCCGGTTGATATCGATATCGATGTAGCGCCCGCCCTCAAGTCGCTCAGCCAGGACAGACACCACGCCAGGCACGGTTTTGGCTACCGCCTCGATACTCTGCGCCGTCGCGTCGATATCGGACAGAACAGTCCCGGACACTTTGATACCTATCGGGCTTTTGATCCCGGTTGAGAGCATATCAATACGGTTACGGATAGGCGGCACCCAGAGGTTTGCCAGACCCGGTAAACGGACTGTCCTGTCGAGTTCATCAATAATCTTGTCAATTGTCATGCCGGGACGCCACTGATCCTCAGGTTTGAGCTGGATCGTGGTTTCCACCATTTCGAGCGGCGCGGAATCCGTTGCGGTCTCTGCTTTACCGGTCTTGCCAAATACAGAAGCCACTTCAGGAACGCTTTTGATTAACTTGTCTGTTGTCTGCAGGAGCGCTGCAGCTTCTGCCGGAGAGACGCCAGGCAAGGTCGACGGCATATACAGCAGATCGCCCTCGTTAATCTTCGGCAGAAATTCACCGCCCACCTGACTCAGTGGCCAGATAACCGTGAAAATGGACAAGGCCGCAACCAGCAGGGTTGTTTTTGGCCAGTGGAGGACCCGCAGCAGCAAAGGATGATACGCTTTGATCAGCACCCGGTTCAGGGGGTTACTGGTCTCTGCAGGAATTTTCCCCCGGATCCAGAATCCCATCAGAATAGGAATGACGATGATGGCCAGTGCGGCCGCTCCCGCCATGGAGTACGTTTTCGTGAATGCCAGCGGGCCAAACAGACGACCTTCCTGCCCTTCCAGGGTAAAGATAGGAATAAAGGACAGGGTGATGATCAGCAGGCTAATGAACAACGCGGGTCCCACTTCCACGGAGGCGTCGGTAATCACCTTCCAGCGGGTGGCGTTGTCAATCTGCTCACCCGGATGCTGATGATCCCACTCCTCAAGCCGTTTGTGCGCATTTTCAATCATCACAATGGCGGCATCCACCATCGCACCGACGGCAATCGCTATCCCTCCCAGCGACATGATATTGGCGTTCAGTCCCTGGAAGTGCATGACGATAAAGGCGATACACAGGCCAAGCGGCAGAGAGATAATCGCCACCAGGGCAGAACGTACGTGCCACAGGAACAGAGCACAGACGATGGCCACCACGATAAACTCTTCCAGAAGTTTGGAACTGAGGTTATCAATCGCCCGGTCGATTAACTGGCTGCGATCGTAGGTGGTCACGATTTCAACGCCTTCCGGCAGGCTGGCCTTCAGCGTCTCCAGTTTATCCCTCACTGCCGTGATAACGTCGCGCGCATTTTTACCCGACCGCAGGATCACCACGCCGCCAGCGACTTCTCCCTGGCCGTTCAGCTCGGCAATACCACGCCTCATTTCGGGCCCGGTCTGCACGCGGGCAACATCCCGCAGATAAACCGGCACGCCGTTCTCACCTGTTTTCAGGACGATGTTATTAAAATCATCAATGCTCTGAAGATAACCGCTGGCACGGACCATATACTCCGCTTCGGCCATTTCAACGGATGAACCACCGGCCTCCTGGTTAGACGATTCAAGAGCCTGTTTCACTTCGGGCAGGCTGATCCCATACTGGGACAGTTTTACCGGATTGACCTGAATCTGGTACTGCTTCACCACGCCACCAACCGAGGCTACCTCAGCCACGTTCGGGATGGTCTTCAGTTCAAATTTCAGAAACCAGTCCTGCAAAGAACGCAGTTCTGAAAGGTCGTGTTTTCCGCTGCGATCGACCAGGGCATATTCAAATATCCAGCCCACTCCCGTGGCGTCCGGACCGATTTCAGAGCTCACACCCGCAGGCAGTTTGCCCTGAACCTGATTCAGGTATTCCAGCACGCGCGAACGGGCCCAGTACAGATCGGTCCCGTCTTCAAAAATGACATACACATACGAATCACCGAACTGTGAAAAGCCACGCACGGTTTTTGCGCCAGGTACGGACAGCATGGTGGTGGTAAGCGGATAGGTGACCTGGTTTTCTACAATCTGCGGAGCCTGTCCGGGATAGCTGGTTTTAATAATGACCTGCACATCTGACAGGTCAGGCAGCGCATCGACCGGCGTGTTAATTATCGTCCATGTGCCCCAGATGCTGAGAAACAGTGCGCCCATCATGACCAGGAAACGGTTGGCGACAGAGCGCCGGATAATCCATTCAATCATCGTCGTCTCCTCAGTGCCCTGAATGCATATTTACAGGCTGCTCAGACATTGCTGGCATACTGTTTTCTGTTTTTTCAGGGTGGCGCATACGTTCCAGCGCGCCCGTAATATTGGCTTCGGAGTCAATGAGGAACAGGCCACTGACCACCACGGTATCGCCTTCATTAAGACCGGAGCCAATGCCGGACTGTTGCTGTGATTCATGCAGAACGTGGATCTGTTTCGGCACAAACTTGCCTTCATCATCAACAGTAATCACGCGCTGTTCTTTGCCGGTATCGATAACGGCCTGGCTTGGTATCAGCAGCATCTCCTGACTTTGGGTATTCAGTTTGAGATAGGCATTCATGCCCGGCTTGAGAAACTCATCCTTGTTAGTAACCTGGAGGCGGACCTGAAGCGTGCGGGTTGTCTGATCCACGCTGGGAAGAATGTTCCATTTTTCGACATGGAATGTTTTATCCGGATAAGCCGGTACCGAAATTTCAAACTGCGACGTATCTTTCAGCAGATAGGCGATAGATTCTGGCACTGCAGCGCTGATCCAGACCGGGTCCATCCCCTGAATCTGAGCCACCACCTTATCTTTGGAAATATTCATGCCGGTGCGCAGGTCAAATGCAGTAATGACACCATCAATAGGTGCTTTAATGGTAAAACGGGTCTGGATTGTGCGGGTTGAACGCAGCCTTTGAATATCCTCTTCCGGCATACCAGCCAGACGAAGTCGCTCCAGAACCCCTTTTATCTGGGTTGGCGTACCGCCTGTACCGGATAACAGCAGAAACTCACTTTGTGCCTCAACCCATTCAGGAATGGTGATATCGATAAGCGGAGTGCCTTTCTTCACATGATCGCCAATCGTCAGGGGATACACTTTTTCGACGAAACCGTCAGAACGCGCCTGCACAATGACAAACTGATATTCGTTGTAACTGACATTAGCCGGGATTGTCTGAGAATAATTCAGCATTCCTCGCGTGACTTTTAGCGTTTTTAATCCCAGATTCTGAACCTGAGTTGGATCGATACGGATCCCGCCACTGCTTTTATCGCCACTTTCATCAGCATATTTCGGCACAAGGTCCATATCCATAAAAGGCGATTTTCCGGGTTTATCAAATTTGGTATCCGGTTTCATAGGGTCATACCAGAAAAGTACCTTTTTCTCCGGTGCCTTTTGTTCTGCTGGTACTGTTTTTTGTGATGAGTTTAAATACTGCCAGGCAGTAACCGATATCAGCCCCCCTGCTATGAGGCTGCTGATAATTATTGCAGCATATTTTATCTTTAAAGAAGCCATACAATTTCTCGCTGAAAAATCAAAACACCTGGCATATGCGCACGATTATTCATTCACAGTAATCCCATAATGAATGTTCAGGCGCACTGGATGTATTCGCTCCGGACTGTTAATCAGGATTGCGTAACGTTAATGCTTTTGAGTAAGGAGATATTGCCCTGCTGAATAAACGAGAAATCGACATGGTTGCCGGTTTTCAGGGCATTGATAGCGTCGTCTGCATTAACAAAAGTGAAGCGCATGGTCATTGCAGGCCAGCCCACCGCCGGGATTGCTTCGTGCGAAATGGTAATCTTTTTACTATTCATATCAATGTCTTTAACGATACCGGTGCCCTTGATAACCTGCTGTACCGAAGCATCACTGGCAGCATTCATATCGCCATGCTGATGTGTTTCAGCATGAAGACCGGCAGAAAACATGACAGAGAAGGCACCAAATAAAACGGCTTTAAGTGAATTACGCATTTTAATTTCCTGATTAATTGAATAAATTTACTCTACCCAACCGCCACCCAGCGCGGTAAACAGATTAATTTCGTTAACCTGTCGGGAATAGGTAAGATCGAGAATGATTTGCTGCGTCGCGAAGAGGGAACGTTCTGCATCCAGCACTTCGATGTAACTGACAGCACCACTTGCATACAATCCTCTGGCACGCTGTAGAGTTATCTGAAGTGAATCAAGATAACGCTGCTGTGACTCAAGTTGCTGGCTAAGGCTGTCGCGCAGCGCAAGCGTGTCGGAAACATCCTTAAAGGCTGACTGAATTTTTTGTTCGTAATTAACCACGGACTGTTGCTGGCGAATTTCAGCCAGCTTCAGATTGGCTTTGTTCCTGCCAGCATTAAATATAGGAATTTCAATTTTAGGAATAAAATTCCACATTCCACTTCCTGACGTAAAGAGGCTGGACAGCTCCGTACTGCTTGAGGAGAGACCACTGGTCAGGGTAATGGACGGGAAAAAAGCCGCTCGCGCTGCGCCAATATTGGCATCAGCCGCTTTCAACTGGTATTCCGCTTCCATAATATCCGGACGCTGCAGCAATATTTGTGACGACAGATTTGGTGGCAATTTTACTGGTGCGATCTCCCCACCTTTAATCCCTTTTTCTGACGGAACTGCGCGGTACGTTCCCAGCACCAGTTGCAGGGCATTGTTTGCCTGAGCCAGATCGCCTTCTCGTTTGGCTATTTCGGCGCGGGTACTTTCGATTTGCCCCCTGGCTTGTTCAAGCGCCAGAACGTTCGTACTCCCGGTCACCAGTTGTTGCTCAACGAATGCATAAGACTGTTCATAATTTTTCAGCGTTTCCCGCGCAATACGGAGTTGTTCGTACGCCAGTTGCTGGCTGAAATAGCTCTGTGAAACGTTGGAGACCAGCAGGATGTGTACGGCACGACGGGCTTCTTCGCTGGCAAAGTAGTTCTGGCGATCAGCCTCACTCATGTTCTTAAGTTTGCCAAAAAAATCGAGCTCATAGCTGAGCTCCAGACCCGCGTCGTACTCCTGTGTGGTCGGCTTGTCACCTTTCAGACCACCGTTGTATGTGATCCCGGATGAGGCATTCAGTTGGGGATAACGATCTGCATCCGTGACGTTGAACTGGGCCCGGGCCTCTTCAACCTTCAGGGCAGCCATTCTCAAATCACGGTTATTATTCAGGGCTTCACCGATCAGCCTGCTGACCTGGGGATCGACAAAAAAGTTTCGCCAGCCCGTATCCTGATAGCTGTTTACCGCAGGCGTCAGACTGTTTTTAGACAATGAAAACTGCTGGGGAACCGGAGCTGGCGGACGCTGATATTCAGGTGCCAGAGAAACACAACCAGCCAGGATGAATATGGTACTGATGCTGAGTAATTTTAATTTGAACATAACGCTTCTCGTACAGGCAGACCTGGTAAATGGTTCAAACGAAGTCCAGAGTATTGATAGGGATACTTTACCGAACGCTCTCTGTTTGCCGGGTGACAGGATAATGACAATGTTGTCATTTTTGCTGTAATCCGTTGATAACGATCGTGGGCGCAATAAAATGACATTAGCAGCCAGCCGGGGAGCATGATGAAAATATTAATCGTTGAAGACGAAATTAAAACAGGTGAATATCTCAGCAAGGGGCTGACAGAGGCGGGGTTCGTCGTGGATCACGCTGATAATGGTCTGACCGGATATCATCTTGCCATGACAGCCGAGTATGATTTAGCCATCCTGGATATCATGCTGCCTGATGTAAACGGCTGGGATATCATCCGTATGCTGCGCAGTGCCGGAAAGGGGATGCCGGTATTACTGCTGACGGCCCTTGGCACGATTGAACACAGGGTCAAAGGACTTGAGCTGGGTGCGGACGATTATCTGGTGAAGCCCTTTGCGTTTGCTGAACTGCTCGCCCGGGTAAGAACCCTCCTCAGGCGGGGAAACACGATGATCACGGAAAGCCAGCTTAAAGTGGCTGACCTCTCGGTTGATCTCGTATCCAGAAAAGTCAGCCGCGCCGGGAACCGCATTGTGCTCACCAGTAAAGAGTTCAGCTTGCTGGAATTCTTCATTCGCCATCAGGGAGAAGTTCTTCCCCGCTCCCTGATTGCCTCTCAGGTCTGGGACATGAATTTTGACAGCGACACTAACGCGATTGATGTCGCAGTAAAGCGACTCCGCGCTAAAATAGACAACGATTACGGGACAAAACTGATCCAGACAGTGCGGGGCGTGGGCTACATGCTGGAGATCCCGGATGCATAGCAAACCGTCCAGACGACCTTTCTCACTCGCTCTGCGGCTGACCTTTTTTATCAGCCTGTCCACAATACTGGCGTTTATCGCCTTCACCTGGTTTATGCTGCATTCTGTTGAAAAGCATTTTGCCGAGCAGGATGTCAGCGATCTGCAACAAATCAGCACCACACTGAGCCGTATACTCCAGTCCCCGGCAGATCCGGATGAAAAAAAAGTAAGCAAAATAAAGGAATCGATCGCCAGCTACCGCAACGTTGCCCTTTTGCTCCTCAATCCCCGGGGTGAGGTGCTGTACAGCTCTGCGCAGGGGGCAGCACTACGCCCGGCCGTGAATTCAGCCGATTTTAGCGAGCACAGCCGCGCACGGGATGTCTTTCTCTGGACGGTGGAGGATACTGCGAGAGCGATGGATACCGGGTCCGGAATGAAGATGGAAACGTACCGGATTATCGCCTCCTCTGGCCAGGCGACATTTCAGGGCAAACAGCAGAACTATGTCATGCTGACTGGCCTCTCCATTAATTTCCATCTCCATTACCTCGATGCGCTGAAAAAAAATCTGATTGCGATTGCCGTCGTGATAAGCCTGCTGATTGTTCTGATCATTCGCATTGCTGTCCGTCAGGGGCACCTGCCCCTTCGTAATGTCAGCAATGCCATTAAAAACATCACCTCCGAGAATCTTGATGCGCGGCTGGAACCGACACGCGTTCCCATTGAGCTGGAGCAGCTGGTTATCTCGTTCAATCATATGATTGGAAAGATTGAGGATGTTTTTACCCGCCAGGCCAATTTCTCTGCCGATATCGCGCACGAGATCAGAACACCCATCACCAATCTGGTGACGCAGACTGAAATCGCTCTGAGTCAGGATCGAACGCAGAAGGAACTTGAGGATGTCCTCTATTCCAGCCTTGAAGAGTATAACCGGATGACCAAAATGGTCAGCGACATGCTGTTCCTGGCACAGGCGGACAATAATCAGCTGATACCTGACAGGGTTCGGTTTGACCTCAGAGCAGAAGTCATGAAAGTCTTCGAGTTTTTCGAAGCCTGGGCCGAAGAACGCAATATTATGCTCAAATTTAACGGGATGCCCTGCCTGGTTGAGGGAGATCCACAAATGTTCAGAAGAGCGATCAATAATCTGTTATCCAACGCCCTGCGTTATACCCCAGAGGGACAGGCAATCACCGTCTCAATAAGAGAGCAGGAGAGCTTTTTTGACCTTGTGATTGAAAATCCGGGGAAACCAATCCCTGAAGAGCATTTATCAAGGTTGTTTGACCGTTTTTATCGGGTGGATCCGTCCAGACAACGAAAAGGAGAAGGCAGCGGCATCGGCCTTGCGATTGTGAAGTCAATCGTGGAAGCACATCACGGAAGAGTGCAGGTGGAATCGGACGTACACTCAACGCGTTTTATCTTATCCGTGCCCAGACTGGAGAAAATGATTCCGGACACCCAGTGCTGGGAATAAAGATTTAAATGACAAAGATGTCATTAGCCTGTCATGCAGCAAACAGAAGCCATTCGATATAATTAGTGCAACTTATCAGGAAGGCTGGATTGCTTTATCAATATCCGGCGTCAGTGGACGCCAGGAAATGAATATCCAGTCCCCTCCCGGAGAAATAAACACTTCCGAACCTGTTTCAGTTATGGAACTGAAAACACCGGTTGTACTCCCCCGGACATCACTAATTAAGAAATGGAGAGTTATCATGAAAAATATCGTATTAGCATCCTTGCTGGGCTTTGGCTTAATTTCTTCGGCCTGGGCCACTGAAACCGTGAATATCCATGAGCGGGTCAACAATGCACAGGCACCTGCTCACCAGATGCAGTCTGCTGCGGCTCCTGTCGGGATCCAGGGGACTGCACCTCGTATAGCCGGTATGGACCAGCATGAACAGGCCATTATTGCTCATGAAACCATGACGAACGGGTCGGCGGATGCGCACCAGAAAATGGTGGAAAGTCATCAGAGGATGATGGGAAGTCAGACCGTTTCCCCTACCGGGCCGTCGAAGTCATTAGCGGCAATGAATGAGCATGAAAGAGCTGCAGTTGCCCATGAATTTATGAATAACGGTCAGTCTGGCCCACATCAGGCCATGGCCGAAGCGCATCGTCGCATGCTCAGTGCAGGCTGACGGCGAGGGAAGTATCTGTGCTGTCCTTATTTCCTTGATAGATTTTTCCGTAACCGGATATATGGCAACATCTTTGCCCCCTACAGGGGGCATTTTTATCAGATTCTGCTACAGTTAACGGGCATCAACGCTAAAAGGATATTTTTTATGAAAGCCAGAAACACTTTATTTGCAGTATTAATGTTATCCCTGCCAGCGATTTCAGCAGAACATTCAGAAATGAAAATGACTGATATGTCTACCTCGGCTTCGTCACAGGAATATATGGCTGGCATGAAAGACATGCATGACAAAATGATGGCTGCCGTAAATGAGTCCGATCCCGACAAGGCTTTTGCGAAAGGCATGGTAGCGCACCATGAAGGGGCAATAGCAATGGCTGAGACCGAGCTCAAATACGGAAAAGATCCGAAAATGAGAAAGCTCGCGCAGGACATCATTAAAGCTCAAAAAGGTGAAATTGAGCAGATGAATAAATGGCTTGATAGTCAAAAGTAAACATTGTAGAAATGTCACGACAAGCGTGATTTTACATCGTTCCTGGGCGCGGGAGTCGGTTAATCTTTATATAATTCAAACCCGATTAATTGCGGGTTTTTACTACTCTGTACTCCGGTCCTTTGTTGAGGACCGGAATATATGCACCTGAGATGCTTATTTAATACATTATCTCGTCATGGATACAATGTCGCTCAGGATCTCAACCAGCTCGCTTCTCTCCTGCGTTCCGTCATGATAGGTTGATCTTGAGATGATTCTTTCTGATGTCATCTGAGGCCAGAATTTATCTAGTACATTATCGGGTTTCATTCCCACAGCCCGGCCGATTATTTTTTTAGCGTCACAGGTGTCCGTAAACGTGACGGCTACACCAGTAATTTCCTCGATAAGATCCGGGCACAGATAGTTTTCTATCTCACGTTTGCGCGTAGCGAAAAATACCTTACCGGCCTCCTCTACTTCTTTTTTACGCTTCTGGATGGACAGAACCTGTGCAGGGTCTCCCCCAATATCGGAGTCCAGAAATACGCACCAGGGAAGCCCCAGATCTTTGGCCAGATTCAATGTAACCCAGTGTTTGACGCTACCACACCCTCCTATGAGGACTGGCACTATTTTCACGTCCTCCAGAGAGGCTGGCAGCGCACCTGACTGTTTTAATGAACTGGCCGCATGCCTCAGGAAAGTAACATCCGACTTTCCCTCTACCAGAACAATCCCCTGCGCCCTTTCCATACCGGTCTCTGGCAGCACCCCCAGGCTTTCAGTGGCTTCCTTCAGCACTGCGTCATCCGGCATTTTTACTACGGGTTCACCCGCCTCATTTCGGGTAACATAACGTACGCCTTCGACAGGGATTAATCCGGCCAGCGCCGGGACATGGGTGGTGACGATAATCTGACGGTGCGGCTGGCCTGCCAGTGCCAGTAACGCTTTCATCAGCATCATCTGATAGTTCGGATGCTGTGACGTTTCAGGCTCCTCTATGGCATAAATCACATTTCTGGGCGTCCCCGCGACATTCTTTTCAGCCTCAGCCCGAAAAAAATTCAACAGGATAAGCCTCCTTATCCCGCTGCCGCGCTTATTGATGGGGATGCCATTTTCCCCGTCCAGGGTGAAATTGAAGGTCCACTTGGGTTTCTCCTTAAATCGTGGAGTCAGTTCACTGGCGAGTTCGGGGGCCATTTCACGTAATTTATCCAGCGTTCTCTGTGCGACATCCAGGACGCTGTCCTGAATCTCATTTTCCAGCGCTGTAATTTTGTCCTGCAGCGCAGCCTGAGCGTCTTTTACGGCCTGCTGTAAGGGGTTTTTAGCTTCGGAATCCCCGTCGCTGCTTTCCCTGTCGGCTTTGAAAATCGCATACGTGGGCAGCAAATCGAGGATCTTACCCCATAATGATTTTGTGTCGGTTCCGAACTCTTTATCGACATCCAGCATAATTTCCGAACAGGTATAGGGGGCTGCGGCTTCCCTGATGGCCTGACGCCATAACGATGCAGTGCGTTTATCCGCCACATTTTTTTCAACTTCTTTTCCCACCGCCTTGAGCTCAGAAATTTTCATGCCCAGTAAATTTCTCAGGGGCTCCTCATCCGGGTGGATGCAGCGGATGCAGGTCTGCTCCGGTTTTCCTGAGGTCGTTGCTTTAAACGTTTTGACGATTTCAAAATTGCCGTCCTCATTCAGCAGATGTTCTGAGGCGAGCGTGGTCTGCACCCTGTCGTCGATCATGATAAAATCGGGCAGGTCATCAAATTCACAGGCTATTTCAAAACGGCCGTCCCCTTCTCTTAGGCTGAAACAGTTCATGTCATTCTTGTCAGCCTTCATTCCTTCTGTTTCAAAAAAAATAGCCAGCGCTTCCAGAAGCGTTGATTTCCCAAAGTCATTACGACCGACAATACCCGTCATGCTTTCATCAATAATGATTTCAGTAGAGTTTCTGTAGCCTCTGAAGTTTTTCAGTTTTAATTTTCTGAGCCGCATATGAAGTCCTGTGTGTAAGAAAGCGTTTTGCTGCAACCTGAATACAAAATATATTTTCAAATGCCTGCCAACAAGCAGGGATAACCGTTATTCAGAATATCTTAACGACATTTCGGGATTATGATCTGGTCGCGCTTTCAGAACTTTACTGCCCCTCAAAACACCGGAAACTAACTTGTGGTTGGTTACATGGCAAAGTTAAAACTCCAGAATCACGGGTAATAATTTCAATGCTTATTATATTTTTTGGAATTGACTCATGAGCTTTATAATTTAAATGATAATAATAACCATTCTTTTATGCGTAATATTTGCTACTGACACTGATGAATTTAAAAGAAGATAGATTTTCATTTACGGATTATTTCCTAAATTCATCGATAACGTGATCGACATAAAATTTTCACTGAAGAATGAAGAGATAATTTAAGGCCGAGCGAAATAGCTCAAAATGGTGTATTTAACATAACAGAAGAAATGAAAGGCTCTATCGCAACCTGATACTTCAGGCCGCTAAGGGGTTAATCTTGTTGAAGAAAAATTAGACCGGGAAGCGCCAGGCGTCACCATTTCTCCCGCCTGGCTGGAAGTGAAGAATAATTGTGCATAGCTCCGTATTCGGGCTTTGCATCTGACAATGGTTCCCTGGATGAAAGTACGATCTCCACTCCAAGGACGCTGAACACCCTAAACAAACGCTCAAAACCCGCACTTGCAGGGTTGGCCTCTAGTCGGGCATAAGTTTGCTGTGTTATACCCAAACGTTCAGAAACATCTTTTTGCGTCAGTCCATTGGCTTTGCGAAAGCCGATTAAAACAGGACGTAACTGATTCAAAGTCTTCAAAGCGTATTGAGTGTTCATAAGTGACCTTCCGTATCGACGGGTTAACAAGCATAACGCAGGGATTTACAGCATATAGGCTGTAATGCTCATTAACAGACTATAGGCTGTAATACGAATCTTGCCAAGATGCGGCATCTTTCAAATACAAGGCCGTATTGGGTAAGCAGTACACCGTTATATAGCACCCCTTGCCCCTTTGCTGGAGAGGGACCCACGTGATCGCAGGTCTTTTAGACGTTGTTGCTAACCGGCATCATACACAGGTGGTAACCCCCAGGGAAACTCTATGAGTGATAATTTATTCCTGCCCCAGTCAAAATATAAAACCTTATCTAACTAGCTTTCTTAGTATTTTATAAATGAAGTGAAATTAGCGAAGAAGTTTTACATTGTAAAGTGAGCAAAAATATTTACCATTCAACTGGCAAAATTTACAATCTGCAGCCCTTAGCCTGAGAAAATGCACATTAACAGAATAATCATCAAGTCCGATAGAGGCATAACTTACGTCCTCAAAAATATCAGAAATAAATGAGTTGAAATTACAAAAATTAACTTCACTTAACATCTTGAACACCGCAGAAATATATCTATCATGCATTATCTTGACTTCGATAACCTTAGATAAACTTGAATGCGACTTACATTTGAAGAGATCAAAGAGAAAGTAAATCAGCATATTTTTATTGTCCGAAATCCATTTTAAAATTTTATTACGTGCACATGGTAATATATACACTGGATTTTTGAAAGGGTTTGAAACGTCAACCATAAGGGAACAATAACCATGAGGATTTATTCCACTTATAATTAAGTCACTAAGTCCTTTCACTGCATTCAAATAGTTATCAAAACAAACCTCATATAAACTGGTACTATGAACTGCACATTTAGATTCAAACAACCATCTATGACGCAGATAACCAATGCCTTTAGAGTGTATATCTTCAACAATACATTTGTGACAGTAACGAATGTTTGAGATGTTTACCAATGGATATGAATTAGTTATGTGAAAATTTTTCCGACAGGCATCTTCAACAGCGTTAAAATACCCGTAAACACCAGAAGATAACGACACTATATTGGAAGTTAGTATATAACCATTTCTAGTGGCAAGAATGTCATATATATCCTGCAAGCTATGCAATTTGTACATATCAATCAGTTCGAAACGAGGAAAGGCATCGTACCTTAGTGCGCCATGCTTTGATATTATGTTCCTGCAATTGGATAAGTTATACATTATCTGTGAACGCAGAAGAAAACTGTGCCACAATTCATTTTCGTAAACCATATAACTCCCTCTTATTTAATTAGTTCCATTTTTCTGAGAAGTATCATTGTCATTGGTAGTTTATCTCTGTATTTCAAAAGCCAGCCATGCCCTCCCAGTAAAGCATCTAGACTTGTAAGTGACATCGAGTACTGCCCCTGAGATAAAACATCATTTATTAATGATGATGAGATAATATCTCTCTCGCTCCAGTCTACTCTTTTATTTTTATAGCATCGTATTGTTTTAGGAAGACAGGAATTAAGCCAGTCACATTCATGTTTATTTAGCCAATAGAAACTTGCATAACAACTTTCTTTGACTAACTTTCGTGTTATAGAAACGGATTGATTATGTATAAATCTTAATATTTTCTGCTTATGACGCCGTCTTAAAGAATCTTTTTTACATTTTTTACGCCATGAGCATAAACCGTAACAAGATGAAATTACAGAGGATACAGCTCCTTCCGATAATGAGTTTTTCTCAGCTATGGATGCCAGACTAAACCCCCTTACAGCCATAGACTTGATAAGCAATTCAGTGAATATATTAATTTTTGTGTTTCGCTTAAACGCCCTCAGGTATTTTTTATAAATAAGTGTTTTAATGTAACATCTGCTGCGACTAAATTCCTTCCCAAGGTTGCTAACACTAGTATTATTTTCAACTATATGAAAACTGTATTCCTTATGACTTTTAAAGATTTCTTTCTTTTTATTAGTACGACTTCCTGCATACGTTGGCCAGCAAGTATTTAACAAACAATAACAAAGCAAAAGATGCTTTGTGGGATGCTGACAACATTTGTCTTTGAGTATAGGCTCCCAGTAATGATAATCAGTTAGGGATGTTGGTATAATTCCCGATGAACCCTCCCCAAATAACTGGCACTTAGCATAAACATGTGCGTAGAATACATTTTTCTTTAAATTTCCATCCAATGATAATAAATTCAACTTTTTAAGTACATCCATGTAATTGGGGTGTGTAATATCTTTTCTTCTGATTATATTTAGGGACTCATAACAAAACTTAGCAAAATCGAAGTCTATCTCATTGCTAAGTTGTTCTGTATACGAAACAGGAGGCATCAGTCCAATACGTATGTGCGGTGAAGAAGGGACATGGATGCTTTCAAGCGCTACCGGATGCCGATGGCAGGTTGTAACCCCATGAAGCTGATGCGCCAGATGCCAATAAGTAACACCATAATGAAAAGTATCTTCACGAGCGCAAACCGGGCAAAACTTCAATAGTGTGCGCTGCCCTAGTGAAAAATTACTAAGGCGGCACAATCGATTAAGCCTGGCAGGGGTCGTGTTGAAATCCATAATTTCATTACGACTGATTGGTAGTGCCCAGGCAAAAAGAGGGAGTAAAGTCTGTTCATGCCAGAGCTGATCTGCACTTTCGGATGTATGAAGAGAAATAGCCTTTAATCCTGAATTGAGAATTGGATGGACGTTCATATCAGGTTTGTTGAAAATGATCGTTAACAGAGAAGATGGGGACATACCGTACACGGTAGTTGTCCGACAAAACCGGCTGAACAAGGATTCATCAGGCAAAACAGGCAACATTCTCATTTCCCACACCTCTCTTTGACCGTTACGAACTGTTACCTCATTACAATTTATTAAGTGGATCTATATTTATAAGCCCGCAACGCTGAAGAGCATCGTAGGTATTTTTCTTTTCAGCTGTTCTGTTGATAACAAGATCGTGGTCAAGAGACAGTATTTTCTCGTCGAAATTGCGCAAAACCTCGTCTATTTTTCCTACGAATTCCTTGTGCTGTGGCCTGTCTATATCCCCAGGGATCAAAGACTTTAGGGACTTCTCTGCCATGATTTTAGCCGAAGCATCACCCTCATTAGATGCAGAGAGCCATTTAGCTTCCTCATCTTCAGTCGCGGCCCCCGGGAGTGGAGTATCCTTATATTCCTCCGTATGACTCACGAGTACCGGTACAGAGGCCGACAAGACTGCGCCAGTGATGATTTCATTGCCGCTACCGATAACCTTTAATTGTGCCCCCCGATAAATCATCTGAGCCAATCCAATATTGCCTTTAGATAAAATGAATAATTTTTCGTTTAACTCATCATTTAATGGAGTTTCAACATTTGTCCATTGTAATGGCCATAAATAATGAATAAACGATTGCCAGTCTTGTGAATCGTATCTAACATTCTTAATTTTCATGTAACCACCAGACTCTGCCCGCCTGGCAATTCTCATTTTCTTTGTCAGCGTCTCGTCAAAAGGATGATTTCCACAAAAAACCATAGATACCCCCATGGAATCTACAATTTCATGTAAAAAATCAATCAACTTACTCTCACCCCCGGTTCTTGAAAATTTAAGCCTCTGCATTTCATCAATAACAAGGATACCCAAAAATGATGATTTAATTCTTTGTGCAATCTGGCGAGCCAGAGCACCATTTCTAATCTCAGGTGTAGTTCGTTCAATACCAATTGCATCATCTAATTTTTGTAAAATCTCTTCACAAAGGTCTCTCACACTTGAATTGTATGGACAATTAATCTTTACCCATACAATTTGCTTACTGAAGCCGGGAAAAACTCCTTTATAGCTGCTGTGTTCTATAATCTGAGGGAAATGATCCATGACTTGCTCAATCATGGTAGTTTTTCCAGAACCACTCATTCCAACTATCGTAATAGTTTCAGCCTGGGATTTAAAATATCCACTTTCTGGCTCAATATCAGGACGCTCATTTCCATAGTAATGAAGATATTGAATTGTTCCGCTTTTTAAAGGATTACGAGCTGCATAGCTTTCCCTAAGTGCCCGTAAGATCATCTTATAAGCCTGGATAAGATTGGTTTGAGGCAACGGAATTTCTTTATACGTTCGACATACTGCTCTCTAACATTCGCCGGGGCAGTCCAGCGGATTTTTTCGTCAATTTCGGGGAAATAACTCATTTCCAGAAGTACTTCATCTTCCGTAAGCGCTTCAGGAAGTGCTTCAATTAAGGGATTGCCACGATACTCAGGTAACTCCTGTTCTTTATATATCGCTGAAACGCGCCGTATAAGGTTCATTATTCTGCGTCCTCAGTCTTCTTCTTACCTTTTAACCATCTTTGTTTCTCCTCCCGGCCAGGCAAAAGCAGAACATTACTGGATGAAGGAAGTAGGGGTTCAGATCTTCCATTAGCAACATGAGTTCGCCCTAATGAATCAAGTTCATTTTTCCTGTTCTTTTTAATATCTTTACCATGTACCCGGCGAGATTCGTATATTTCATTTAATCTTTCGTTACCTTTCCTGTTAAATTCATCTTTATTATTGATATTGCTGAGCGAATCCAGAGTAAATAAATTAATTTCTTTTTGAGTATCTACCCAATCAGCCATTACATCTGTATCAAGATGAGCTTTCCCTTTAAATACATCTCTTTTCTTAAGTAGGTAATGTTTTTTGAAAATGCTATTTTTGTCAAATCTTACATATATATAATCTACGCAATTGTCATCTATTCTTGCTTCACAAGTGGTTCTTCCAAATACTCTGACACCTGATGCAATTTCAGGATCACATTCATAAAAAAGATTATTGTACTGAATCCCACCGGCGGTAATGTTAGCGTTCACAGGGATTAACAATCGTGCGATCACTTCGTCGGCCCCAACGGCTCTTGCGCTGAATCTCCCGTGCTTTAAGCTTATCATCCAACTATTTTTTGGTGATATTACGAGATCATTTTCAATCAGTAAGGGATTGATATAAGCCAGTTCCTCATACGTTCTCTGATTATGTGCAAGTATCTCCCGAATCAGTAAAGACGTGACCTCCTGAATCGTTAAACAAGCCCTGGATTGCGGTGTTGGCTCTCCTTTAACAATCTTTCCCCTTCGTGTTGTTCCAATAAGCCTATGAATAACCTCATCATTCAGAATGCCGAAACAGCGTTCAACAATGCTTTTTCTGTCGCCTCTACCGACTGGCGCAAACTCAAGCTTTGTCAGGGGGGTCATCTCTTCCTGAGGTTTAAGACCAATCATCTCCCCGTTGTCACACATCAATGTTAATGGAATGTGAGAACAAGGCCAATCATCATCAGTAATAGAGATTCCAAATAATCTACAATATTCTTTTTTTGGCATAAAGCAATTTGCTAACGCTTGTCGGGCGGCTCGCCATGAAGCATGGTATAAAGAAACATGAAGGCCAACAATCATTCTTGTTGCACGATCCACCACTGTATAAATAGTAGGACGCCCAATGACTTTTCGTCTGTTTAAACTCGAAATAAGATGTACATCAGCGACAGTTGAGTCTATTTCGAAAACATCACCCGGCAAAACAGTTGTATTAGCCACACTACCTAAAAGCGCCCGCATTTTGAGGTCTATTTCTTTTTTCGTGTTCTTCTTATTTATCGAGAAATCTTTAGTGAAGAGTTTTTTATTCCAGTATGAAAATTGTTTTAAAGAAGGAACATATGGAGCTCTATTTTCTAGGTTTGCTGTTTTAATTTCATCCCTAAAATACAAATCAATATGTCTCTCTAATGTTTTCTTTATCGTATCTCCGTTAACTTTATAATGATACGTAATGAGAGATTTTCTAATATTATTTATATCTCTTTCATTAAGAATGAAAACACGTGATCGTTCATTAGGTAATGCTCTGTTTTTTTTGGAATTTCCAAGTTTAATTTCATGTTTGATTCTACTTTTCCCAGCGGCGCCACAGTTCGAGAATGCGGGTAGCAATGCATAAATATCCTGCCCATGTCGCCAATACAACGCCAGAAGCGTTCTGATAGTATATTGTGATATTTTTTTATTTCTGGAGTAATCCATTAAAAGGTGCGACTTTTTATGTAATGCATAGTCGAACAGAAACATTCTGTCATCTACAAGATCTTTAATGATATTGTAATTTTCATCTCGCCTTCCTCTGTCTTTATCTGTTATTTCTTTCTCATCTACTAACATATATGAAGGATATATATAATCTTTACAAGTTATGCTATTTGATTCAATATAATATTTAAACATTGAAAATGAGAAAGGGATTGGCTTACCCGTTCTTTCTGATTTTATTTTAAACAAAATTAACAAATCGACCTTTCTGTCAAAATCCAAAACACGGTAAAGTCCCTCTGCAAGCAAATCAGTGCCTTGAGAGAGCCAGACTGAATTCCTAATAATATCCATTTGCGTTCAGTCCTATATAGTGGTCATTGGAAATTATCTTTATCAGACCGGTTTCGAGTATTGGATATGATAAATCAACATTTATCATTTTTAATCCAATCATTGCCTGCAATAACATCATCGCTTCTTGTGCATCTACCCCAAAGATTGATGAAATCATTGCACGTAGTCCTACTATGGGATAAACATCTGGTTTAAGCTTCCATAGGATTTTATCAAGAGGATATTTATCATAAAATTCAGAACCATCTCTTAATACAGAAGTAGCCCAGCAAATGTTTTTACCGACGACGTTATTGAGTTCCGAGCCAACATAAATTTGAAACTCAACATCAATCAACTGCCAAAACATCCTCTCTATTTCAAGTTTTTGGGCTTCGCGTTCAGGTATGCTCTCGTTATGTTTTACTGCTATAGCTTTGTATCGAAGTCCGCCTTCAGGAGTTCTCAAGGTCAGTAAAAAATCGGTTGTCATAACATTCAGAACTTCGACAGGTACTCCTCTTACTCCCCTCACCATAGGATGTTGAAAATGTAGATGATTTGCTATTTGTTGGGTAAGCCGGAGAGGAAAGAGTGGGAATTGTTCCCGGATATCAATCACCGAGTCATTAAACTCAGCCAGATAGAAAAAGTTACTTTCGACAGAAGAAAGGAGATGATGGTTTCGAAACGTCTTAAGGCCAAAGACTATCGAACGGTTTCCACGGGATTTAACGTCCTGAGCTCTAAGCCAGGGCTGATAACTTTGGCCATAGCCCACTCCTATGCCGTCACCTAGCGCATTTTCATAATCCAAATAGGATTTGAGACGCCTACCCCTAGCCATGATCGTACCCTAAAAACGACATTGATACGTACCTATATGTGCATTTTATAGTCTCCAACCCTATAACTACACATTCAGTAAGTATACAACATTAGCGTCGTTTTTTGAGAATGGTTACAACTTTAGTGCTTTGTGTACAACTTTATTGTCCTCGGACAATACCAAATCCTGTGCGCATGCCCAGGCACTCGACCACGCCCACTGGAAGTTATAGCCTCCCAACCAGCCGGTGACGTCCATCACTTCGCCGATAAAGTAGAGCCCTGGCACTTTGCGGGCTTCCATCGTGCGCGATGACAGCTCGTTAGTATCGACACCACCCAACGTGACTTCAGCGGTACGATACCCTTCCGTACCGTTCGGCTGCACCCGCCACTCGGTCAGCGTTTCAACCAGCGTCTGTTGATCGCGCACGTTAAGCTGCTTCAGAGACACGTCAGGAATTTGCCCTAACTGCTGCAAGCATTCCACCAGACGCTTTGGCAACTGCATTGCTAAGGTGTTCTTTAAGCTCTGGTTAGGATGTGCGCTACGTTGTTCGTCGAGGAAGCTCGCAAGGTCAACATCCGGCAACAAATTAATGCTGACAAATTCGCCTGGCTGCCAAAAACTGGAAATCTGCAAAACAGCTGGGCCCGAAAGTCCTCGGTGTGTAAAGAGCAGATTTTCACGAAATACGGTGCCGTCTTCGGCGGTGATAACGGAGGAGACCGACACGCCAGAGAGCACCTGAAGCTGCTCCAGCAGTGGCTTATGCAACGTAAAGGGCACCAGTCCCGCGCGCGTTGGCAACACCTTCAGACCAAACTGTTCGGCAATTTTATAACCAAACGGCGTTGCCCCCAGACCCGGCATGGAAAGCCCACCTGAAGCGATAACCAGTTTTTTCGTGCCGACCGTCATGCCATTCAGTTCGAGGGTGAAACCTTCATCATCCTGCACCACGCTCAGGACTTCGCTCCGTAACCGCATAGTTACGTTACCTTTTTCACACTCGTCTACCAGCATATCGACAATTTGCTGAGCGGAATCATCGCAGAACAGCTGACCCAGCGTTTTTTCATGCCAGGCAATACCGTGTTTGCCCACCAGGTCGATAAAATCCCACTGCGTGTAACGCGCAAGTGCCGATTTGCAAAAATGGGGGTTTTGGCTCAAATAGGCGGCCGGTTCGACATAAAGATTGGTAAAGTTGCAGCGTCCCCCGCCAGACATGAGAATCTTGCGCCCTGGCTTTTTACCATTATCAATCAGCAGTACTCGACTACCTGCTTGTCCTGCCTGCGCGGCACAAAACATACCCGCTGCGCCAGCGCCTATAATAACGGTATCAAACCTTTCCACGTTGCGATCCTCTCTAAAAAGCGGGTGTGAATTGTAAAGATTCCTCAGTGGTCGCACCAGCACCAAACTACCGATAAAGTGTATTTAACTGAAATATATAGGATAATTCTTTAGTGGTGTAAAACAAAGCAGGAGACAAATCAAAAAAACTCTATATTTCACTTTGCCCGCGCCGCCAAAGTCACTGATAATGCGCCGCGTTCATGTCCTCAAAATGGCGTAACGTCCTATGCTACATTTGTTTGCTGGCCTGGATTTACATACCGGGCTTTTACTATTGCTTGCTCTGGCTTTTGTGCTGTTCTACGAAGCAATTAACGGCTTCCATGACACAGCCAATGCTGTCGCAACCGTGATCTATACCCGTGCAATGCGTTCGCAATTGGCGGTGGTCATGGCTGCGTTGTTCAACTTCTTTGGTGTTTTGCTGGGTGGTCTCAGCGTGGCGTATGCCATCGTGCATATGCTACCAACGGATCTGCTGCTTAATATGGGATCGTCACATGGCCTTGCCATGGTGTTCTCCATGCTGCTGGCGGCAATTATCTGGAACCTGGGTACCTGGTACTTTGGTTTACCTGCATCCAGCTCCCACACGCTGATTGGCGCCATTATCGGTATTGGTTTAACCAATGCACTGATGACCGGCACCTCGGTGGTGGACGCACTTAACATTCCGAAAGTTATCGGTATTTTTGCTTCGCTTATCATCTCGCCAATTGTTGGTCTGGTGGTTGCAGGCGGTCTTATTTTCATTCTGCGTCGTTACTGGAGCGGTACAAAAAAACGTGCCCGTATCCACCTGACGCCAGCAGAACGTGAAAAGAAAGATGGCAAGAAAAAGCCGCCGTTCTGGACCCGTATTGCACTGATCCTCTCCGCTATCGGCGTAGCGTTCTCTCATGGCGCTAACGACGGGCAGAAAGGCATTGGTCTGGTGATGCTGGTGCTGATTGGCGTAGCGCCTGCAGGCTTCGTGGTGAATATGAATGCTTCCGGTTACGAGATTACCCGTACCCGTGATGCAATCAATAACGTCGAAGTCTTCTTCCAGCAGCGCCCTGACCTGCTTAAACAGGCCACAGGCGTAGACCAGCTGATTCCGTCCCCGACGGACGCGGCACCCGCGACGACGACAGAGTTCCATTGCCACCCGGCGAATACAATCAACGCGCTGGAACGTGCGAAAGGTATGCTGGCGAACCTGGAAACCTATGACAAGTTAAGCGTCGAACAGCGTGGTCAGCTGCGCCGTATTATGCTGTGCATCTCTGATACCACCGATAAAGTGGTTAAGCTGCCTGGCGTAAGCGCTGACGATCAGCGTCTGCTGAAAAAACTGAAAGCTGACATGCTGAGCACCATTGAGTACGCGCCTATCTGGATCATTATGGCCGTCGCACTGGCGCTGGGTATTGGTACGATGATTGGCTGGCGTCGCGTTGCCACCACCATCGGCGAGAAAATCGGTAAGAAAGGCATGACTTATGCCCAGGGGATGTCGGCGCAGATGACCGCCGCAGTCTCTATCGGCCTCGCCAGCTACACCGGTATGCCCGTTTCCACCACCCACGTTCTCTCTTCTTCCGTTGCGGGGACGATGGTTGTTGATGGCGGCGGATTGCAGCGTAAAACGGTAACCAGCATTCTGATGGCCTGGGTCTTCACCCTGCCGGCTGCGATTATTCTTTCCGGGGTGCTGTACTGGCTGTCCCTGAAGCTTATCTAAGCGAATGCACGGTAAAAAAGCGGGTCAGGAAGCTGACCCGCTTTTTTTGTATCTGTTGTTGGAATCAGTGCCAGATAATCAGCGCAACCATGCTGATTAGCACCAGGCCACATAGCGCGCTGGTGAGAATGAACTGACCGCGAACCCGCTCACAGCGGCGAATAAATTCATCATCATGATGATCGCGGTAACGCTGAGCGTAGATATACCACACCAGACGCATCTGCTTGTTCGGTTGCCCATGCGAGGTAAAAAAGCCCCCTCCATCTACATACTGGTAAAGTAATGGATCGCAACCACGAAGTACCACTAACAGTGCGCGTAGCGAAGAAAAATAGCGCGCCATATTAACAATGCAAACGACACATAAAGCCCAGAATAATGCAATGGTGCTTATCATACCTCCTCCCCGGCGACCCGCCCACGGAACTCCTTTCCGGGACTACCGCTCCCCGATACCCTGCCAAACCATTCAATGAAGAGTGCAGCCGAAACCGTTCGTGTTAGTATCACGCATCCGAACGCCTCTTTAGATAGTGTAGGAGATTAGTTAATTTTTTTGCCATAAGGTTAATCGCTATCAATGCAATTAACTAAAAAATTTGTTTAACTATTTGGCAAGCAAGGCGGATTGACGGATTATCCTGGTCGCTATAATGTAAGGATAGTCCTTATATGGTACGTTTTTACGACTGGGCTAGCCCCGCGCACAAGGTTCGCAGGACGCGGATGACGCGGCGGCATATAACGCCAGCAGGCTAGTCATCGACAACTTATGGAAGGAGTAACACTATGGCTTATAAACACATTCTTATCGCGGTTGATCTTTCTCCGGAAAGCAAAGTTCTGGTTGAAAAAGCGGTTTCTATGGCGCGACCTTACAATGCTAAAGTCTCCCTTATCCACGTTGACGTAAACTATTCCGACCTGTACACCGGGCTTATCGACGTGAATCTGGGCGACATGCAGAAACGCATTTCTGAAGAAACCCACCACGCGTTAACCGAGCTGTCCACCAATGCAGGCTACCCTATCACCGAAACCCTGAGCGGTAGCGGCGACCTGGGTCAGGTTCTGGTTGATGCCATCAAAAAATACGACATGGATCTGGTCGTCTGTGGTCACCACCAGGATTTCTGGAGCAAACTGATGTCCTCCGCGCGCCAACTGATCAACACCGTCCACGTCGACATGTTGATTGTTCCGCTGCGTGACGACGAAGAAGCATAAAATGCTTGCCGCCGGAAGTTAACCCGGCCCACTGCAAGTCGTTAAGCCTGTAAACGCCCGCCTTTGCGGGCGTTTTTGTTTTTATCATTCGGTCACAATTAGTACATCCATCCAGCTAATAAATCATAATTAGTGTGATCAACTAATTGGATCGAAAACTATCTCTATAATACTCTACCCTTGCGGCCAATAACCGCAGTCTATAACAAAATAAGACTTTTTCGGCGCGTTTAAGCATACGCGTTCATACTTTTCGGGATGGCTTTGAAAGGCGATGGAATATGAATAAAACTGCACCTACGGGCTTGCTGCAGCAACCTCGTCCGTTCTTCATGATCTTCTTTGTGGAATTATGGGAACGATTTGGCTATTACGGCGTACAGGGCATCCTGGCGGTATTTTTTGTTAAGCAGCTCGGATTTTCACAAGAACAGGCATTTGTCACCTTTGGTGCCTTTGCCGCACTGGTTTACGGCCTGATCTCGATCGGCGGCTACGTCGGCGACCACCTGTTAGGCACCAAGCGCACGCTGGTACTCGGTGCCATTGTGCTGGCAATCGGCTACTTCATGACCGGGATGTCGCTGCTTAAGCCGGATCTAATCTTTATTGCTTTGGGTACCATTGCCGTTGGTAACGGGCTATTTAAAGCCAACCCGGCAAGCCTGCTGTCAAAATGTTATCCCCCGAAAGACGCCCGTCTGGACGGTGCTTTCACCCTGTTTTATATGTCGATTAACATCGGTTCGCTGCTGTCACTGTCGCTGGCGCCGGTGATTGCCGATAAGTTTGGCTACGCTGTGACTTACAACCTGTGCGGAGCCGGACTAATCGTCGCGCTGCTGGTCTACTTTGCCTGCCGCGGAATGGTGAAAAATATCGGCTCTGAGCCAGACCATAAGCCACTGAATTTCCGTAACCTGTTGTACGTGCTGGCCGGTACGGTAGTGATGGTATTTATCTGCGCCTGGCTGATGCACAACGTGCAGATTGCCAACCTGGTGCTGATCGTCCTGTCGATTGTCGTGACCATCATCTTCTTCCGTCAGGCATTCAAACTGGATAAAACCGGGCGCAACAAGATGTTCGTGGCCTTTATCCTGATGCTGGAAGCGGTGGTGTTCTACGTGCTGTACGCGCAGATGCCGACATCGCTAAACTTCTTTGCGATCAATAACGTACACCATGAAATTCTTGGTTTCGCCATCAACCCGGTGAGCTTCCAGGCGCTGAACCCGTTCTGGGTGGTACTGTCGAGTCCGGTACTGGCCGCAATCTATACCCGTCTGGGCAACAAAGGCAAAGACTTGACCATGCCGATGAAATTTACGCTCGGTATGTTCCTGTGCTCATTGGGCTTCCTGACGGCCGCCGCTGCCGGGATGTGGTTTGCCGATGCACAAGGGCTGACGTCGCCGTGGTTTATCGTGCTGGTGTATCTGTTCCAGAGCCTGGGTGAACTGCTGATTAGCGCCCTGGGACTGGCTATGGTCGCTGCTCTCGTGCCACAACATCTGATGGGCTTCATTCTTGGGATGTGGTTCCTGACGCAGGCCGCGGCCTTCCTGATGGGGGGTTATGTCGCTACGTTCACCGCCGTACCAGAGAACATCACCGACCCGCTGCAAACGCTGCCTATCTATACCAACGTCTTCAGTAAGATTGGCCTTGTCACCCTGGCCGTAACGGTCGTGATGGCGATTATGGTGCCATGGCTGAACCGCATGATTAATACGCCGAGCACCGAGCAATAACCTTCAGTGCCGGATGGCGGCTATTGCCCCTGTCTGGCCTACATTCAACATGCCCGGTCGCCTTGCGCTATCGGGCATTTTCACTCACTACCCTTTACGCGCGTCTATCCACTCCTGCACTTCTACCACAAAAGTGTCCGGCGCTTTGCGGTACATTTTGCGCGCCAAGTCCAGAATCGTATGCTGGCCGAGCGCTTCTTCCATTCGCTGCTGGGCCATGTCCATTACCGAACGCACGCCACAAATGCCTTCACAGGCCCACTCCGGTGGATGTTCCTCAAATACCGCCAGCCGCTGGCGAATTTCACGACACTCAAAGATGCGCTTATCGCCATCAATAGCATTCACCACATCCAGCACCGTGATGTGTTCAGCGGGTTTAGCTAACTGGAAACCGCCACCTTTGCCTTCAATGCTGCGCACCAGACCCGCTTTGGACAGACGGGTGAAAATTTTTGCCAGATAGTCATACGGTACGCTTTGCAGTTCGGCTATTTCCCGCACGCTCATATCCCGCGCGTCGCCCTTACTGTCGACCATACACATCAGGCTATGAATGCCGTACTCAACTCCCGAACTGTAGAATGCCATTCTCTTATCTCAGCCAAAATGAATCTGAGTTTATTGTAGCTTTTTCATCTCATTCATTCCAGACAGCAAAGTAATCCCTTTTCACAAAAGAACTTTAAATACATACTTATCAAACAGATAATCAAAAAAAACCACCCTTTGTGACAAAAAGGATCTCGATCGCATTGCAATTCTTAACTACGACAAATAAAATCCGAGTAAATAATTCGTAGTCACCAGTGAGAAAACCCCAATGCGTAAACAAATTCTGATCGTGGGCGCCGGCTTTGCCGGTATGTGGGCAGCATTAAGCGCCGCACGACTGGCGGATAAACATCAGCAGGCAATTGATATTACAGTAATTGCGCCACAGCCGGAGCTGCGTGTCCGCCCACGCTTTTATGAAAGCGCCGTTCATACGCTGGTCGCACCACTGCAACCGTTGTTTGACGTTACCGGCGTCAACTTCCTGCAAGGTCACGTCGAGCAAATCCTCCCGGACTCTAAAGAGGTGAGCTGGAAAGATGCCAACGGTGACACTCATCTGCGTCGCTATGACCGCCTGGTGCTCGCCAGCGGAAGTCACGTAAACCGCGATACCGTCGCCGGTGCCGCCGAGCACGCGTTTGACCTCGACCAACTCGAGAGCGCCGCCGTACTGGAGCAGCACATTAACAATCTGGCATTACAACCGGAAAGTGAGGCTCGCAATACCGTGGTGGTCTGTGGTGGTGGTTTCACCGGGATAGAGATGGCGCTGGAATTACCGGGTCGTTTGCGCGAAATATTGGGCGCTGATGCTAAGACCAGAGTTGTCGTAGTTGAACGCGGTGCTCAGCCAGGCGGACGCTGGAGCCAGGAATTACGTGACGTGATTATCGAAGCCTCTGCTGAACTGGGCGTCGAGTGGCTGGTCAATGCGGAAGTAGAGTGCGTAGATGCCTCCGGCGTCACGCTGAAAGATGGGCAGGTGATTGCCTCTCAGACGGTTATCTGGACCGTCGGCGTACAGGCCAATAGCCTGACAGCACAGATTAATGCCCCGCGCGATCGCCAGGGCCGTCTGCATGTGAATACCAATCTGCAGGTTGTGGGTCACGATGATATCTACGCCACTGGCGATGTGGCCTATGCCACCACCGACGACAAAGGCAACCATGCGTTAATGACCTGTCAGCACGCGATTTTGTTGGGTAAATTTGCCGGTAATAACGCTGCGGCAGACCTGTTAAACGTAACACCACTGCCATATCGTCAGGAAAACTACGTCACCTGCCTGGATCTTGGTGCCTGGGGTGCGGTGTATAGCGAAGGATGGGATCAACAGGTGAAACTGACGCGCGCAGAAGCGAAGAAGCTGAAGGTGTCGATTGTCAGCGAGCTGATTTACCCACCGAAAGCAGACCGAGCAGTAGCATTTGAGATTGCCGACCCGCTGGCACCGTTTGTTTAATGGATAATGCCGGATGCGGCTAACGCCTTATCCGGCCTACAAAGACACGCTGTCGTAGGCCTGATAAGCGCAGCGCATCAGGCAGCACAGCGCACAGACCTACAAACTATGCTGTCCCAGCGTAGATATCAAACCGATGCCCTTTCGTCACAACCGCGTTCGGCGTGGCGACATCCGCCAGCGGCGGCGCGTAATCTGGGCGCTTCACCACCACACGTTTGGTGGCCAACTGACGCGCAGGCTCCAGCAGCCCATCCGCATCTAAATCCGGCCCCACCAATGACTGAAACACCCGCATTTCTTTTTTCACCAGCGCGCTTTTCTGCTTATGTGGAAACATCGGATCGAGGTACACCACCTGCGGGCGCGGCGTGATATCGGTTAACGCCGTCAGACTCGACGCATGGATCAGCTGTAAACGTTCCTGCAGCCACGGACCGATTTCCGGGTCGGCATAGCCGCGCGCCAGGCCATCATCAAGCAGTGCCGCAACCACCGGATTACGTTCCAGCATTCGTACGCGGCAGCCTACCGAGGCCAGTACAAACGCATCGCGCCCCAGCCCAGCTGTCGCATCGACCACATCCGGCAGGTAATCGCCTTTAATGCCAACCGCCTTCGCCACCGCTTCACCGCGTCCACCGCCAAATTTGCGCCGATGGGCCATCGCACCGCCCACGAAATCCACGAAGATACCGCCGAGTTTGGGTTCATCACGTTTGCGCAGTTCCAGATGTTCCGGCGTCATCACCAGCGCCATCAGGTTATCTTCATCGTGTTCCAGTCCCCAGCGGGCGGCAAGAACAGATAAGGCGCCGTTTCCGGCGCCTGTTTCATCTACTAAGCAGATTTTCACGTGAATAATCAGCCTTTGATCCCGTAATGCTCCAGCATTGCATCCAGCTGCGGCTCGCGGCCACGGAAGCGCTTGAACAATTCCATCGGCTCTTCAGAACCGCCACGGGTAAGGATATTATCGAGGAACGATTGTCCGGTCTGACGGTTGAAAATCCCTTCATCTTCGAAGCGAGAGAAGGCATCTGCCGCCAGTACGTCTGCCCACAGATAGCTGTAGTAACCCGCTGCGTAGCCACCAGCAAAAATATGGCTGAAGGCATGCGGGAAGCGGCCCCACGTTGGGCCCGGCACCACGGCGACCTGTTTTTTAATTTCCGCCAGCGTCTCGAGGATTTTAGCCCCTTGCTGCGGGTTAAACTCCGCGTGCAGACGGAAATCAAACAGACCGAACTCCAGTTGACGCAGAATAAACAGCGCTGCCTGGTAGTTTTTCGCCGCCAGCATTTTATCCAGCAGTTCCTTCGGCAGCGGTTCACCGGTCTCAAAGTGACCAGAGATAAACGCCAACGCTTCCGGCTCCCAACACCAGTTTTCCATAAACTGGCTCGGCAGTTCGACCGCATCCCATGGCACACCGTTGATACCGGAAACGCCCGCGGTTTCGACACGGGTCAGCATATGGTGCAGACCGTGGCCGAACTCGTGGAACAGGGTGATCACTTCATCGTGGGTAAACAGCGCAGGTTTACCGTTCACCGGACGGTTAAAGTTACAGGTCAGGTAAGCGACCGGCTTTTGCAATGTGCCGTCTGTCTTACGCATCTGGCCGACACAGTCGTCCATCCACGCCCCACCGCGTTTGTGTTCACGGGCATACAGATCAAGATAGAAGCTGCCGCGCAGCTCGTTGTTTTCGTCGTACAGCTCGAAGAAACGAACTTCCGGATGCCAGACGTCAACATCGGTGCGCTCTTTGGCGGAGATGCCATAAATACGTTTAACCACTTCAAACAGACCGTTAACGGCTTTGTTTTCCGGGAAGTAAGGACGCAGCTGCTCGTCGCTGATGCTGTAGAGATGCTGTTTTTGTTTCTCGCTGTAGTAAGCGATATCCCATGGCTGTAGCTCATCAACACCAAATTCCGCTTTCGCGAAGGCGCGCAGCTGAGCCAGCTCTTTCTCACCCTGCGGACGGGCACGTTTCGCCAGGTCAGTCAGGAAATCGAGTACCTGCTGCGGGTTCTCCGCCATTTTGGTAGCCAGAGATTTAAAGGCGTAGCTCTCAAAGCCCAGCAGCTGTGCCAGCTCGTGGCGCAGCGCGAGGATCTCTTCCATTATCGGGCTGTTGTCCCATTTGCCCGCGTTTGGCCCCTGGTCAGACGCGCGCGTGGAGTAAGCGCGATACATCTCTTCACGCAGCCCCTGGTTATCACAGTAGGTCATCACCGGCAGGTAGCTTGGGATGTCCAGCGTTAACAGATAGCCTTCCTGCTCTTTGGCTTCAGCCTGAGCTTTTGCGGCGGCCAGCGCGCTTTCCGGCATCCCGGCAAGTTCCGCTTCGTCGGTCACCAGCTTAGTCCAGCCCATCGTAGCATCGAGGACGTTATTGCTGTACAGGTTGCCGAGCTCAGACAGGCGGGTAGCGATCTCACCATAGCGCTGCTGTTTTTCCTTCGGCAGACCAATACCAGAAAGCTCAAAATCGCGCAGCGCGTTATCAACCGCTTTTTTCTGTGCAGTGTTCAGAGTGGCGTAATGATCGCCATCACGCAGATCGCGGTACGCTTTGTACAGGCCTTCATGTTGTCCAACCCAGGTGCTGTATTCAGACAGCAGCGGCAGCGTTTGTTCGTAGGCTTCTCGCAGTTCCGGGCTGTTTTTCACCGAGTTCAGGTGGCTAATTGGCGAGAAAATACGCCCCAGCACATCGTCAACTTCCGCCAACGGCTGGCAGAGGTTTTCCCAGGTGTACGGCGCGCCCTGCGCAACCACTCGCTCAACATTTTCACGGCAATCGTTCAGCGCCTGAGTGACGGCAGGCACAACGTGCTCAGGCTGAATTTTAGAAAACGGCGGCAGTTCGAAGGGAGTCAGCAATGGATTGGTCATTAGCGCGGTCCTGTTGAAAAGAGTGAATGAAGCGCGTATCCGGCGCTGTGCATATTAATTTGTACAATGGGGTTAAGTGTAGAGGATTTCAATGCTAACCGTGACGGAAAGACGCCCGGTAGCGCTGCGCTTACCGGGCCTACGGGTAATCTGTGCCGATCTGCTGTAAACTGTGGCAAATCGTCATTTCAGCGGAATTTCATTACCCATGCTCAGTTATCGCCACAGTTATCACGCAGGCAACCACGCCGACGTCCTTAAACATACCGTTCAGAGCCTGATCATCGAGTCGCTCAAAGAGAAAGAAAAACCGTTTCTCTATCTGGACACCCATGCTGGTGCTGGCCGTTATCAGCTGAGCAGTGAGCATGCCGAACGTACCGGTGAATATCTGGAAGGGATCGCCCGTATCTGGCAGCAGGACGATTTGCCTGCCGAACTGGAACCCTACATTGGCGTAGTGCAGCACTTCAACCGTAGCGGTCAGTTGCGCTACTACCCAGGCTCTCCGTTAATTGCTCGCCAGCTGCTGCGCGAACAGGACAGTCTGCAATTAACTGAACTGCACCCGAGCGACTTCCCTCTGCTGCGCGGCGAATTCCAGAAAGATGAGCGCGCTCGCGTGGCCAAAGCCGATGGTTATCAGCAGCTGAAAGCAAAATTACCGCCGGTTTCCCGTCGAGGGTTGATCCTTATCGATCCACCCTACGAAATCAAAAGCGACTACCAGGCAGTAGTGACCGGTATTAACGAAGGCTACAAACGTTTCGCGACCGGCACCTATGCGTTGTGGTATCCAGTGGTTCTGCGCCAACAAATCAAGCGCATGATCCGCGATCTCGAAGACACCGGCATCCGCAAAATTCTGCAAATTGAGCTGGCAGTACGCCCGGACAGCGATCAGCGCGGCATGACGGCATCCGGCATGATTGTGATTAACCCACCGTGGAAGCTGGAGCAGCAGATGAACAACATCCTGCCGTGGCTACATAGCAAGCTGGTTCCCGCAGGAACCGGACACACTTCCGTAAGCTGGATCGTGCCGGAGTAATCGCAGCCATCGGTGGAACCTTTTAATATCAGGTATACAATCGCGAATATTTTGGCGGATGGCGTAACGCTTCTCCGCCCTACAATGAACATAAAGGAGCGGTCATGACCAAGCACTATGATTACATCGCTATTGGCGGCGGCAGCGGCGGTATTGCCTCCATTAACCGTGCAGCAATGTACGGTCAAAAATGCGCACTGATTGAAGCCAAAGAGTTAGGCGGCACCTGCGTTAACGTTGGCTGCGTACCGAAGAAAGTGATGTGGCATGCCGCACAGGTCCGCGAAGCGATCCACATGTACGGTCCGGATTACGGTTTCGACACCACCATCAATAAGTTCGACTGGGATAAACTGATCGCCACGCGTACCGCTTATATCGATCGTATTCATACCTCGTACGACAACGTGCTGGGCAAAAATAATGTCGATGTGATCAAAGGCTTTGCGCGCTTTGTGGATGCCAAAACCATTGAAGTAAACGGTGAAACCATTACTGCCGATCATATTTTGATTGCCACCGGTGGTCGCCCGAGCCATCCGAACATTCCTGGCGTGGAATATGGTATTGATTCTAATGGTTTCTTTGAGCTGCCAGCGCTGCCAAAACGTGTAGCCGTTGTTGGCGCAGGCTACATCGCCGTTGAACTGGCTGGTGTGATTAACGGCCTGGGCGCAGAAACTCACCTGTTCGTGCGTAAACACGCGCCGCTGCGCAGTTTTGATCCGATGATCGTCGAAACGTTGGTTGAGGTGATGAACGCCGAAGGCCCGACTCTGCATACTCACGCGATTCCAAAAGCGGTTGTTAAAAACGCTGACGGCAGCCTGACCCTGCAACTGGAAGATGGTCGTAGCGAAACGGTAGACTGCCTGATTTGGGCGATTGGTCGTGAGCCAGAAACGGACAACTTCAATCTGGCTGTTACCGGCGTGAAAACCAATGAAAAAGGCTACATCGTCGTTGATAAATTCCAGAACACCAGCGTGCCGGGTATTTATGCCGTCGGCGACAACACCGGTGCCGTTGAACTGACGCCGGTTGCCGTTGCCGCGGGCCGTCGCCTGTCCGAGCGTCTGTTTAACAACAAACCGGACGAACATCTGGACTACAGCAACATCCCGACCGTGGTCTTCAGCCACCCGCCAATTGGCACCGTGGGCCTGACCGAGCAGCAGGCTCGCGAACAGCACGGCGATGACCAGGTGAAAGTGTATAAATCATCATTTACCGCGATGTATACCGCTGTCACCTCACATCGTCAGCCGTGCCGCATGAAGCTGGTTTGCGTCGGTCCGGAAGAGAAAATTGTCGGTATTCACGGTATTGGTTTTGGAATGGATGAAATGCTGCAAGGCTTCGCGGTCGCGCTGAAAATGGGCGCAACCAAGAAAGACTTTGATAACACCGTTGCGATTCACCCAACGGCGGCAGAAGAATTCGTTACCATGCGTTAAGCAATAAATAAACCGGATGGTGCTTTGCCATCCGGTTTTCTCTTATTTACCCTGCATATATGGCGTATACACGCCGTTTAAGCTTTCGAGGAACGCCACGATATCGTCGATATCTTCCTGCGGCAGTTCTTTACCCACCTGATAACGCAGCATCAGTTTTACCGCACCATCGAGCGTAGGCACATCACCGCGATGGAAATAAGGCGCGGTCAGCGCAACGTTACGCAAGCCCGGGACTTTTTGACGCAGCTTGTCACGTAATTCATTAGTGACGTTCATGCGGCCAATATCTGCGGCAGTGACCTCACCGAAATTAAAGTCCTTTTTCAAACCCAATGGCTCAAATGAGCGCCCGCCTAAAATAATACCGCCATGACAGGTCGCACACTTATTATCTTTAAACAATTGATAGCCATGTTTCTGCTGAGCAGTTAACGCTGCTTCATCGCCGCGTAGCCATTTATCAAACGGCGAATTTGGCGTAATTAGCGTTTTCTCAAACTCAGCAATCGCATCGGTAATATTATCCCCGCTGAATCCCTGCGGATAAACCGCGATAAACTCTTGCTTCAATTGCGGATCTTTATCCAGTTTCTGGATAATTTCATCCCAGGATTTAGACGCCATTTCGATAGGGTTCAACGGCGGGCCGCCTGCCTGCGCCTGCAATGTTGGCGCACGACCATCCCAGAATTGTTCAACGTTGAAGACCGAGTTAAACACCGTCGGCGCATTAATCGGGCCAACGGCGCCGCCTACGCCGATCGACGTTTTCCGGCCATCCACGCCGCCTGCATTCAGAGCGTGGCAATGCGCGCAAGAAATCGTGCTGTCACCTGAAATACGCGGGTCGTGGTAAAGCGTAAAGCCAAGCGCTACTTTGCGGGCATCGGTTGGGATGCTTTCTGGTATCGGCTGCACCGGTTCATTACGATGCTGCGTGGCGGTATCGTTACTGGCGTAATACTGCTCACGCTGTTTCGCAATCCAGCCCAGGATCTCGGCTCGCTCCGTATCGCTGACCTTCCCGGCCCAGTGCAGCGCGGTATATCGCGTTGGTGGCATGGTGTCGTACTGCATTACCCACTCAATTTTATTCAGGTCGCTTTGCGAAACGGGTTTATCTGCGACCAGCGCCGCACGAACGGCTTCAAGATTGAATGATTTGTATCCCAGTTGAATATCATAATTCATCAACTGCTTAGCGACAGGAAAAGAAGAATAGAAAGGTAATTCAGCTGAAGGCGTGTGACAATAATCGCATCCTTTTTCGCGTAAAAATCCTAATACCTTATTATTTTCTTCCAGCGTAGAGGCCTGAACATCAGCCTGTTTGCTACGTTGATTATCGTGATACCACACATAACCGGATAATCCAAAATAACAAATCACGATGCCAGCTATGGCAATCGCGGTAAGACGGGTAATGATTTTCATTATTTTACCCTCACCGTTGTGAGTTATTGTGACCCAGAAAATTAGAATAATTAATGCACAGTCTTTGTCAGACCTGACCATCATAGGAAATGAGGGAATTACTATTTTGATAAGTATCAAGCAATTACATGGGGGAGAACTATCAATAGAATAGCCTGCGCCTATTATAGAGATAAGGCGTTACCTGTCTCTGTTCACACCTCGTTGCAATCGAATGCTCTGAAAATGGAATATATTCAGATTATGCAGAACTTTGAATTATCCATTATTTTCATTGGGATAGTCTGATTCTTTAAATTTTGCTCAGCATTAAAACGTGATCAACCGCACGCTTTACTCACCCGACACCGAAGCGAATGTCTACGCTTAACTGACGACCGGGCAATAGCCTTAATCTTTCAACGTCCATCGGAGGTCTTTCTCATTATGCTCAACCAGAAACTACCCCACGCCCCTTCTGAAGAAATGACGATCGACATCGATCTGCTTTATGAAATGGATCCGTGCGAGTTAAAGCTGGATGAAATGATTGAGGCGGAGCCTGAGCCGGAGATGATTGAAGGGCTCCCCGCTTCAGATGCGTTAACCCCTGCCGATCGTTATCTCGAACTGTTCGAACACGTCCAGTCATCCAAACTGTTTGCGGATAGTAAAACCTTCCCAGATTGTGCGCCCAAAATGGACCCGCTCGACATTTTAATTCGTTATCGTAAGGTTAAACGCCATCGGGACTTCGATCTGCGACGCTTCGTCGAGAACCATTTCTGGCTCCCGGAAACGCCCTCCAGCGAATACGTTTCTGACCCGGAAAGTTCGCTGAAAGAGCATATCGATCAACTGTGGCCGGTGCTGACGCGCGAGCCGCAGGATCACATTCCCTGGTCCTCGCTACTGGCGTTACCGCAGTCATACATTGTGCCAGGCGGGCGTTTTAGCGAAACCTACTACTGGGATTCCTACTTTACCATGCTGGGTCTGGCAGAGAGCGGCCGCGAAGATCTGCTGAAATGTATGGCAGATAACTTTGCCTGGATGATTGAAAACTATGGTCACATCCCGAACGGCAACCGCACTTACTATCTGAGTCGCTCACAGCCGCCGGTATTTGCGCTGATGGTGGAACTGTTTGAAGAGGATGGCGTACGCGGCGCGCGTCGTTACCTTGATCATCTAAAAATGGAGTACGCGTTCTGGATGGATGGCGCCGATTCCCTGGTACTCAACCAGGCCTACCGCCACGTGATCAGAATGTCTGACGGCTCTCTACTTAACCGCTATTGGGACGATCGTGATACGCCACGCGATGAATCATGGCTTGAAGACGTCGAGACCGCCAAGCATTCGGGTCGCCCGCCCAATGAAGTGTATCGGGATTTACGCGCGGGCGCGGCTTCTGGCTGGGATTATTCATCGCGCTGGCTACGCGACGCAGGCCGCCTTGCCAGCATACGCACCACGCAGTTCATCCCAATTGACCTGAACGCATTCCTCTACAAGCTGGAAAGCACTATTGCCAATATTTCCGCGCTAAAAGGTGACAAAGAAACGGAAGCACTTTTTCGCCAGAAAGCCAGCGATCGTCGTGATGCGGTAAACCGCTATCTCTGGGACGATGAAAACGGCTGCTATCGCGATTACGACTGGCGGCGCGAACAAATGGCCCTGTTCTCTGCCGCCAGTATTGTGCCGCTGTATGTCGGTATGGCAACGCATGAACAAGCCGATCGGCTTGCTAACGCGGTTCGCAGTCGCCTGCTAACGCCCGGTGGCATTTTAGCCACGGAGCATGAAACCGGTGAACAGTGGGATAAACCCAACGGCTGGGCGCCGCTGCAGTGGATGGCGATCCAGGGCTTCAAACTGTACGGTGACGACCATCTCGGGGATGAAATTGCCCGTAACTGGTTGAAAACGGTGAATCTCTTTTATCAGGAACACCACAAACTTATCGAAAAATACCACATAGCTGACGCCGCGCCGCGCGAAGGCGGCGGCGGGGAATATCCGTTGCAGGACGGCTTTGGCTGGACCAATGGCGTGGTGCGCAGACTCATCGGTTTGTATGGCGAACCCTAGCGGCTGACGGTCTGAGTCATCAGGCTGTCAGTTAATTGCATCATACAGCTCGGCGTGAATTTTCTGCCATTTCTTGTTCTCAGGGCTTGGCTGGGCGCGAACACGCAGCTCGGCCTGCTCAAGATCATATTGCTGACGCGCAACGACCGCAGGCACGGAACAAAAACTTTGCAGATAACTTTTATGCAGCGAAGTGAGCGATGCCCCATTCGACATCGCATGGCTGAGCGTAGTCATAAACTGTCGGCATGGTTTGCTTTCATCCATCTGCGAAGGGTAACGCAGCAGCAGTCTCAACACCTCAGTATTGCCCGCCGAAAACGCCTGCTCCGTCCACGCCAGCTTCCAGTCCATCCCGCCCTGCAGAAAAAGTGACGTCACGCGGGTGTCATTGCGATCGATAGCCGCCCGCATGTTAAAGGCATCCCAGGTGATGCCCATTCGGGTCACCGCCTCCCGTGCGCTAGGGGCATCACGCCGTGGCTCCTCTTGTACGATTTCAACGGACTGTCCGGAAGACGCCTGTGGCGGCGGCGAAGTGAATAACCAGAACGCACCCAGCGAAATCGCCAGCACCATCACGCCGACCGCTACCCACAACATACCGGAAATCAGCTGTTCACGTTCTTCCGCCGTGCGCTTGGCCCGCTTTTCCGGCGGATCAATACTGTCTGCGATTTCATGCTTATCGCCTCCCGCTTGCTCGTCTTTTTGCTTTGCTGTTTCCCAAAACTGGCGGACCATGGCCTCATCAGATTCCAGATACGACGCAGGATTAATGCGCGTACGCCGTTCTTCAAATGCCCGTTGCACAGGATGAGTTATCTGTCGGTACTGGTAGTCCAGCAACATCAGTTGTACCGACGTCAGCGGCTGCTGCGCGATAACGCAGTTACGAGCCAGGCGGCAATCATCCAAAAACATGCGTAGCGTGATGCGCGGCTCAACAAATGACATGAGCACTGAGGTATCGTTAAAAATCTGCGTAAAGTGGCGAACGAATAATTTCTTATCGACGACCATCAGCGCCAGCTCGCTAAACATCATACCGTCCAGCGCATCTCTTCCTTCGCCCAACTTTAGCCAGCGACGCAGACGTTCACCACCAAAGTGCTGTTTCAGAAAGCTGTTGAGAGGATGTTGATCCGGCCATACCCGTGCAATCAGAGATTTGAGGGTTAATTCTATTGCGCGAAGTTGACGCTGCGCCCGCATCTGAGCATCCGGCTCCACAGGTGCAATTTCGGTTTGATACTTCAGGATGGGCTGTTGCTGGCGTAATTGTTCCAGAGAAGCCACAAAGCGCAGCGCTGAAATCAGCTGGTTTTCACTGACGTCCTGGCCATTTTCATATTGGGGGACACTCTGTTGAAGATGACGTAGCCGCAGAGTGAACTGGCTCAATTGCGCATCATTCATCTGCAACCGTCTGGCGACAGCCCCCCAGCCGCCCAGATTCAGTCGTGCCTGATCCAGCTGTTCGAGAAACCACCGCGGGTCTTTGCCTTCTGCGGCATGTACGCCTAGAAGCAGTAATATTTCTACCGACGCCTGGCGGATAATCCCCAGACAATGTTCAAAGGGTGTACATGTCGCTTGTAACGCGCTATTGGTCATCATCTTCCCTAAAAGGACCCAAAACGTGCGGCCTCACAATGGTATGTAATTATCTTTTTTAAACGCAACGTTGTGCCGATGTAGACTAGAACACATTCATATAGCAAATAAATAAGTTTTACAGTGACTTCCGCACAATCATTGAAAATTATTCTGGAGATAAGCCTGTGCCTGTACTGCAAACATCACGTCTGCTCTGCCGCCCACTGACAGAAAATGACTGGACGTTCTTCTTAACGCTACAGCAGAACCCAGATGTGATGCGTTTTGTCGCTGACGCACGTACTGAAGAGGAAGTACGGACAGCCTTCGACTCCCGCCTGCCTGAATGGTTTCCCGGCAGCCCACACTGGCTATGTCTGCTCTTGTGCGATAAGACATCGGGAGCACCGCTTGGCGTGACCGGATACATTCAGGAGAACAATGAATGTGCCGAGGTTGGCTTTCTGCTCGCCCCAGAGGCGCAGGGTAAAGGTTATGGCGCTGAATCTCTGCATGCCGTGTGTGAATACGCCTTTGCCAGCGGCGGTCTGCGGCGACTGACCGCCTGTGTCACCGCAGGAAACGAAGCCTCACGGTGTCTGTTGGAAAAGGTCGGGTTCATTCATGAAGGCACGCTACGCGCAAGCTACTGGCTACATCAAACCTGGCACGATGACTGGATTTTTGGTCTGTTAAAACAGGAATATCAGCCGCCCAAGGCATAGGTCGTTTTGCGGTAAATACTGGCTGTCAGGCAACTAGCGTAACGGCGTGGTTTTTTTAGAATAGGTCTCTTTGCACAGAGATGATTATGCCGCTGCGTTCGACACATTTCACGCCCGCCTGTATCGCATTTATTAAGCAATGGCAGGGCCTGTCGCTGGAAAAGTATCAGGACAAAAAAGGCATCTGGGTCATTGGTTACGGGCACGAAATCTCCGCCAATGAATCCTTTGATACCCCAATTACGGTGATGCAGGCAGAAACATTGCTGCTCGCAGATATGAGTATCTGCGAGGCATTCATCCATAAGGAAATGACGCAAATAAAAGACAGGTTTCAGCTGGAAGCATTAATTACGTGGATATTCAGCGTGGGAATTACCCAATTTTGCGCTAAAAATATCTGGCCGGTGTCTATTTCACAGCCAGAAATATTCTGACTGTGAAATATGTTCCTAGTAAATGGTGTTGTTTAACATCATTGCCGCCTGCGTACGGTTTTTTACCTCCAGGCGCTGATACAACGACTCAAGATGGGCTTTTACCGTTCCGGTACTGATATTTAACAGTCGACCAATTTGTTTATTAGATTCTCCGGCGGCCAGCATGGTCAAAATCTCCCGCTGGCGCGCGCTGAGCAATCTGATATTTTGCCCACCGCTTTCGGTAGCGGTTATGCAGTCTCTGGGGATAAACATCATACCCATCGCGACGCTATTGAGGGCCAGCGTAAAGGTTTCCGCGTCAGAATCGCGCGGAACAATGGCCAGCACGTTCAGTTTAGTGACCTCTTGCAACCATTTTTTACGGCAGTCCGTTGCGGTCACCAGCACCTTCACCATCGCAAAGCGCTCTGCTATCTGTTGCAGCAAGCTACAGCAGAACTCAGCATCAAGGTCGCCATCCAATATAACTAATGCCTCGGGTTTATCTTCCAGCGTCAGCCAAAGTTCATCTGCCTGACTGACACCCTGAACATCCACTCCTGGAATACGTTGCTGCAAACTTACATTCATTCCATGAATAAATATTGACTGCCTGTCAAACATTACTACCTGCATTATTTATCTCCATCCGAATAGGATATTAGCCTTAACATGCGGAAGGGTATTACCCATAGGGTAAAATAAGAAGTCACCATTTGGCGGGGGGCCATTTTACCGATAGACAGAGAAGAAAGAAGCAGAAGTTATGAATAGTTACAGCTCAACCCGAAGGATCATACAAAGGAACAAAAACAGGTTCGAAAACTAGGGAAAGTCTTAATATTCGATGCTCATGATAAGACAATGAATATTAATTAATATGATTTTATATTTTTAGCTAAAAATAAGATATCAACGACAATGGATAAATCTGTTACAAAATACAATCTAGCATTAAGTGCTTATTCAACGCATGCCGTGACCGGTGATGCTGCCAACTTACTGATTTAGTGTATGATGGTGTTTTTGAGGTGCTCCAGTGGCTTCTGTTTCTATCAGCT